>CAZCTF010000032.1:0-10280 GCA_964501755.1 uncultured Bdellovibrionales bacterium
GTTGATGTTTTATTATGGAGGAAAATAAATCCCCCAAACAAAAGAGCGGCTATAATCGCTGGAATATGAGAGTAGTACAAAACATCCGGAACATTACTGGAAAAAATCAGGTACCTAGGATCCTCCCACGGACAAAGCCACATAAGCGTTATAAGATTCTCTTTTCAATAAAAAATTACTCAACCGCCTCCCTCTGCAACACCATCTCCATACTATTCGAACTGCATACCAAGGCGCCTTGGTTCACGATTCTTCCACAGTCCAGTGTGATAGGCATGACTCATCATGAGCGGCAATACCGAGGTAGCCTCAGCATACACCATCTGCTCATTCTCAAGATTAATTTTTCCCCATGAAGCCGCTTCTTTGAATGTTGAGCTTGAACAGGCGCCATCACGGACATCCGCGACAGTGATCTGAATGGCGTATTTGTGAGTCGGAACATCTTTCCCAAGACCCAAAGCACAAGTGACAGTATCTTGAATAAAATTCTTCGGCGTTCCGCCCCCGACGACTAAGATACCCGTCTCCGGTGATGATATCTTCAGTTCCGTCAACTCCCTAAAATCTTTCACGGAATCAATGGATACATGGCCTTCCGGATGCGTCACCTGGTGCCATACCAAACCATATCCGGCACTTGAATCGGAAAATGCCGGACAAAATACGGGCACATCATTCTCATAAGCAGCCTGTATAAGAGAATCTCGTTTCTTTCCATGTTGTGTTAAATATCTCCCCATTTCTCGAATAAATTCCCTCGAGGAATACGTTCCCGGAACCATCTGATCTGCGATATGTTGTACCGTCTTATCGCAAGCCGTCACTTCTTCTTCATCGATCAAGGTATCATAGATTCTATCAATGAGCAGGCGACGCAGTTCCTGATTATCGACGTATGGACTCCCTTGATAGTGTTTGAAACCGATCGCTTCAAAAAAATCCATATCAACGATGGTAGCACCGGTCGCCACGACGACGTCCACCATCTTGTTTTTTACCATATCCACGTATATTTGCATGCATCCGGCGGCACTCGTACTCCCCGCGATCGCCAACACCACTGTACAATCCTTGTCTTCCAGCATCGTATTGAAGATATTTGTCGCACGAGCGGTATCCCGAGCGGTAAAAGACATTTTTCCCATCGCATCAACGATCGGCCGAGCATCAATAGTCTTGATATCGAAATGTTCCACCACGGTCTTTAGATAATCCTGTTTATTCATAACAATATAGCTAATAAAATACTTCTCTCTGCAATCATAATCCCGACATCGACCCGGAAATCATGAATCGTTCCCTGCGTCATCCATGAGCGTGTCATCATCGATAACGGTTTCATCACTGGTCTTATCAATTTTGGTGTCAGAATTATCTTCTGCTTCCGAGTGCTCCCGCGCGTATACCATCGGATCGTTGCAGGATTCGCTCGCTCTGATCGTTTCCGGATCACATAATGTAAAATAACATTCCGTTTCACCAGGAGAACACACGGAAGTGTCGCAGGTCTCATCACCCACTTCACACAATGGCGCATTCTTGGCCACACGATCCATAAGTTTATAGTACGAAGTATCCTCCGAGGAATCACCGGTACACTCCTCATCTACCAACGGATCGCAGACAAAAATAAAACACGCCTCCGTATACGGATCACACCCCACCTCTTCCTGCACCACATAGTCACGGGCTATAAAGAATCGATAATACGTTACAACAATCGATCCCGTAATCAGGATGAAAGCAACAAGAAAAAAAACACGCGATGATTTCCCCATAAATAAAAGGTTCTTGGACTCCCGCTATTATCGTATCATAACTGGCTGCATATGAAAAAACTCAGCTGATAAGAAACACCCCCGCCACAATAATCAGGGTCGCTAGTATTTTTACGGGCATATGCGTTATCTGTTCACGATATATTTTTTCCAGATTTCGGCCCCCAACCATGGGTATGAAGAGGATCAATACGAGACTCAGCGACACGACAAAAACAGGGGTTAAGCTCTCAAGAACCGAGACGAAAGAGATAGACGGGGAAAGTTTGATAGCCCACTGTGAGGTAAATGTGGCAGTCACCGAGAGTCCCTCAGCAAATAAAAACACAAAAAAGTATTTCTTTAGGAGGTGCCAAATACGCCGACTCCTGGCTTTTATCGGCACCCGATCCAGCGTGGGCAGAAGGAGAAGAATGAAAACTCCGCCGAAACAAAAAAGAAGGAAATTTGTTTCAACATCAGAGGAATAAATAAACGCTTTTTTCCCAAAGACCATGCTCAAGGCCATAAACACCACCGCGTATGTCATGGGGAGGGCAACTTTTCGCAAACGGCGCGACGCTCCGGATTCAATATCAAAATTAAAGATCAACACGCCAACAAAAGCGATTGCGATACCGAGATAATGGAGCGGTAGTAATACCTCTTCCACCAAAAAAAACGCAAAAAATGGCACCAATGGAACGCTGAGGCTCCATAAAATCTGCATCAGGGCCGAATCATTCACCCGAAAGAGGGAGCGGAAGTACTGAAAAAGAGAAGCTAAAAAGAAAAAACCTGATGCGACTGCCCACACCATATTGTCTCCGAATGGATAAAAATGGAGCACTCCAAAAGGAACGAGTAGCCACGGAAGAATCTGAAAAAACGATGACAGCACTATACCATCAAATTCATCTTCATAAACGCCATCAACAAAATAATTGTCAATAAGCGAAACCAGCGCCCATAGAGCCGGAGCAATGAGGGCAATAGCGATCCAAGTCATAAACGGTGCACTGTTCGATTACAACGACACAAACAGATGGGGATAAAATATATAATCCCTTCAGACTTCAGCGTATATTTTCAACCGGATATTTCTTCCCCCGTTCGACGAAATTCACCTCGAGCTCTCCCAAACCGAAGATATCCCGGAAGTATTTCTCGATATAGCGGGTATCGAGCCCGTTCTTGCAGGTATAGACGTCAATCGAGACAAAACCGCGCCCGGGAAACGTATGTACGCTGATATGGCTTTCCATGATTACGACGAAACCACTCCAGCCGCCTGGATCCTTCTCGCCATTTCCCGGTGCCTCGTACACGACCGGCGGAGCGAGCTTTGTCATCCCGAGGTCTTCAGGTAATTCGTTCAGGCAACGGAAAACACGTTCTTGATCATTCAACATTTCATAACTCCCATTGTATCCATCAATCATCAGATGCTCGCCGAAGTGGGCCATATCCGAAGTGTTTATTGTGATTTCTTAAAAAGGCAATGTCTGTCACCTTGGAAACATTATAGCATGAATAAGGCATAAAGAGAGAAAGACGCCCGCGGCTTTCAGACGTCTTTTCCCTCGTGAATCGTTGTCTCTCTAGAACAACCGGAAGAACCAACCAAAGACGCCGGACTCAGCAGACTGTGCCGTAATGAAGCTCATGAGTTTCGAGTTCTCGGCCTTGAGTTCCCCGATCTTCTCGTTCATGAGAAGATTGAGCTCATTATCCTCAACCTTATCCGCCGCGGCTTGCATCGCTGCGATACGATTCTCATTGATCACGACTTCATTCCGAAGCTCGTTCAGGACATCCTCGTCATTGCCGAAGAGTCCGCGGGCGATCGCGTTCCGATCATCCAGGTCCTGCATGAGGGTCGAGACTTTCTTCGCCTCAGACTTGTGGGCCAGGGCGAGGGTCCGGAGCGCCGAGTGGTCCTCATCAGCCTCGGCGAGCTCGGACAAATCATCCGAGACGTCCTCGATCTCGATACTGTGCTCGTCTTCAAATTCGTCGTCGTCCGTTGCGCCGAGCGCAAAGAGCGCCCCCTCTACGGAATTCTTGATCGATTTCACCCGACGCTCGACCGTCTCGAGCGCAGAGAGTCCGACCAAAAGACTCTCACCACCCGCCACAATCTGCGCTTTGACATCTACAAATGCCGACTCAGCTTCAGCCAAACTCATCGCATAGATCGTCGTGTCACCGCCGAGACGCCCGAGAGTCGCAATCTTCTCCTTGGTCTGACTGATGCGCTTCGCAATCTTAGCGATATCCTTGGCGACTTCTTCTGAGTCGTGGAGCGTCTTACCCCTGGAAAAATGTGCGAGCCGCTCAGTCGACTTAGCGAGCGCCCTGATCCGGTCGAGTTCATTCGCCGTAAATGCTGCCTCAACCGATCCCAGGACAGCCTTGGCCTGAGCCAATTGTGCGAGCGCTGCCGTCACATCGACACCCTCAGCCTGCTTTTCAAGGATTTCCTTTTCAGCCTCCGCGATCTTTTCATTCAGTT
Source organism: uncultured Bdellovibrionales bacterium (assembly GCA_964501755.1). Classification (GTDB taxonomy): domain Bacteria; phylum Patescibacteriota; class Minisyncoccia; order Moranbacterales; family UBA1568; genus SSEF01. Next base: position 4,276 of record CAZCTF010000032.1, read on the forward strand.
TTTCAAGCGTCTTGTCACGATCCTTGAACATGGCGTTCCGGTCGTCTTCGTCTTCATCCTCATCCCCATCACCATCCTCATCTTCAAATTCATCTTCATCCTCACTTTCGTCCTCTACCTCGTTCTCATCCTCATCGAAGTCCTCATCCATATCATCATCGGACGATCGCTTGGCGGCCTCACTGGCGCGCTCAGCGGCCTTCTTAGCGTCTTCACGTTTCTTCTCTTCTTCCTTCTTCAACTTCTCGGACTTTGAGTCATCATCGTCCTTGTCCTCATCCTCATCCTCATCTTCGTCCTCATCGCTATCATCATCGTCACTCGCGGTAACCGGCTGGACGCCCGGCATATTCGTCGGCTGCCCGGTCAAAAACGCCGCATAAGCGAAATACCCTCCGAAAAGCATAAAGACAATAGCGGAAAACGCTACTGCCTTGTGAGACTCCTCCGTACGCATATAGTTTTTCTTTTTATTTTCAACCCAATTATAAGCCGAGTTGCCTATAAGACGCAAACGAGGATTAAATCTTACAGACGAGATCGAGGAAGGCACGGCTAGCGGCAATCCAGGTGAATGCCTCGCGCTCCAGGAGGGCGCGCTCACGCAGTCGAGCCTGATACAGCTTGTCGCCGAGGATATTGCGCATCGCTTGATAAATCTCATCCGGCCGGTACGGATCAATGAGAACTCCGGCCGCCCCGACCACTTCAGGAAGCGAGGCCGAGTGCGAAGCGATAACCGGCACACCTGAGCGAAGCGCCTCAAGGGGCGGGAAACCGAAGCCCTCATAAAATGATGGGTACACAAAGAGGCTGGCCAGATTGTAGAGCGCTGGTTTATCGGCATCATCGACGAAACCAATGAGATGAATCTTGTCCCGGTACACCGAATGGCCGATCGCCATAAAGAGCTCTTCGTAGTTCCAACCCGGCCGACCGGCGAGCACCAGCTCATAACGCATCATCTCCTCTCCCACCGCCGAGCGCTGATACGCCTCGAAGGCACTGAGGAGCGCGTCGAGATTCTTCCGTGGTTCGATTGTGCCGAGATAGAGGATGAATTTATATGGCAGTCCGTATTTTTTCTTCACCGCAAGAAGTGAGAGATCATTACGATCCATGACCCGGAACCGTTCGTCGATACCGCTATGGATCACTTCGATCTTGGCCTCGGGAATCCGGTACCGCGTGACGAGGTCGTCCTTGGTCGACTCGGAGACGGCAATGACTCGATCCGCGCGTTGGAGGAGCGAGCAGAAATTGATTGCAAAGTGCCACAACCGCTGCTTCCACGAAAAGGTCTCGGGGAAAAATTCGAAAGAAAGGTCATGGGCCGTCACGATGAGCTTGGTCTCCCGAGAAAACGCTGAAAAATTCAGGTTTGGCATGAAAAAGACATCCGTCCCGCCGATGAGCCGATCAAGCTTCGGGTACCGCAGGTACCAGAGCGACAGATTGAGCAGCTTGTTCGGGATCCGGAAACGTCGAACCGTCACATTCGGAAATGTCTCAGCCCAGGCGAGGTCAGGCTCAACCTTTCCCCAGGCATTGAAGAACAGGATATACTCGTGTTCGGAACCAGAGCGGAAAAGTTCGCGGAGTAGTCCGATAGTGTATTCTTCTACGCCCGTCCGTTTCCCGGCTACGAGCGAACGGATATCGATGCCAATTCTCATATAAAGTAAAGAGGCCGTGAATCAGACGTATCGAGTATTTCTATGTTTGCCTCGGGACACCTAGGCGCGGCCGCCATTCCCTTTCCAGTACCAGAGCCCGAGCACCGTCCAAAACGCCACAATCACCCCGAGCACAAGAGCGACACCAAGGGCGACCAGAAGCGTGTATCGCCCGTCTTTCGCATACGGATCACTCGCAACCAGAGTGAACCAGTTACGATTTCCTGCCTGCTCATTCAGGCTCGCGACATAGCGTTCGCCGGTTTTGTAGAACGCCTCCGCGATACTCTCGGCTTCGGTCGGTGTCATTGCTGCATAGCTTACCTGGACGATTGATGGTGACAAGTGGAGGGCTGACACTTGGCTCTCGATGAATTCGGTCTCACGAACTCCCGTAAAGGGCACCTGACGCGCCGTATCACGACGACCGATTTCAGACTCCAGGTAACGAGCCAGCGTATCCGCCATGCGCTCGTCCGCCTGTAGGCGATAGCTGTGATCGTATTGGTACTCCGGGGTTGCCTCGGCAGCCTGGCGAGTCACCGAGAGAAGTACGACTCCCTCATACCACTGGGACTGGAGACGATAACTGAGGAAACCGATAACAACTGCGGCACCCAGAATCCAAGCGATGAGCGAACGCTGGCGGATGAAAAGCTGAAGAAAATCACGGAGTTCCATAGCAGTTATCGGTGTTGGTTCATTAGCGTGGCTGGTGATTCTGACGCGCGAGGTGTTCCCGGACGAGCGACTCGACCGAGTCCCGTATTCTAGCCTTAAAACGCTCCTTGTCAAAGCGTTCTGCTTTGGACCGGATATACGCCCCATCATAACCACGCGACTGGAAACGCTCCACCGCTTTTTGGAGCGAATCAGCCGTCTGAGTTTCAAAGAACTCACCCATCTTGCCTTCCTCGAGATGCTCGACGATATCGCCTCCCCGATAGGCAATCACCGGACGCCCGGAAGCAAAGGCTTCTTCGGCGACAATGCCGAAGTCCTCCTCCTGCGGGAAGATGAACGCTTGGCACTCGGCGTAGTATTTCGGCAATGCCTCGTCCGGCACCCGGCCGAGGAACTCGATTGTTGGGCCGGCGAGCCGTTTCAGACGCTCGAGTTCCGGCCCCCGGCCGATGATCTTAAGCGGGAGCCGCAACTGATTGAATGCCTCGATTGCAATATCGTGCCGCTTGTAGGCAATAAGACGGCCAACCATGAGGTAGTAGCCCTGGATCTCTTCCTTGCGTGCGACATGGAAACGCGCGACCTCGACCGGCGGATGAATCACGTCGGATTCTTTGCGATAGTATTTGGCAACGCGCGCACGGACAAATTCGGAGTTGGCGATAAAGTGGTCGACCCGATCAGCCGAAGCCTTGTCCCAAAGCCGAATCGGGTTCATGAAAAATGGCACGAGTTTCTTGATGAAGCGCGGCCAGCCGAAATCCTCGGTGTACTTTTGACAATCATCCCAGGCATAGCGCATCGGGGTATGCACGTACGAGATATGGAGCGTCTCGGGCCGCGTGATGATGCCCTTGGCATAACTCGACGAGTCTGACAGAACGACATCGTATTTGGAGAAATCAAACGCCTCGATCGCGACCGGCATGAGGGGTGGAAACAGCCGGTGATGTTTCCGAGCGAAACGGGATTTCTGAAGAAACGACGTATAGATTCGCTTCTCGGCGAATTTCCCATGCATCGCTTCGGGATCATGGAGGAGCGTATAGATCGGCGCGTACGGCCAGATCTCGGTGAACGCCTCGAGGACGCGCTCCGCTCCGCCGTACTGCACCAGATAGTCATGGACGAGGGCGATTTTCATCTCGTTAAAAGCTTCCGTTAAATATCAAATCCGAGAACCACTGTTGATCAGGGAATTCTACGCTGCTAGTACTTTTTGGAACACGGATTCTAACGGGATTCATTCGGGATTCCTCAGAAAGACAGGACTCAGAGTATAGGCCTATTTTACCCTAATTGCCCGCCGGTATCGAGGCCGCTTCAATGCACCAAAAGCGACCAGACCTGACGCACATCACGGCCCAGGAGATCCCAGGCCGTGACCGAACAGACCGTATCGAGCGCCGCCTGGTCTTCGACCGAGAGGGCGAGCCGATCCAGATGCTGCTCCCCGAGGACCGGATACATGATCGACTCCGGATTGGCGACATGTTCCAGCCCGAGCGCATGTCCGAGCTCGTGAGTCAGCACCATGACGAGGTGATTCCGATCATCGAACTGATAGATATCGATCGCTCCGCCATTGTAGATTCCCTGGTCGAATTCCTCGCCCGTGCCATACGTCTCGGTAAACGTCTCGACTTCCGCATTGTATCGATCGACGACTTTTTCCTCCTCCTGTGCATAGCGATTGACGGTTGTGACGAGCGCATTCACTTTCTCCCGGAGTATCTCGAGGTCGCGCTGAATGCGATCGAGACGCTTTTCCTCTGACCGAAGCCAGTCGAGTTCGTCTTCGTCGGTCCGGTCGCTCCTATTCCACTCGACGACTCGGGCATTGTACCGTGCCAGGTCACGTTCAAAGCGACTGAGCGCCGCATCGTATTCCTTCCGCCGGACATCGAGCGCGGTCGCATTGGCCTCGTATTTCTGCCGGATCGTCGCCTGCGTCTCGGTGACCTGGGCCAAGTCATCCTCCAACTTTTTCCCATCGATGGTCCGCTGCTGCCGCTCATCAAAGATGAGATTGACTTGAAACAGCGCGCCGTCCCGGTACTGAAACACCTCGCGTCCGAGCGCTGTCTCCCACGGCCACTCTGCCTCAGCGATAGCAGCGCGGAACTCGTCCCGCGTGATGCCAAAGCGACTGTCGAATTGGCCAATTCCGTATTCGAGCGCTCCTTGACACGGGATACGCGCCGACTCAAACGCGTAGAGCGCCCCGATAGCGAGGGTACAGATAGTGCTCCAGATGAAGATGCGTTTCAACATACGCCTCTATGATACCATCCGGGCTTTGACAGAGCAGTTTCAATATTGCTAGTATCCCGCCATCTACATTAACAATCGAAATGGAGAACCATGAGCACACTCTGCATCGTGCATGCTCCGCCTCGCGTGGAGCGCCCAATTCATGCCCTTCGCGGCCTCGTCGGACTCGAGTTCGAAGAGAACTCTGCGTATGTCGCCCGTATCCTGGTCGACTATCCCTACCTGCCACTCCCACCGTCATTTTTCGCCTGCGTCGATGTCCAGGTAGTCCTGAAACAGCTCCGCGACCTCGGACGCCATGCTGCCCTCGCCTACTGGACCGAGTTCTCGCTTTGCTGTCCCCTCCTCTACATCCCCCGGCCCTGCTGCGAAACAGTCGCCGACTACGTCTGAAAGGACCCTCCATGCATTCCCCTTCCTCTATCCGTGTCATCCATGCCCCTGCCGAGCTCGGGCTGCCCGAACTCGCCGCTGACATGGTCGGCCAGACCTTTCCGCTCCGACAGGAGCTCATCGACCAGGACTGGAGTTTCGGCAGGGCGTGCTATGTCCTGCATCCGCATGACGTGCAGCGTGTTCTCACCACCGCCCTCGGTGTCGAGCGTGCTACCCGGCACAACATCGTCTTCATCTACGCCCGGTACATCGCCATCCAAAAATCCTGCTGCATTGCGGTCGAGGCGGAATCCGCTGCCATCATTCGCTGATTCACCCACCAACCAAAGGAGATGAGATGAGGTTCATTGTTATCGGTGCAGTACGCGCACTTCCAGACAACATAGCTCACCCCGAGCCCATGATCGCGGCACTCAAGGGACTATGTGTCCCCCTCGACCTCGGACGCTTCTGCGACTATGTCGCTCGTCATCCGAAGTTCAGGCTGCCCTCTACCGCCTATCTCCCCGTCCCCCTGATGGATATCGTCGAAGCGCTCGGGGGGCGCGGTCGCATCGAAGCCATGATTTACTGGCGCGATGTCATACGACCGTACTACATCGGCATTCCCGTGACATGCTGCACCATCAACGAACAAGCGTGGTCGATGGGGCCGCCCTGATTCGCACCGTGAAAATGCCGCACTCGTTTCTCTCTTATCTGTGACCGGAGCAATCTGCACCGGATATCCAAGCCTGATGGTACCGATGCTACGCCAACGCGCGCACAAAAAGAGACGACTCATCACCTGATGGGCCGTCTCGTTTTTTTACCTATCTATACTCTATCCTCTAGTCACTAAAACCTATATTCCAAAGTATTCCTTGTACCACTCGACGAAGTTCTTGATGCCCAGTTCAATGCGGGTGGTCGGCTTCCAGCCGAGCTTCCTGAGGCGACGGATATCCGCAACGGTCGACTTCACATCGCCGGGCT
>CAZCTF010000033.1:0-9570 GCA_964501755.1 uncultured Bdellovibrionales bacterium
GGAAAGACATCCGCTACTCTTATACTGAGGAAGAAAAGGATCGCGTGATCGAATCGATGAAAGCGGCTGCAGAGGCGACAAAAAGCGCCAAGGCCGCCAAGAAGAAGGCCGCCGAACCGAAAGAAGAAGCGTCGGCTGAAGTACCCGAAAATACCGATGCGAATAGTGAGGGTGGAGAGAATGTTTTCGGCATCAATATCCAGCGCTATAAAGGTCTCGGTGAAATGAACCCAGAACAGCTCTGGGAGACGACCATGGCACCGGATAACCGGCTCATGCTCCAGGTCTCGATCGACGATGCCGAGGAAGCGGATCGGCTCTTCGACGTCCTCATGGGGAACGAAGTCGAGCCACGGCGCCGCTTCATCCAGACGCATGCCAAGAACGTGAAGAACCTAGACGTATAAAATTTTCTCCGGGGTGTGGTAAAATGGGAAAAAACAAAGCATGTCTCGGCTCAAGGTAGGTCTCATCGTTGTCGTAATCGCTCTTCTTTTCGGAGGGGTTGCCGTTTTCTATTTTTTTAATACCACAAAGACTAATCAGTCAAAAGAAACACAGTCCGTAGTCGGAGTGGATCAGGATGGGATAGGGCAGGTTCCTGAAACCTGTATCAAGCCGAAGACATTTGCGGTGACGCAGCGAAAGAAGATCGAGGAATACAAAATGATGGTGGGGACTGCGATTCGGCAATCAAGAGAACAAGGAGCTTCGGAAGAAGAAATCAGGAGGCAGACGGAGCAGCTCACGAAGTCGATTACGGCTATCGGGGCAGCTGAACAAGCGCTCCTAGGAACGCGCGAGGACCAACCGGACTATTTTCAATTGAATGTCGAGCAAGAACCTGGGAAAAAGGTAGTGGTTGCACATGTCGAGCTCCAGAAGCCGGGTTTCGTTGTCGTCAGCTCGCCGCTTATCATTCGTGCGGACGGTTCGGAGTTCAACACCGCGCATTTTCTACAGTCGGGAGTATACAATAATCTTGCCGTACCACTCTCCCGGTACATGGATCGGTACGAGGCATATGTGAGCCTGTATGAAGACGACGGAGACCAAACTTTTGATCGGTCCAAGGATAGAGTGATGACCTATCGGAAAAAGAGAGGTGTCGATGAACAAATTTTTGAGGATCCGGCGATCGTGAGAATTCGTTTCAAATCCGACCGGTCATTCGACGAGTATCAATCCGTGTATCTCCAAGGCAATAAGAAATGGGAAGGCCTCGAGGCTTTTGAACAGGTTCCAGGAAAACTTGCCACTGTCACTGTTGCTCGGTCGTATGTTCCGGCCTGGGTGGCGATTCATGAATCGAAAAGCGGTTGTGCAGGGACAGTTCTGGGAGTGCATTCCCTGATCGATGAGCCAGAGGTCATTGTCAGAGCTAAGAATTCTGGTACCTATACGCCCGAGCTCGCGAAGCGGTATGAAGGTTTACATCGACAGAGGGATAATTTTGATATCCCGCTTTCTCGAGAAGTGAAGAACGAAACGGTTTTTGCAGTCATGTACGAAGATAACGGCGATGGCCGGTTTGATCTCACGACCGACAAGCCTTTGAAAGGTATAAACGACGAAGCAGTTGGCATCGAATTTCCGGTCATTCAGGGCCGGTAAAACAGTCCGTTGGATAAAAAAATCGCAAGACGGTCGAGGTCTTGCGGGACAAGGGGAGGGATGAACGAATGCTCATGTGACACCGTGGATGCGGAGGAGCTCGGCAAACGGCATGAGTTCCATCGTGCCATCGGGTGACACAGTGATGATGACCGTATCTGGCCGCATCTCGGGGATTTCCCTGAGGAGCCGCCGGCAGTGCCGACAGGGGTGAAGTGTCGGCGTTCGGACACCGCTTTCGGCATCGGGCTCATCCTGGGGCGAACCGTAGATCACGAGGGCGAGGATTCGCCGGGCCGGAAAGAGGTGCTGGTTCTGTCGGAGCTGAGCGACGATCTCCTGCTCGGCGCAGGTGTTGCGCTCATCCTGGCCCAGCTTCCAGTTGGCACCGGTGTAGATGCGCTGCGGTGTCTGGCCGAGCGAGCGCAGGAGGTCGGGTTTCCGACTCGTAACGAATGCGGCGGCACCCACCCGGAAGTCGCGATACGAATGGCCTCGGAGTGCGGCAGTATTTGCGGCACGAAGGACCAGGTGCTCGCGGAGTTGCCAGAGCCCGTTCCAGTCACGATGCTGGAGAAAGCGGAGCGGGGGATGCTCATCGAGTGCGATCGCACGCATGAGCGTCTCGGCGTAGGATCGGGCCATGTCGGATCTCCATACTGAAGGAACGAAGCGCTAGGTTAGCATTCGTGGCTTGCCTCAGTCAATTCTCGTCCGAGAGAACGGGGTTGACCCCGTTAGAAAATTGTCTAGGTTCGGTATCAAGCGTTAGTGCGAGAAATACCATGATGTTTCGATGATCTCTGTCGCATATATTTTATTTCTAACGGGGTTGACCCGAGCGACTCTCCCTGGTACACTGCTTTTGCTCGAAAATTGCTGTTTCAAGGCATTTTTTGGTAGACTGCAAACGTGAAACCCAACCTCGAAAACCTGAAAGCACTCGTCCATTGCCCGGTCTGCAGCAAGGAGTACCGACCGGCCAAGATGCTCCTCCTCGACCAGGAAGACAAGCGCTCCACGCTGCACCTCACTTGTGAGAGTTGTGGCGCCTCGACGCTCGTCTATGTCTCGATGTCGCCGGTCGGCGTCGTATCCATGGGCGTGCTCACCGATCTGGAGCAAGGCGAAGCCAAGCGGCTCTTCAAGGGTGAGGCGATCTCGAGTGACGAAGTGCTCACGGTGCATCAGTTCCTGAAGGAACATGATAGCGTCGACGAGCTCATCCGCTAGCCAATTTTTTGAAACTACTCGTTAACTGAAGTATTTGTATGGAAACACTGAAGCTCGTTGTATCAGAGAGAACAGAAGCAGGAAAGGATTTGGTGGCACTCCGCGCGAGCGGCTGTATCCCGGCAGTGCAGTATGGCCACAAGAAAGACGCTGTGAATCTTTCCGTCAAGGAAATCGATTTCAAAAAAGTCTTCAAGGCAGCTGGTGAGAGTACGCTCGTTGAACTCATCCAGGACGAAAAAAAGAAGGGGATCAATGTCCTCATTCACGACGTGCAAGTGGATCCGCTCTCGGGCCGCTTCACACATGTCGATTTCTATCAGGTGAACATGGATGAAGAGATTGAGACTGATGTCGCACTCGAATTCGTCGGCGAAGCTCCAGCCGTGAAGGCGCTTGGTGGCGTACTCATCCGGAATCTCGACGAGGTGAAGGTGAAGTGTCTCCCGAAAGACTTGCCGCACTCATTCGTTATTGATCTCGCTCAGCTCGTTGATTTCGATAGTCAGATCAAGGTGTCTGACATCAAGCTCGGCACGGGCGTCGAGATGCTCGAAACCCTCGAAGCGATCGTTGCGACTGTCATGCGTCCGCGCACCGATGCCGAGATGTCCTCGCTCGAAGAGAAGGTTGAGATGGACGTGACCAAGGTTGAGGGTGTCGTGAAGGAAGCTGATACTGCTGCACCAGCGGATGGCGCCAAGAAAGAGGAGAAGAAATGACCCTCTTTCGAAAGATCATGAAGGGCCGCTATCGGCCCTTTTTCTTTTGACATTTTTTCGGACCGGTGCGAATATCAGTCATCCCACATTCGCGATCGAAAGGAGAGGATTATGGGAAAGTTCGTTCTTTACGTCCTCGCCGCCCTCGTCCTGGGTGGGCTCATGGTGGCGATCCCGATGGGCATCGGTCTCACCGGGTACATGCTCATGACCGAGCCGGGAGAAGTCTCGGTGGAGGCATTCATCGATGCCATCTTCACGGGCTTCGTCCTGTATCTCGCGGCGGTCTGGGCGACACAGGAAACGTTCGCGGAGAAATACCCACTATTCCCGCGGTTCGTGGCGTTCATCGTCTCGCCGATCCTGGTCATGTACTTCTACGCTGAGTGGGGTCTGGTCGCGTGCCTGCTTGCGCTCGCGGCGATTGCATCGCTCGCGGCGTATCAGATGCTCGTCACGGTTGTGGCGCACCATTCGCCTGAGGCGACATGAAACGGATTCGATGTTTGGCCGGCGGTACCCATACCCCCGGCTTTTTTCTTGGATGAGTATTGACAGGGGCGTAGTTTGACGCTAGGGTAGTGCAAACAATTTATTGCTGGAGGTGAGAGTTCCGTCCATAGTCAGTAATACCCTCCTATTGCGGACTTTTGGCGGAACTCTCTTCTTCGAATCTGACAAAAGAAGACCCGCTCATTTCCTGAGCGGGTCTTATCGTTCTTGTATCAGGTCCCGAGTCGTTTGCGGACGATCCCGATGACTTCGTCAAAAAGAGCGGGGTGTCCAGCGGTCTCCTCGACGGAGAATCGTCCGAGGACATAGTCATGAGAGGGCATACAGACGTCCTCGACTTCGACTGGTCGGCCGATGCCGAGTCGGATGCGGAAAAAGTCCTGCGTGCCGAGGCAATCGATGATGTCTTGGACGCCATTGTGTCCGGCGGCACGGGATGAATCAGTCGTGCGGAGCGTTCCCGGGGTAATGTCGAGATCGTCGTGGATGACGATGAGCGCGTTCGTATCCAGCTTGTAGTAATCGAGGATAGCGCGGACCGAACGACCGGATTCGTTCATGTAAGTCGTCGGTTTGGCGAAGATGATTTTCTCTCCGCCGGTGACCACTGAAGAAAGATCGGCGAAAAACTTTGCGTCTGACTGAAAAGCCGGTGCGTCGAACACCTCACGCAATCGGTCGAGCGCGAGGAAACCGATGTTGTGGCGGGTAGAAATGTATTCGGGACCAGGATTGCCGAGTCCGACGATGAGCGTAGTCATAAGGGAAGAGTACTAGCGGGTGTAGGGGTTTTTCTGCGGCGCGAGCGGTTCTTGGAAATCTGCTTCGCCGAGCGCGGTATCGGCATCGTTGAGTGTGGGGAGAATCGATCTGCTTTGATTGTAGAGAATGACGAGATCGATGTCGTCCCGAGTGAGGGCGGCCGCACCGCGGATATCGCCGACGGCGAGCCCGTAGCGGGCGATGAGCGTATCAAGTGTGTAGGGGGCGCGGACCCCGCTCTTGTCCTGTATCATAGCGGCTTCGCCTGTTCCGTCCAAGCCACCATCCGTCTGGAGCTTCACCGAGGCGACTGGGAAGGTTTCACGGATATCAGCGACGAGTGCTTCGGCATTGGCGCGGTAGCGAGGAGTAGCCAGGACGAGGATCTTCGCTGATTCTTGTTTTATGGCGTCAGCTTTGGCTTCACGTGCGCGTTCTTCGAAGAGGTGTTCGGCAGCATTGCGAATTTCACCCCACGTACCACTTCTCGGCACGAGGATGAACGCGCGGACGCCGTCCGACTCAATGTGGGATACACGGAGGAGACTCTCTTTCTTCCAGGCGTCGATGACGATGGTTGAGACATTTTTCGTATCGAGAGAGCGAGCGAGTTCGATGAAGCGGCCGAGTCGCTCTGGCGGGATATCGGTCGTGACACTCTCCCCGAGACTTTCGAGAAATCCTGAAAGCGCGAATGGATTGAGAAACGTCGGGATGGACCAGGCCCGGTCACGGACCGCCTGCATGATCTGCTGCTGACGCTTCGTGCGGCCGAAGTCGCCTTCGGGATCATCGTGCCGCTCGCGGGCGTATTTCAGCGCTGTCCGGCCATCGAGCTTCTGCCAGCCCTTTTTGAGTTCAAAGGTTTCGTAGCTGTAGTTCTTGCCGGGGTAGCGCGGATCATAGATATCGCGCATGACCTCGACCCGGATGCCGCCGAGCGCGTCGATCATCTGCTCGAAGCCGTCGAAGTCAATCATCGCGGAGTAGTGGATGGGTTGTCCAGTGATCTCGGCGACGCTCTCGCGGAGGATCTCGGTTCCGACATCTTCGTTCAATCCGATCTGGTACAGCGAGTTCAGTTTCGTCGAGAGTCCGGTACCCGGAATTGGGGCGAAGAGGTCGCGGGGGAGCGAGAGGAGGCCAACGCGCTTCTTCTCGGTGTCGAGCGAGAGGAGCATGACGGTATCGGTCAGGTTGCGTCCGGGGTATTTCTCGCCGGCGCGCCCGAGGAGGAGGACGTTCACCCGACCATTTTGTTCGCCATCGAGCGCACTACCTGTCCCGAGGAAAGAATCACCCAGGATGCGCAGCCCGGAGAAAAACGACAGTTCGCGGTTTTCGAAATGAAGCGACTGCGTGAAGTGGACGCCGATCGCGAGCGAAGCGCCACCGAGGATAACGATGAAGAGGAGCACGAGGGATGTGAGCGGGAGGAAGAGTCGTCGCGTGCGCCGCTGTGATGGCGTGGATGTACCGATGGGTGCCGCGCCAAGTGAAAAGCCCCTCGAGCGAGGGTGTTCAGCTTCAGTTTCGGTCTGGTTTCGCTCCATTTCCTTTAGCTAAGCCATTCTTTACTCTTGAAATCACGTCCAAATGGTGGTACAATCGGGTTGTTTTATTGCACCCGAGTCTCTAAAAAGCCCTTTGAATTCCTTATGGTGGAAAACCAGTCCGCACCGCATGTTCCGGCACCGGTAGAACCGGATGAAGAGTATCTCTCGACCGGAGCGCTCCTCCTCGAGATGGTGAAAATCCTCATCCTTGCTGCGGTCGTCATTATACCGATTCGAGCTTTTTTGTTCCAACCGTTCTTTGTCCAAGGCTCATCCATGGAGCCGAATTTCGATGACGGGGAGTACCTGGTCATTAGTGAGTTCGGACTCAAGCACACGCGGATCCCGCTCGCCAATGTCGATGTGAATCCCTTCCGCGAGCTCTCGCGCCAGGAGCCAGTCGTATTCCGCTTCCCGCGCGATCCCAAGCAGTTCTTCATCAAGCGTGTGATTGGACTCCCTGGCGAGAGTGTCGAGATCAAGGGTGGCAAAGTGTACATCTACAATGACGTGCATCATGACGGCTATATCCTCGACGAGGGCGCGTACCTCGATCCCGCTGTGAAGACCTCGGACCTTCCCAAGACCAAAGTAGCGGACGACGAATACTTTGTGATGGGGGACAACCGGGCATTCAGTTACGACTCGCGTGCCTTCGGTCCAGTGAAGAAAACCGCCATTATCGGCCGCGTGCTCCTCCGAGCCTGGCCGGTCACCGAGATGACACTCTACTAATTTTGGAAACTATCCTTAACGCCACTCCTATGGCCAAGACGACGAAGAAAAAGGAAACCGTGAAGAAAGCCCCAGCCGCCAAGAAGGCCAAGGCTCCGGCGGTGAAGAAAGCTGCCAAGCCGGTGTCCGCTGCGCCCACTGTGATGCAGGAAGAGATTCTCCTCCAGGCGCTCCGTGGCATGCGCGATATCCTCCCAGACGAACAGCCATATTGGGAGCGGGTCCGCCGTATCCTCTCGCACGCGCAGCTCGAGTACGGCTACCGTCGCATCGACACGCCGCTCGTTGAATACGCACACCTCTTCACCCGCTCGGTCGGTGAGGGGACGGACATCATCGACAAAGAGATGTATGTCTTTAACACCCGCGGTGGTGATCGCGTCGCACTTCGACCGGAATTCACCGCTGGTGTCGTCCGCGCCTATATCCAGCATGGCATGGGCGTGCTCTCGAAGCCGATCAAGCTCTTCTCGATGGGTCCGGTGTACCGCTATGACCGCCCGCAGGAGGGCCGCTACCGTGAATTTTGGCAAGCCAATTTCGATGTCTTCGGCGAAGAGGATCCGATCCTCGATGCCCAGGTCATTCAGCTCGCGTTCCGCGTCGTCCGTGACCTCGGGCTCAAGAACATCGAGTTCCAGGTGAACTCCATCGGTACGCCGGAATCGCGCCGCGACTATGAAAAGGTCCTCGTCCGTTACCTGGAGAGTCAGAAACACCGCCTCTGTCAGAACTGCAAGGAGCGGCTCGCGACGAACCCGATGCGTATCCTCGATTGCAAGGAGGAGAAGTGCATCCAGATCACGACGCATGCACCCCAGTCCCTCGACTACCTCGATCAGGACTCGCGCGACCATTTCAAGCGCCTCCTCGAGTACCTCGATGAGCTCGAACTCCCGTACACGATCAACACCCGGCTCGTCCGCGGTCTCGACTACTACACCCGTACGGTCTTCGAAATCCGCTCGACCGACAAGGAAGGTCGTGCCTATTCGCTCGGCGGCGGCGGTCGTTATGACCGGCTCGTCCAGAGTCTCGGTGGCGAACCGACTCCGGCCATCGGTTTCGGCCTTGGCCTCGATCGCATCATCCTCGAGATGAAGCGTACTCAGGTGAAGCCCTACATCGAACCGAAACCGCGCGTTTTCCTCGCTCAGCTCGGCGATATGGCCAAGAAGAAGTCGCTCCGACTCTTCGCTGACCTCGAGAAAAATGGTATCCTCATCGCAGAATCGTTCGGCCGCGGAACGCTGAAGAGTCAGCTCCGCGTCGCGAACCGCCTCGGTGTCGAGGTGACCATCATCATCGGCCAGAAAGAGGCGCTCGACGGCACCGCCATCGTGAAGGACATGGTGTCCGGCACGCAGGAGACCGTTATCCAGGACAAGCTCGTCGATGCTGCCAAGAAGATCTTGAAAGCGAACACCGCGCTCATGGGTCCGAACGGTATCCCGCTTCCGAAGCCAGACGAAGACGACGAGGAAGAGGAGGAGAAAGAGCGTCTCGAGAAAGAGAAACGCGATCACGCCAAGCATAAGGAGTAGATATGAAGACGGTCTTCGAGAAAATCCGCGATCGGGAACTTCCGGCGAAGTTCTATTACGAAGATGACGACGTCATGGCAATCCAGGAAATTCGTCCCATGACTCCGGTCCATGTTCTCATCGTCCCCAAGAAGCGCATCGTTTCGATTGCCGAGATGGAGGACGGGGACGAGGCCGTTGTCGGGAAAATGTTCCGGGTCGCCCGGGATGTGGCTCGAGACTTGAAAATATCAGAAAAAGGGTATAAGCTGCTCTTTCGCGTCGGGAAAGGCGGGGGTCAGGAGGTGCCGCACCTCCACCTCCACCTCCTCGGCGGGGCAAAGCTCTCGGAAAATATTCACCCCGTTAGAGACGGTGAGTAGTCGAGGGATAGATGGAGTGTTCTCTGAATTTCGATAGAATAGAGAAAAAAAGTGATGCTCAGACCCTGGTCTCTAACGGGGTCCATCCGGTTGGCCAGGGGGAATAGGGAAGAGGACGGGCGTGTTCGGGACAGTATACCCAGTTATAGGGTAGCAGTGTCCGCGAGCACGCGCGCTCTCATGAAGAGCTAACGCGTAACGACAGAAAGGAGGTCGCTATGATCTACATTGAACGAAAAGAGAAAGAAACCGCCGAAGCGCTCATTCGGCGCTTTTCACGGCGTGTCCAGCAGTCCGGTGTCTTGAAACGCGTCCGCAAATTGCGCTTCCGCGAGGAAGAGCAGAGCCGCCCGAAGCGCCGCAATGAAGCCCTCTACAAAGTGAAGATCCGCAAAGAGATCAACCGCTTGAAGAAGCTCGGCCGTTTCGACGATGAAGCACTTCGCGACATCAAGAAGAAGATTCGCTAAGCGTTCATTCCGCTGGGTGGGCCGTCTCTTGTGGCTCGCCCCGGCGGGTGCACTCTCAT
>CAZCTF010000033.1:9580-10076 GCA_964501755.1 uncultured Bdellovibrionales bacterium
AAATTTTTTATACCAAAGGAAGTCTATGGCTCTTGTCACACAGATCAGCGACGAACTGAAAGCCGCGATGAAAGCGGGAGAAGTCGTGAAGCGCGACACACTCCGTTTTTTCCAGAGCGCGCTCAAAAACGCAGCAATCGAGGCCCGGAAGCCGGTCGCTGAATTCACCGACGCCGAAGTCGAGGCGGTCGCCAAGAAACTCGTGAAGCAGCGCAAAGACAGTATTGCCCAGTATGAGGCCGCCGGCCGTGCTGATCTCGTGGAGAAGGAACAGGCCGAGCTCGTCTTCATCGAAGCCTATCTGCCGGCGCAGCTCTCGAGCGAAGCGGTTGCTGCCGCGGTGGATAAAGTCCTCGCCGCTATGCCGGATGCGACAGCCAAAGACATGGGCCGCGTCATGGGCGCCGTCATGAAAGAGACTGCCGGTGCCGCTGATGGCAATCTCGTGCGCGAACTCGTCAGTGCCCGGCTCAAATAGTATGCGGATCCGGATGAC
>CAZCTF010000034.1:0-9983 GCA_964501755.1 uncultured Bdellovibrionales bacterium
GTCCGCGAGTATAATGCATGTTCCCGATATTCTTTGCAAGGCCGCGGAGCTCGAGTCTCGTCAAAGCCATGTTCACGCGCATTGTCTCTAGTCTAACGAGCACTGTGAGCTTGTCAATGTGAATGCCTTCGCGTGAAAGCAGCTGATAAATCATAAGCTCATCTGGGTCGAGATCAGGCGGTGCTACTTCTGAGACCAGGTGTGAGGTCAGCGCGTTCGTGCCGGTGCCGAGTTCGTCGAGGATATCCTGGACGCCCGTCACGAGCCGAGCACCTTCCTTCAGGAGGGTGTGGGTGCCGATAGAGGTGGGCGAAAAGATGGAGCCAGGAACAGCGAAAACGGCGCGATTGTAATCAAGTGCAAGGCGGGCGGTGATGAGACTCCCGGATTCTTCGGCAGCTTCGATGACAATCGTGCCTTGACACATACCGGCCATGATTCGGTTTCGGGCCGGGAAGGTGCCAACGGACGGCGGGGTTCCGGGTGCGAGCTCGGAGAGGAGTGCACCGCACTCCAAGAGCTCATGGCTGAGTGCGAGATGGGTCTGTGGCGAGATGGAAGCATCATCGATGCCGCTACCAAGCACGGCGAGCGTCGTGCCTCTGGCTTCGAGCGTCGATTCGTGGGCAATTTTGTCAATGCCAAAGGCGAGTCCCGATACGACTATGTAGCCAGACTGCGAAAGCGATCGGGCCAGTTCACTTGCGGCCTGCTTGCCGTAGGCGGTGAATTTCCGCGAGCCGACGATAGCGATGAGCGGCCGCTCGTTCCATTTGCGGAAGGTGCCGCGGGTATAGAGGAGGGCAGGCGCGTCCGGAATCTCGGCAAGGAGTATCGGAAAGGTAGAATCGGAAAACGGAATGACGGCAATACCGGAATTCCTGAGCGTTAAAGCTTCCTGATCCGGGTCGAGAGTGGTGCGAGCGAGGGCGGCCCTTTCAAAGCGAGTGTCCGTGCTGACCCCAAACCACGCTTCTTTAGGGGCACCCCAAGCCACCTCAGCTGAACCAAAGTGACTTACGAGGAGCCGGAGTGTCTTCGCACCGACACCCGGGAGCCGGTTCAGGAGATGAAAAGCCAGAGCTTCATTCATATGTTACGTAAATGAAGCCTATTCTAGGCGAAGGCTGGTTTTGAGGCAAATCCGTTGTCGTTCGCTATACTATTTCTATATGGGTGCGAAACAGACCAGCCGGCAGTATTGGCTTATGAAGAGCGAACCGGGCGAATACTCAATTGATAATCTCGCGCACGATAAACAGGCGCCCTGGTACGGCGTGCGAAATTATCAGGCGCGGAATTTCATGCGCGACCAGATGCGACCAGGGGATCGGGTACTTTTTTACCACTCGAGCTGTCCGGAACCAGGCGTTGCAGGTCTCGCGGAAGTCGTCAGTACAAGCTATCCTGATGCGACACAGTTCGATCCGAAAAGTCACTATTACGATCCGAAAGCGACCGAGAAAAAACCGCGCTGGATGCTCGTCGATGTGAAGTTCGTTCAGCGCTTTGGATCAGTCGTGTCGCTCACCGCTTTGCGCAAAGAAAAATCACTCGAGCGCCTCATTATCCTCCGTCCGGGCAATCGGCTGTCGATTACGCCGGTGACCGAACGGGAATTCGAGAGCGTACTTCGCCTGTCTACTTCGATACTTGGTTCTGGCAAGAGCCGTCGACGAAGCAGGTGATGTTTTCGATCGTCGTACGGAGGATGCGATGGAGCGCTTCGTCCGAATAGAAAGCGATGTGCGGCGTGTATACGACATTGTCCCGACTGAGGAGATTGTGATCGTTTACGAGCTCTGAGAGGTCTCCCGCTAGCTTCGTGCCGGAGAGGAGCTCTTTTTCTTCCTTGATGAGGTACTCGCCTTCGATGACATCGAGGCCGGCACCGGCGAGGATGCCCTGGTCGAGCGCTTGGATGAGCGCATCGTTGTCGACGAGCTCGCCACGCGCTGTGTTCACGAGAAGGGCGCCACGTTTGATCTTGGCGATTGACCGCCCATTGATGAGGTGATGCGTTTTTTCATTGTATGGAGTGTGGAGCGTGATGATGTCGGACTCGGTGAAGAGCCGGTCGAGTGGCACATAATCGAAATCGAGGACATCGGAAAGGAAATTGTTCTGGAACGTATCGTAGGTGAGGACGCGCATACCGAAGCCGCGAGCGATACGAATGACATGGAGCCCGATCTTGCCGGCGCCGACGACACCGATGGTCTTGTCCTTCAGGTCGAAACCCTTGAGCCCTTCGATCGAAAAATCACTCTTCAATCGGCGGACATGGGACTTGTGAACATTGCGCGAGAGTGCGAGGATGAGCGCGAAAGTATGCTCAGCGACGGTATGCTCGCCATACGTGGGGACGTTTGAGATAATCACATTTTTGGCTCGGGCCGCGTCGAGGTCGATGTGATCATAGCCCGTCGAACGGGTAGCGATGAGCTTCAGGTTCGGCATGTTCTCGATGATTTCTCGGCCGACCTGGCTATAGATGAAGACCGATAGTGCCTCGAAATCCTTGATGACAGGGAGGTCAGAGTTTTGCAGCGGTTTTTCAGAAAAAAAGAGCTCGTGATCCTTGAAAGCCTCTTCTAGAAGTGGCCGTTCCCACTCCTGAATCTCGAAAAATGCGATGCGCATAGCGGTTCGGATGAAGAATTGACAATGCTATTATACAATCTGAAAGGACAATTGCGAACTATCAAATATGGCACCGCTCGAATTGAATCAATCCGCCCCAGTCAGATCGGCTGCTGGCAATATCCTCCTTACGGACAGTGGCGGCATTGCGACCTATGCGAACGAGGGAATCGCTGCCCGGACCGGGTTTTCAATTGCTGAAATCATCGATATGAAGCCGGGTAAGCTCTGGGGAGGCCGGATGCCACGTCATTTTTATCAGGGGATGTGGCGAGTGCTTCGCGACGAACAATCAGGATTTGTCGGGACGGTGACCAATCGGTCGAAAGCCGGGCACGAGTACGAAGAGCTCCTGGCGGTCACCCCACTTGAGGATTCGAGCAGATCGGTCCAGTATCTTGCGCTCCGTCCGCCGCGCCTTGAGGGCACTTCCCGGTTCGTCAGCGAATGGGGGCGGATCTTTCATCAGCCGCGCGTGCAGGCCGGATCGGTCTTACCCTGGCTTCAGTATTGGTTCTCCGCCGAGTTTCCGGAAAAAGTAGAAAGCGGTCGGGGATTGTTTGCTGACTGGATTAGACAACATTGGGTCGAAACGCTCCGAGACCGCTTCCGCCGCCGAATCGATGACCGAACACTCGTCGCCGCTGCCAAAGCTGACTCTCAGGCGTATCGGGTGATCTATGAAAAGTACTTTGAGACTATTGAGCGGTATTTCACACGCCATTTGCCGGGAAATCGCGATCAGGTACTCGATTTGACTCAGGATACCTTCATCCGTGCTTTTGAGCGGCTCGACGGCTATGAGACACGTAATGCGGCGTATGGGACGTACCTGCTCCGCATTGCCCATAGCGTCCTCCTGAACTCGTTCCGTCGGCAGCCATTTGTCGAGCTCTCAGCGATCGAGATGTCTCCCGCCTCGGCCGTGTCATCGCTCCTGGCGATGGACTGGATTTGGGAAATGCCCGAATTGAGTGCTCGCGAACGCATGGTTCTCTCGGCGTACTATCGGGAAGGCTACTCGGTTCGGGAGATTAGCGTCCGGCTTGGGCATTCCGAGAATGCGACTAAACTCCTCCTCTCACGTGCTCGGAAGAAACTCCGACCGCTCCTCACTAGTAGTTAGTCTTAGAAAAATATACTATAGGTTGAGCTTTTGGTGTATAATGACACCTTTTTTTATGCTAGAGTGTTTAGAGATATAGACACAATAAATTTTTAAACTCCCATAGTTATGTTTCAGATCCTTCGGTCTTGGGTGCTGCCAGTTTTTCTCGGTAGCATTCTCGGGGTGAGTCTGGTTTATTTCGGCGACAAACCTGACGTTGTCACGAAAGACGATCTCATCCGTGCGTACTACGAGACCGAAAATGCGGTGACGGTGAGTCCACACAGTCTTCGGAAGCGCATGGACAAAGGCGAAGACCGGTATACGCTCGTTGATCTCCGGAGCGCCGAGGAATACCGCCGCGAGCATATTGTCGGCGCGGTGAACATCCCAGCGTACAGCGATCCGGACACGAGCGCCTATGATGATGTTGAACGCATCCTTGCAGCTTTCCAAGCACTACCAAAGGATAAGGAGATAATTGTGTACTGCTATAGCCGTCCGTGTATGACAGGTCGCAAGATCGGACTCATGCTCGCGGACAACGGAGTCTATGTGAAGCATCTCGGTATTGGCTGGAATGAGTGGCGGCATGATTGGGTCGGCTGGAATCATGAACATGAGTGGGCGACGACGAGAGTCGAGGACTATGTCTATATCGGTGATGAGCCCGGGACACCCGTGATTCGGGAGCCCGTGGAAACTGGTTGCGCTGGTCCGTTCGGTTGCTAGAAGAAACAAAATATCTCTACTAATATGCCTCTCTACAAGATTCAAAAGCGTAATGGTGCGATCGTTGATTTCGAGATCGGGAAGATTGAACAGGCGATAGATAAGGCACTTGCAGCAACACGAGCAGCTGATCCGGAGCGGGCGAGAGTGCTCGCGGTCGATGTGGTAGCCCTTTGCGATGAACGTTTCGGCGAAACTATCCCGGACGTCGAGGACATCCAGGACATTGTCGAGGAGACGCTTATCCGATATGACTATGCGGATGTTGCCAAGGCGTATATCCTTTATCGCGAGCGTCGCCGCGAAGTTCGTGAAGAGAAAAATGTCGTCGTCCAAGTTGAGAAAACAGTCTCGGGCTATCTCGAAAAGCTCGACTGGCGCGTGAATGCAAATTCCAATCAGGGGTATTCACTCGGTGGCATGATCCTGAACACCGCTGGGAGCGTGATTGCGAACTACTGGCTCTCGCACATCTATCCGAAGGCGGTTGGCGATGCACATCGGAATGGCGACTACCACATCCATGACCTCGATATGTTCTCGGGTTACTGTGCAGGCTGGAGTCTGCGCGTTCTCCTTGAAGAGGGATTTAATGGCGTGCCGAACAAGATCGAGTCGGGTCCACCGAAGCACCTCTCGTCGGCGGTTGCGCAGATGGTGAATTTTCTCGGGACGCTCCAAAACGAGTGGGCGGGCGCGCAGGCGTTCTCGAGTTTCGACACCTATCTCGCGCCGTTCGTGAAGAAATACGAGCTTGAGCTCCGTGCCGATCTGGAGGGCTACGGGCTCACCTTTGAGAGCGAAGCGGCGCTGGAACGTTACATCGCCGACAAGGTCTACGAATACGTCTACCAGAACGTGCAGTCATTCGTCTTCAACCTGAACATCCCATCGCGTTGGGGAACACAGACACCGTTTACGAACATTACCCTCGACTGGGACTGTCCGGTCGATATGCGCGAGAAGCGCCTCATCCTGGGTGGTCGGCCGTTCGAGTATACATTCGGCGAGCTCCAGCTAGAGATGGATATCATCAATCGGGCATTCATTGCTGTCATGTCAAAGGGCGATGCCAAGGGCCGGACCTTCACCTTCCCGATCCCGACCTACAATGTGACCAAGGACTTCCAGTGGAATGATCCGAAGAACTTGCCACTTTTCGAGATGACGGCCAAGTATGGGACGCCGTATTTCCAGAACTTCATCAACTCCGACCTCAATCCGGGAGATGTCCGTTCGATGTGCTGTCGGCTCCAGCTTGACCTCCGCGAGCTCCGGAAGCGGGGCGGCGGACTTTTCGGTTCGGCTGAGATGACCGGCTCGATTGGGGTGGTCACCATCAACGCCGCTCGCATAGGTTACCTGTCCGCTGGGGACAAAGCGGCATTCCTGAATCGGATTGGGCACCTCATGGAACTTGCCAAGACCTCGCTCGAGATCAAGCGGAAAGAGATCCAGAAATGGATCGATCGCGGACTGTTTCCCTATACCAAGCGCTACCTCGGTTATCTGAAGAATCACTTCTCGACAATCGGCATCAATGGGCTGAACGAGGCGATCCGGAATTTCACGGGCGATACCGAGAACATCACGACACCGGCTGGCCAGGCATTTGCGACTGAGGTGCTCGACTTCATGCGCGAGAAGATCAAGGACTATCAGGAGGAGACGGGGAATTACTATAACCTTGAGGCGACGCCGGCTGAGGGGACAACCTATCGTTTTGCGAAAGAGGATCGCAAGCGTTTCCCTGATATCCTCCAGGCCGGCACTCCTGAAGCCCCATACTATACTAATTCGTCCCAGCTTCCGGTCGGGTACACGGACGATGTTTTCGAAGCGCTCGAGCTCCAGGACAGTCTCCAGACCAAGTACACCGGTGGGACAGTCCTGCACTGTTATATGAACGAGCGGGTGAGTTCGGGTGAGGCCTGTCGAAATCTGGTCCGGAATATCCTTTCCCATTTCCGGTTGCCTTATATCACGATCACGCCGACCTTCTCGATCTGTCCTACGCATGGCTACCTCGAGGGTGAGCATGATTTCTGTCCCAAATGCGATGCGACGCTCGGAATTGGGGAGGGCGCGCGCTATGACAGCGAGCTCCGCAAGATCTACGCGAGCAAAGAATCGGAAAAATAAACCTAAGCATAATTAAAATGAGTATGAATGAAGCAACAGTGTCGGGAGAAAATGTTTCCGTAGAGTCAGTCCTGAACGAACGCCGCACGCGCTGCGAGGTATGGACTCGGGTGATGGGTTACCATCGGCCGGTATCGCATTTCAATATCGGGAAGAAGGCCGAGCATTATTCGCGCAAGCATTTTCATGAGTGCGTCGCGGATAATCATCGTTTCATGGCGGAGAACCCGCCGGTAGCGGCAGGGGCATGAAGCTTTCAGCGATTCAACGCTTCACGCTACTCGACTTCCCAGGGAGAGTGGCCGCAATCGCCTTTACTCCTGGCTGCAATCTGCGCTGCGGATTCTGTCACAATCCTGAATTCGTCCTGCCCGAACAATTGAAAGAGCTCGCTGGAAGTTTCGTTTCCGAGAAGCATTTCTTCGCTTTCCTCGAGCGGCGGCGAGGACTCTTAAGCGGAGTGGTCGTCTCGGGCGGTGAGCCGACGATCTGGCAGGACCTGCCGGAATTCCTCGCGCGGATAAAATCTCTTGGCTTTGAAGTGAAGCTGGATTCCAACGGGAACAATCCGGCGATGCTTTGCACCCTCTTCGAGCGGCGGCTCATCGATTACATTGCGATGGATGTGAAGACTTCGCTCGAAGCATATCCGGGACTCGTCGGTCTCGGCGTTCGGCCGGAACATATTGCGGAGAGTATCCGGCTGGTCCGGGACAGCGGTATCGAATACGAATTCCGCACAACGCTTATCAAAGAGCATCATACCGATGAGGTACTGGAGTCGATGCAGCGGCTCTTGTCAGGGGCGATGTGTCTTTCATTCCAGCGTTTCCGCCCAGACCAGACACTCAGTCCTCTCTTCGCCGGCTTCCATGCTTTTTCGACCGCTGAAATGGCTGACGTCGCCGAGCGTTTCCGTTTCCCGGGGAGGCTGGTCGGTATCCGTGAGTAGCCAGGCTTTGCTATACTGTAATCAATTAATATGCAAACCCATGGGAGGACACAAGCCATTTAACGGTCGCGATTATTTTGTGGCGTTGTTCGTTTCAGCAGTTCTTCTCGTTCTCTTCAGTTGCTACCTGCTTATCCGGCGCGGCTACTATTTCGATGCACCGCTGACCGCTGATATGTTCTTCGTTCCCAATAAGGCGATCGCTGGCGTCGGGATCACGCTCCTGGCGTTCACGTTTCTCATCGGTCCGGTCAGCCGCTACTTCGACCGGTTTGACTACTGGGTGGGTCTGCGCAAAGAGCTTGGCATCGTCGGGGCTTTCTATATCTTCGCCCATGCCGTTGTTTCCTATTTTCTCCTCCCGAAGAAATTTCCTCAGGAATGGTATGATTTTTCCTCGGCAGAGTTTGCGGCTGGTCTCATCGGTGTTGTTGCTTTATTTGCACTCTTTGCGATCTCATTCCAGAAGATGATTGCGCGTATTGGCCCGGCCCGCTGGTGGTTTCTGCAGCGCTGGGGATTGCGGACCGTGATGTTTCTGGCGGTGGTTCACGTCTTTGATATGAAGTGGGCCGGTTGGGTGAAGTGGCTGACCAAAGTCCCGGCTGTGCCGACAGCCGAGCTCGCTCATCCGTGGATGCCCGGCCTCGGTATCCTGGTCAGCATATTTGTCGCTTGGGTTGTGGCTATCCGCGTCTATGAGACCCTCTTTCTTTTCAAGAGTCCCGGATTCGCGACGAAAGAGATTACGATGGACCCGGGACTTAGGGCACATGGCCGCCGTTTCTTCTGGATGAGCCTTACTCTCGTTGTGATGCTCTATGGAGTCGTAGCTTTCCGCTGGGTCGGCTGATTAATGACCATCCCATCCCTAGTCATGCTAACGGTGGGCTGATAGAGGTATAGAAGTATTCATAAAAAAAGCGACCGACTGGCCGCTTTTGATTTATCCGATCAATTGTTCGAGTGGAGCCACGAGGGTGACCTTGAAATCGAACCGTTTGTGTTCGGGGTCATGGATCGAAATGAGGAGCCAGCCCACGAGCACTCCGAGGAGGACGGAGCGGAAGAGGTCTTTCAGCGTGAAAGGGGAGAATTGATCCATTACAGTACTCTGTGCGGGGGCTGGGACGAAGTTAGAACGTATTTTGGTCAGGTATCTGCTCCTTTGTAACTATCACGACCTTATTTTCTATAGTAGCAAGGGCATATTCTGCAGTCGGCCCGTCAGCATCATTATTCCTCGTAAATGAACCGACCACAAAATGGAGAATATTGTTTTCAATTTGTTCGTGGTTGAAGTGCATATGGCCACTAAATACGGCTAAAACCTTCTTGGATTGTTCCAATAAACCCTGTACTATCTTTGAGCCTATCGGAAACGCCATGCTGGGTCCGAGTACTTTGAAGATAGGATTTTCCTCCAAAGAGTATTTGGCTATGGGGTAGTGAGAGAACACGAGAGTTGGGAGATTTGTGCTTTCAAGATCAGACTTTAGCCAGTCAATCTGGTCTTGGTCAAAACGAAATGGCTCTGGCCTTGTTTTGCCATCTCGATTTCCATCAAGAACAATACAGTGATATCCAGAAACATTTTTTGAATAGTAAATACCCGGCTCTCGAATAATCTTTGCGACCGTCTTGCGATCAAGATTTACCAAATCGTGATTCCCAACAACATGAAGAATAGGTACGCCAAAATCTAATGCTGCCACCGCTTCTTGATAGCGGGCCTCATCCATTGCGAAGGATTTTGTCTGTTGCATTAAGTCGCCGAGATTTACGACGAGATTGCATTCTTGAGCAATTTTTTGCAAGGAATCTTTGTACTGAGCGAAATTCTTGCCGAAATTCTGAGCACTTTCCCCATTTTTATAAGTGGGGTAGTGAGTATCTTCACCGTAGTGGATATCGGTAAGAAGAAGTATTTTCATGGCGGGGACGGCGGGACTCGAACCCGTGACCTTCTGCGTGACAGGCAGACGCTCTAACCAGCTGAGCTACGCCCCCGTATATTCGATTTTTCTACCAGTACCAGGGGCGCCCCCCTGAGGCGGGCAGGGATTCTCCCTCTTTACCCCGGGCTGGCGCCTGTCCGTCGATATGGCGGAAGTCCCGTGCTCTAACTTCACCCCGTTACATCTCAGTACCAGGGGCGAGATTCGAACTCGCGACCCCGGGCTTATGAGTCCCGTGCTCTAACCAACTGAGCTACCCTGGCAAATATCAGAGATGTAACGGGGCAACACTGGGCTACCCTGGCGGGGATGTGGCTTCCTTTGCCGCGGCGCACAGCGCGGAAATAAGAGCGTAAGCAAGGGGAGATGCCACAGTATCTGTCACCTGCTGATGGCTGTTATTTGTTGCGGGGGGTGGATTTGAACCACCGACCTCTTGGTTATGAGC
>CAZCTF010000035.1:0-9838 GCA_964501755.1 uncultured Bdellovibrionales bacterium
CTGAAAAAACCTCCCTTAGCGCTCCCCTTTGCTTGATAATTATAAACCGCGGCTGAGGTAACATAAACGACTCGATATCTCTTCTCCCAAAAACGCCGACACCAGTCCACATCCTCCATGTACATGAAAAATCGACCATCCATTGGACCAACGTCTTCCGCTGCAATACGGGGTACAAAGAGCGCCGAACCCATGATCCAATCGACATCACGCTCATAGCTATGATCAAAATCGCTCATTGTGAACCAGGCGAGGTGTCGCCGACCGAACGGTAGATGTTTCAACCAAGTCCGGCGATAAAGGATTGTCAGCGGCCGATAGAACCGTAGGCACGTTGACTGAAGCGAGCCATTGAAATTCAGCTGTTTTGGACCGATTAGACCGACGTCCGGATGACTCGCCGCGTACGATAAGAGCGTACTCACCGTATCTGATCGAAGTATGATATCCGCATTAATGAAGAAGATGTATTTTCCAACCGATTCATGGATCGACGTGTTGATGAGTCGGCCGAAGCCGACATTCTCGACGTGCGGGAAGAAGCCGACCTCTGGAAATTCTTCGCGGAGAAGCATTTCTGTGTCCTCTTCTGTGGCGCTATCGACAACGAGTACCTCGTATGTGAATGGAGCCAGAGCGAGCTCGCGGCGTATAGCCTGAAGACAGAGCCTAAGGAGCTCCGGGCTCCGATAACTATTGACGGCAATCGAGACCTCTATGGCCATGCAAGAGAAACTTATGGCAAGCTCTGAAACAACGCACGGATACGATCATAGTTGTCGCCGCGGGGCAGAAGGATATAACCCTGTTCAGGCGTTGCGGACGGGGCGTACAGTAGACCCTCTTCCGAGTCCTCAAGCACTTTCTGAGTCAGCATCGCGTCTTTGTTGGCAGCATAGAGTTCGAGGAAACGTTTCACCTCCCAGGCCTCAGTATTGACGAGGAGATTGTCGCCCAGACTATCCAGAAGCGCGTTGATCTTGCCGAAGTCAGTCAATGTCCCCGCAGAGAGCGCCTTGTCCTTGATCGCCTGGATCACCTGCTGCTGGCGCTCGGCGCGCCGGAAATCATTGCTCTGATAGCGGGCACGGGCATAGCAGAGCGCTTTGTACCCATCGAGCTCATTAGCGCCAGCCGGAAGCTCGAAGACGCCGCCACATTCCTGATCCTTGTTATAGCAGAGGAGGTATGACTTCGCGATATAGCGCGTACCCTCACTCCGCGTGTAATACTTGTGCTCGTACTGGGGCGGACGGGTCGGTACCGTGTAGACGTTCGCATCGCAGACATGTGGTTCGCGAAATTGCATTCCCTCGCTAAACGGCTCATTCAGATTGATCGTAATCCCGCCAATCGCGTTCACGAGGTCTGTAAAACCCTGGAAGTTGATGACGACCGCGTACGGAATTTCGAGTCCAGTCACCTCGCCCACGATGGTCCGCATATCTTCGATACCGCCGCCCTGGCCACGTTCTTCGCCGAGCGCATAGACCGCATTAATCTTGCGCTGCTCTTCACGGCCCGGCACCTTCACATACAAATCGCGCGGAACCGAGACCAGCGAGGCGCGGGACGTGTCATCACTCTCTTTCTTCTCGTCTTTGGGATGAAGTGAAAGTACCATGATCGTATCCGCCAAAAGACCGCCCCCAGGGACATTTGCTCCGCGCATACCGAGGAGGAGAACGTTGATCCGCCCGCTTTCTTCGCCCTTGAGTTCATCTTTCGTTCCCGGGAGGGTTTTTACGATGTTTTTGAAGATACCGTCTTTACCCAGGGAAATCTTATTGAAGACGAATCCGGCTTTCACCGCGAAAACAGCACCAGCAATGAGTCCGAGCGCCACAAAAAAAAGAGCGATCCGGATAATCCGTTTCTTCTTCAATGATGGCGGTGTCGAGATTTCCGGCGTAGGTTGTTGGGACGGTGTCATGAAAATACTTTATGGAGTTACGGACGCGGATCCGCGAGCGAACGATAGAGAAGCGCCAGCTTCTCGGCGCTTTTCGTCCACGAATACTGTCTTTCACTGCCGGAAAAGGGCTTTTTTTCGCGCTTCGCCGACAGGATATCAATGGAGAAAGTATACAGAGTTTCAGCCAGTGGAGCAAGCATTCTCGGATCGAAATAGGTAATCCGATCACCACCCACCTCATGGAACACGGGGATATCCGAAGCGAGCACTGGCGTCCCGACAGAAAGCGCCTCCTCGATCGGGATACCAAAGCCCTCATACAGAGACGGAAACACATAGGCCGCTGCGCCGGCGACGAGGGCGCGGAGATCGGGATCCGAGACATAGCCGGTATAGATGATTGCCTCATGCTCCTCCTTGATAGCGCGTGTATCGACATTATGCCCAACTGGGTTCCCGGTCAGGACAAGCTTGAGTCCGAGCAGATGCGAACGGTTTGCCGTATGAAACGCCTCAACGAGAAACGCTATGTTCTTGCGTGGTTGCATCGTGCCCGTAGAAATGACATATCGATTGGGAGTCAGCCCATACGCTTTCGTCACTCGATCGATCTCTTCTCCAGAAAGCGGGAGGGACCATTCTTCAGCGGCCGCATTCTCTACTACGACGACTCGCGTTTCTGGGACGCTGTAGTGATCGAGGATTTCCTGGCGAGTGAATTTCGAAGGGACGACGATTCGATCTGACCGATGGAGAGTGCGCGGAATGAGGAGCGCGAGAAAGAGCCGGTCTTTCCAACTGATCCATTCCGGATGGACACGGAATGAGATGTCATGAATATGCGTCACGATTCGCGTACCACGCGGCCAGCAAAGCGGCAAGATGTATTGGGTATGAAAAACATCCACCGGCGATTGAAACAGACGCCAGGGAAGTGCGATGCCATTCCACCAAAAGCGATTTTCTCCAGGGAGCGAAACGATCTCAACATCAGAGCGACCAAGCGCTTCAAGCTTGAGTCGGAGCGCCGCGAGCCGGTCATCAGCCGACTCGTCAGTAAACAGCTCATAGCGAATGCCTGCATCCTGCCGACGAATGAGCGAGCGAACCAGTTGAAAAAACACAACTTCATCCCCCGTGCGTCCTTTGCCGATGAGACGGATATCGATACCGACAGTGCACAGAGTGTCTGAATTCATAGGACGTTCGCTTCAATCGGTCTCGATGGGAGGAGCGGTGGAAGCATCGCAAAAGCCAACCAAACGAGCCCGATGAGGAGGCCAGCATTGAAAAAATTGAAGACAAAGAACATAACAAGAAAGGAGGCGACGAGTGGAAATGCCCCTACCACGGCCAACGACTGATCGCGAAAGCGTACGAGCCGAGCGCCTTGATACACGATAAATCCAAGTGCGAAAAAAAGGCCAAAGAGTCCTATGAGACCAGCTCCGAGGCCGATCTCAAGCCAGACATTGCTCGCATTATAGGAAGAGCCCTGCGCGTCTGTCCCAAGTATCGGGCCGATATTGCCCCAGCCAATGCCAAAGACGGGGTGCGCCTTGATTTCCTTCCAGGTCCGACCATAGATCTCGCTTCGAATCGCGACGTTCGGGTCTGGACGACGCACGGTCTGGATAGAAAATCCGGCTGATTGGAGCGCTGTACGATCTTCCAAATTGATATGTCGACAGTCAAACGCCGCAAGTTCATCGATCGACTGGATGACCGCTGGGAGATTGGTCAACGCATCGCAGGCAATCGTGATCTCTTGGAAGCCAGTCGCAGTACTCTCAGCCCGCTGAAACAGATCAAAGCGCGTGAGCGGAATGTCGATCACGATAAGGAGCGCAACGACGAACATGATAATGAGTGTCTGAACACTCTGGAGAACGAGACGGAAGGATTCTTTGCGGTGAATCAACATCATGGTCACTGCCCAAGTGAAAGCGCCAGCAACAGCAGCGAGCCACGCGCTCCGACTCACCGTCAGTATGAGGACGACGAGCACCGGCAAGAGAAGGGCTGCTGAGAAAAGGAAGCGAGCCCATTTGTGACGAAGATTATCGGCCGATTGCTCGAGTGCCGATGCTAGCCACGCGAGTGCAAAAGCGAGGAGTAGCGCCATGAAGAAACCAAGCCAGTCAGGCTCAGCAAAGAACCCGTTGGGGCGGCCCGGCATGACTGCGTGGAGACTAATCCCCTGCTCAAAAGCAATATTTTGTGCGATACCGTAGACAGCAGTCACGAGGCCCGATGCAAAAAGCGTGACTATCACGATCCGGACATCTCCAATCGTCCTGAGAAAGACCCGACTCAGAAGATAGAGCATATAAAATGATACGACGATTACCGCCAGGCGAATACCCTGACCGCCGCCGATAACCCCAGAGACGAGCGCGCCAATCGGGATCAACGCCAAAAAGTAATCGAGATGGGACGATGCGAACAACGGAAAACGGTTTCGGCCAAAGCATACGCGAACACTGAGGGCGATACTGAGAGTGAGAAAGATCCACTGATACGGGCGAAGCGATAATGAAAACGTGTCAGGCGATACGATAATGATTTCAAACGGCAGCACCGCGACGAGGAAGAGGAAACACCAGTTCGGACGATACAGTCCCAAAAGGACAAGGATGACCGAAAAGAACCAAAAGTTAACCGGGGCGAGTGGAAAAGCGCCTGCTAAGAAGAGAAAAATCGATATTGCCCCGACAGTCGCACCGATACACGCGAAAACAATTTCCGGGTCGTGCTGCCAGGCCTTCATCGCGATCAGAAGTCTTTTCATATAGGGTTATTACCCAATGGAGTGAGTGAGAAAAGCGTGCATTCGATACTTTCCTCCGAACGGAATGCTGGTAAAATCGGGCGAATCTCCCGAGTTCTTGCTGCGGGAGATATTGGCCTGGGACCTGGCCCAGGTCCAATACCCGTTATTGTAGCAAACTGGATGCGACTGACGCGGTAAAACGAGACCAGTCATAGCCAGCTGCCCGCACCCTACCCTGTTCGCGTAATCGGTCGCGGAGGTCTATGTCGGTAGCAATCGATATGAGTGCCTTTGCCAGTCCATCACAATCGTCCGGCGAAACGATGAGTGCTGCATCACTGACGAGCTCGGCGAGCGACCCGGCAGCGGTTGAAATCACTGGCGTACCAGAAGCGAAGGCTTCGAGCACCGGCAGGCCAAAACCCTCGTAGCGCGAAGGATAAATGAACGCGAGCGCGCCTTGATAGAGTACCGGAAGGTCGGCATCAGGCACCCAGCCGAGGAGCCGCACCCGCGACTCCAGTCCCAGTTCGGCGATGAGTGTTCTCACTGGCGTGGCGAGCGGATTGTCTTCGGCATGGAGCGTCCCGGAAATCACGAGCGGTGGGAGCAGCGCCGATTCCGATGAATGGATGATTTTCGCATACGCCCGGAGGAGAAGCGCTGTGTTCTTGCGAAGCTCGAGACCGCCGCCATGATACAGGTAGCCCGGAGAAAGCTCGAAACGGGCAAGGATCGAATCACGAACAGCCGGAGAGATCGGTTCCTGAAAGGCATGGCCGATACCGAGCGGTACGACAGCGATCTTGGCGCGAGGAATCCCGAGCAGGGATTCCAGGTCATGCTTGGTGGCCTGCGATGGCGTCAGGAGACGTGTGGCGTTCTGGATACCCCTCTGAATCGCCCGATAGTGGAAACGTTGCCGTACATTCTTGAGATACTCAGGAAAACGTTTCGGGATGAGATCGTGCACGAGCATGACATGATGCACCGAGTCCGGCAGGACGGTAGCTGATTGGTACAGGCTGAAAAACCCATCGCACCGGTCCCTAGAGACAGCCTGCGGCAGAGAAAAACGCTCCCACAGATAGCGATGTGGGACATCATCGCGCGACCACCAGGTCGAGACTTTCCTGAAATGCCAATTGTCCGGCCATTTCCCAGCTGGGACATCGCCCTCGTAGTACCAGATCCATTCATGCGCCCGGCCCTCGGCCGTCAACGCGAGCCCGCGCATGAACTCGATCGTCACGACGCCAATTCCGGTCGAGGGCTTCTGGAAATAATTCGCGTTGACGCCGATCTTCATACGGTTTTTTCAGTCGAAAGAATAAGCGCTTCAGCGAACTTTGTGACACGATCAAGCTCCAGCGCGAGTGGATGTGCCAGCTTGGACTGGATAATCCGATTGAACGAAAGTGAGAAACGCAGATATCGTTCGGGCGTACCACGGTACCCTTCCCAGAACTTCTCTGGTCCGAGCTTAGGATATTCCTCAAGGAACGAGCGAGTATTACAAATTTTGTCAGCCGCCGCGATCATGAGTGCCCCTACCGAGTCATCCTCTAGGCGCCGAAGATAGTCTTCTTTTTTCAAACGAATCCGATCGGGGTGCGGCAATTCCGGGTGCTCATCATAAATTGTATTGTCCTCGGTGACTTCCGAGACAAGTCGGGCTACCCCTGGACCGAATTCTGCCTCAAGCATTTCTCGTGAATAGCTCGGCACGTCCTCGAGCGTATCATGAAGGAGGCCGGCGATGATCACATCTTCATTATCCGTAAAGTGCGCCAAGAGAAATCCCACTGCATACGGGTGGACGATGTACGGCAATCCGTTCACGCGGCGCACTTGGCCGTCATGGAGTTCAGTTGCTCGCTCGATGGCTCGGAAAATTTGGTCGGTGAGAAGCATAAGTATTTACCCGTATTTTACTCTCTGACCCTAACTAAAGCCAACAAAAAAGAAAAGGCCCTCGCTGCGTTTGCAGAAAGGGCCCGTCGAAGCTTGCGACGTGGCGCGTCAGGCAAACACGGCCGTCGAGCGGCTGAACCACTTGAAGCAGCGGAGCTTCAGACGGAACAGCCATTCGAGGTGGAAGCCGAAGCACGTCGGCGAAATGACCGCCGCGTGGCAGTCAGCGCGCCGGAGCATCAGCCTCGGCGAGAAGTAGATGGCGTAGGACTCAGCGTCCGTGCGGGTCTTGGTGACCCCGTTCGAGATCACCAGGATGGGCTTCTCCTGCTGGAGTGCGCCCTCGAACTGATAGTCACGATGGAACATCGAGACATCGATCTCCGCGCCCAATATCTCCTTGAGCACGCGGCCCACGGACCGCTCGAAATCGACGTCGAGCGAACTAAAGACGCAATAGACACGATTCATACGATTCTCCTGCTGGATTGTGAATCTCTGCTTGTGCAGAGTGACTGTTTGCTGGGCTAAGAACTTACCCAACTTGATATTGTAGCATATTTTTATAATAAAGTCAATTATAGTAAATGGGTACTTCTACTTGTCAAACAAGCCATTTTTCCGTAGAATACGGGCATTGTTAACCTCTCCTCATTCTGTCCTCATATGGCAAAGAAAGAAACGGTGGCAGTCATCGGTCTCGGCTATGTCGGCCTCCCTTTGGCGCTCCGAGCCAGCGAACGCGGCTATGACGTGATCGGCTTCGACACGCACAAAGAAAAGATCGCGCTCCTCAAGAAAGGCATCTCCCCGATCGAAGACCCCTTCCTCAAAGAAAACATCGGCCGCTTCAAGATCCGTCCGACCTCGAATGAGGCCGAACTCAAAAAAGCCGACGTCTTTCTCATTTGCGTGCCGACACCGGTCGACGAGTCGTTCTACCCCGATCTCGTCCCCGTCATGAGTGCCTCCGAGCTCGTCGCCCGGAACGCCAAGAAAGGGGCACTCGTCGTCCTCGAATCGACCGTGAACCCGGGTGTGTCCGAGGAAATCGTGAAGCCCGTTTTTGAAGAACATGGCAAGGAAGTGGGGCGTGATGTCTACATTGCCCACTGTCCTGAGCGGATCAATCCCGGCGATGCCAAATGGAATGTGACAAACATCCCCCGTGTCGTCGGCTCCTTTGATGCGACCGGACTCGCCAAAGCACTCGATTTCTATCAGTCCATCGTCGACGCCGAGATCCGCCCGATGAAATCCATCCGGGAAGCCGAGGCGGTGAAGATCGTCGAGAACTCTTTCCGCGACATCAATATCGCCTTCGTCAATGAACTCGCCAAATCGTTTGATATCCTCGGGATCGACACCAAAGACGTCATCGATGGCGCTGCGACCAAGCCGTTCGCCTTCATGGCCCATTACCCGTCCTGCGGCGTCGGCGGCCACTGCATCCCTGTCGACCCCTACTACCTCATCGAACGCGCCAAAAAGTCAGGCTTCGACCACCGCTTCCTGAAGATCGCGCGTGAGATCAACAACAGCATGCCCGTGTACGCCGTCGAACTCCTGCAGGACCTCTTGAACGATGAAAAACTGGCCTTGAATGGCACAACGGTCGGTGTCCTCGGCGTCGCGTACAAGGCGAACATCGACGACCTGCGCGAATCCCCGGCCCTCAAAGTCATCGAGGCGCTCCAGCATCACAAGACGACTGTCATCACCCACGATCCACATGTCCCCGCCCACTCGACGGAGAAAACGCTTGCCAGCTTCCTGAAGAAATCCACCGCTGTCATCCTCGCCACCGATCACCGCGAATTCCGTGAAGCCATCACGCCCGAGCTCTTGAAGAAGCACGGGGTGAAGATCTTCATCGACGGCAAGAATGCGTTCTCGAAAGCTGATTTCGCCAAGCACGGGGTCCGCTATCACGGCATCGGCCGATAGCGTCAGTATTATGTATATCGTATGTCGTATCTGGTATGAATACGGTATTGTAAAATCCCATACATGATACGCGATACAAAATACTCGATACATCACACCCTATGATTTTCGGCCTCATCCGACTCGCCATCTGGCTCGCAGGGGTAGCCGTCATCGGCTACATCGGCCTCACCCTCATGGGCTATAGCGTCAATTGGGAGTATTTTTCCGACCGGAAGAAAGTCTGTGAAGAAGTGCTCCGCCAGTGCCAGGCCGATCTCATCAAGACCGGACTCGAGGGTGCCAAAGAGAAATGCAAATGGCAGTGCTTCGATCCGAAGCTTCTTATCCATAAAAAGTAGCTATGCGTCTCATCATCAACATCCCCGCCTATAACGAGGAGTCGGTCATCGGCAACACAATCCGTAACATGCCGCGGAGCTATCGCGGCATCGATGAGGTCATGATCCAGGTCGTCGACGACGGATCAAGTGACCGGACCGCGGACGTCGCCAAGGAAGCTGGAGCGGACTTCGTCCTCCGGCACGGCATCAACCGCCGGCTCGGTGTCATGTTCGCGACCGCGACCGAGAACGCGCTCAAAGAAGGCGCCGACATCATGGTGAACATCGATGCCGATGGACAATTCGATGCCCAAGAAATCCAGAAGCTCATCGATCCCGTTCTCGAGAATCGGGCCGATATGGTCGTCGGTGATCGCTTTTCGGAATCGAGCGCCAAAAACATCCCTTGGATGAAGGACTTCTTCAACCGCCTCGGCGCCTCCCTCGTCGGCTCTTTCCTCAATGTTGATACGATTGACCTCACCTGCGGCTTCCGCGCCCATAGCCGCGAGACGCTCCTCCGATTGAACAACCCGACCGGCTTCACCTATACCCAGGAAACTATCATCGACGCGATCGGCAAGAACCTGCGCGTCCTTTGGGTCCCGGTCCAGGTCACCTACTTCGCCGACCGCCAGTCAAAGATCGTAAAGAGCGTCTACAGTTTCGTGAACAATAGCGCCCGTATCATCGTCAAAGCCGTTCGCGATGTCCGGCCGATGAAGTTCTTCGGCATCCCCGGACTTATTCTCATCGCGCTCGCACTTCTTTCCCTCTCCGTCTTCCTCTTCCAGTATTTCTCGCATGGATTGAAAGTGACGCCCTACCTCAACTATCTCCTCTTCAGTAGCGTCACATTCCTCATCGGCATGCAGCTCCTCATCTTCGCCTTCATCGCCGACATGATCAAGACGAGCCGCCGCATCACCGAAGACCTCGCCTACACGATCAAGAAAGACAAGTACC
>CAZCTF010000036.1:0-9744 GCA_964501755.1 uncultured Bdellovibrionales bacterium
GTTATCCATGTCGGATCAAGCTCTGCCCTAGTCGACCTTGGGCCCCTCGGCACCGGTATCGTCCTCGGCAAAGAGATGAAGGATGGCCTCGGCGGTGGCGTGAAGCTCCGACTCGACGACCAGGTCCAGGCAACGCTCATGAGCTTCGAGAACGAAGACGGGATGATTGAACTTTCGATTCGCGAAGCCTCCTATGACAAGAGCTGGGAAGACATCGAGACCAAGCTTCAGAAGAAAGAAGTTGTCGAAACCAAGGTGAGCGATGCCAACAAAGGCGGTCTCATGATCGAAGTAAACGGCATCCCCGGCTTCCTCCCCGTATCCCAGCTCGCGAGCGAGCATTACCCACGTGTCGAGGACGGCGACAAAAACAAGATTCTCGATCTCTTGAAGAAACTCGTCGGCGAGACACTCTCTGTTCGCATCCTCGATGCTGACCGCGAGAGCGAAAAACTCATCGTCTCCGAGAAAGCTGCTCAGAGCGAGAAGGAGAAAGAGTTCTTGAACCTCCTCCATGTTGGCGATACGATCGAGGGTGTCATTTCTGGTGTCGTCGACTTCGGAGCGTTCGTGAAGTTTGCGCTCCCCGGCGAGCATGCTGAAAAGCGTCTCGAGGGACTCGTCCACATCTCCGAGCTCGCCTGGCAGCTCATCGATGATCCACGCGAAATCGTGAAGACCGGCGACACGGTCGCTGCCAAGATCATTGGCATCGATGACAACCGCATCTCGCTCTCTATGAAAGCTCTGAAGGCTGATCCATGGGAGCATGT
This sequence comes from uncultured Bdellovibrionales bacterium, assembly GCA_964501755.1. Lineage (GTDB taxonomy): Bacteria > Patescibacteriota > Minisyncoccia > Moranbacterales > UBA1568 > SSEF01. The sequence goes on from CAZCTF010000036.1 coordinate 774, forward strand.
CGGCGAACGCTACAAGGTCGGCGATGAGGTCCCTGGTACCGTCGACAAAATGAACCACTTCGGTGCTTTCGTGTACCTCGACAAAGACATCCATGGTCTCGCGCATGTCTCGGAGTTTTCTGACATCTACCCAGGCCGTAAGATGGAAGAAGTCTTCGAGGTTGGCAAGCCATACAGCTGGAAGATCCTCTCCATCGAGCCTCGGACCCATCGCCTCGGACTCCTCCCGGTCAAGAAGTAATGTGTTGTCATGCGCCCCTCACTCGAGGGGCGCTTTCGTAAACCAGAAACATCCGCACCATGAAAAATGTCTTCGTTATCCACGGACCGTCAGGATCTGGCCAGGACTCAATCATCGAGGGCGTGGCGAAACTCCTCCCCGTTGAGCGAGTCATAACAACCGTGAGCCGGGAGATGCGTTCGTTCGAGAGTCAGAGACATCCGTACTACTTCATCACGAAAGAGGCTTTCGAAGACCTGCTCCGCACTGACGCGCTCGCCGAATACGTTCAGAAGTACACCGGAATATATTACGGCGTCACCAAGGCAGAGCTTGATCGCTTCGCTAAAAATAACTCAGGGAAAATTGGTATCTGGAAAGTCGATGCCGAAGGAGCCGCAACCATCAAGGCTCGCTATCCCGATAGTATTGTCATCATGATTTCCGCGCCGCTCAAAGTCATTGAAGAGCGGATCCGAAACCGCGAAACGCTGCCGGAAGAAGAGATTCAATCTCGACTGAGTCACATCAAGGAATGGCTTCCTAAGAGTATCTATGATTACAGGATTGAAAACGAAGAGGGCAAGCTCGACGAAGCGATCGCTCAAGTTAAAGCGATCATCGAATCCCATCTCGAAAAGTAGCGGCCTCGCAACAACGCATGCTGGGCTGGTTTTTGTACGCCGCTTTCAGAATGCGCTCGCCAAGAACGCATTGCTCCCTCGCGGTTCGAAAATTGTTGTCGCCGTTTCGGGCGGTCCGGACAGTATTGCCCTTCTCGCCCTTCTCGTACGGCTCCGAGAAAAGCATGACTTTACCCTGCATGCCGCACATGTGAACTACCAACTCCGCGGCCGCGATTCAGAACGAGACGAGGCACTCGTTCAAAAGCTCTGTCGAAACTGGTCTGTCCCCGTTTCTCTTCTCCGTCCGAAAACACGGCCGAAAAGCAATGTCGAGGAACGCCTCCGCATCATCCGCTACCGATTCTTCGAACGTCTCCGTGCCAAGCTTGGTTTCAGCACCATCGTCACGGCGCATACGATGAACGATCTCGCCGAGACACTGCTCCTCAACCTGATCCGCGGCGCCGGTAGTCGTGGACTTTCTCCATTCCAGCGGTCGACTCCATCGCTCACACGACCTCTCGTCCATTTTCGGAAATCTGATATCGAACGATTTCTCGCTGCCGAAGGGATTCCTTTCCGCATTGATCGGAGCAATCAATCGAAACGATTCACGAGGAACCGGGTACGTCATGAACTTCTCCCCCTCCTTGAGACCTTCAATCCGAGCATCGTTGAAACCCTCGCTCGGACGGCTACGAGGCTTGATCGGGAGACAAAAACCCCAAGAAACCGTACCGCGATAGACGCTTGAAAGAGACTCACTTTCGTGATAGGGTAGAGATTGCTTTCAGCTAACTCACGCTCTTTTTTCACTCCAAAATCATATGGATAAGTTGATGAAAAATATCGGACTCGTCGTGTTCCTCTTCCTCTTGCTGTCCGGCATCATGATTCTCTATTCATCGCCCGAACAGCGCTCGACGGATGTTTCTCTTTCTGAGCTCGTCGCGGCGATCAATAATGGCGAGGTAAAGGAAATTGTTGTGACGGGCAACGTCCTCGAGATCGTCAAACAGGATGATACGAAACAGAAGGCGAGCAAGGAACCGGAGAGCTCACTTACGGAAACCCTTGCTAACTATGGTATCGACAAAGAACGCTTCAAGGCAGTTTCAGTGACGGTAAAAGAGGACACCGGTTTCGGCTACTGGATGCTGACGCTCCTCCCCTTCATTCTCCCCTTCATTCTCATCTCGGCTTTCATCTGGTTCATGATGCGGCAAGCTCAGCGTGGCAATGCTCAAGCACTCAATTTCGGCATGAGCCGAGCACGCATCCTTGACCCGAAGGACAAGAAAAAAAGAATTACGTTCAAGGATGTCGCTGGTGCGACCGAGGCTAAGCAAGAACTCATGGAAGTCGTCGAGTTCCTCCGCCAACCGAAGAAATTCCTCGCCATGGGTGCCAAGATTCCGAAAGGCGTCCTCCTCCTCGGCCCTCCCGGGACTGGCAAAACCCTGATGGCCAAAGCAGTGGCCGGCGAGGCGGGTGTTCCTTTTTTCAATATTAGCGGCTCGGAATTCGTCGAGATGTTCGTCGGCGTTGGTGCTTCCCGTGTCCGTGATCTCTTCAAGCAGGCAAAAAAGAATGCTCCGGCTATCGTCTTTATCGATGAGATCGATGCTGTCGGACGCCACCGTGGCGCCGGTCTCGGCGGCGGCCATGATGAACGCGAACAGACACTCAATCAGATCCTCGTCGAAATGGACGGATTCGAGACTGATCAGAGTGTCATCGTTGTTGCTTCGACTAACCGTCCCGATGTGCTTGATCCGGCGCTCCTTCGCCCGGGCCGCTTTGATCGACGCGTCACCATGGATCTCCCCGACATCAATGAGCGCGAAGCCATCCTGAAGATCCATACGAAAAACAAGCCGCTCGCCGAAGCGATCAACATGCGTCGGATTGCCGAACGGACCTCGGGGTTTTCTGGTGCTGACCTCGCCAATCTCGTCAATGAGGGCGCCATCCTTGCCACTCGCCGCAACATGAAAGAGATTGGGATGCAGGAACTCGCCGAATCGATCGAAAAAGTCATCCTCGGTCCGGAGCGTCGGAGCCGGGTCATTAATGAGCAGGAAAAGAAAGTCATCGCCTACCATGAAGGTGGCCATGCGCTCGTCGGTACGAGCCTCAAAAACGCCGATCCAGTCCATAAAGTCTCAATTATCTCGCGCGGCCACGCTGGTGGCTACACCATGGCCGTCCCGTCCGAAGACAAGACACTCCACACTGACCACTACTTCATTGATGAGCTCGCCGTTCTCCTTGGCGGCTATGCGAGCGAAAAGCTCGTCTTCGGCAATGTCACGACCGGCCCCTCGAACGACCTCGAGCGCGCGACACAAATGGCCCGTAATATGGTCACCCGTTACGGTATGAGCCAGCTCGGTGCCCGCACGTTTGGAAAGAAAGAGGAGCTTATTTTCCTCGGCCGCGAAATGCATGAGGAACGAAATTATTCCGAAGAGACCGCACGTTCCATCGATGCTGAAGTTTCTCGACTCATCGCCGAGGCCTTTGACCAGGCGACGAAAATCCTTTCTGAAAAACGTGCCACACTCGATCGCATCGCTACCACGCTCCTCGAAAAAGAAACCATCGAGAAGGATGAATTTGACACTATCATCAAGGAGGCGGCTGCTCCAGCCCCTGCTGCTCTCTAGGAGAAAAAAGGGGGGGTTTTGTTGTCTAGCTGGAAACCACCTATGCCCGAAATGGTATCACTCATGACAATTACCCGAGGCTCTTTCCAGGCCTTTTGGAAACATCGAATCCTCTGGTGGTTTGCCATTCCGGCCGGAATACTGGTCAGCCTGAGCTCATTCGTATCGACAACCGCCCAAAACTATCTTCCGGAAACTCCAAACCTCTCTTCATTGACTTCGTTCTTTCTGGATCATCGGATCATCCTCACCCTCGGGATAGCGCTCGTTGTTGTGCTCTGTCAATCACTCATCCGCGGGGCATTGGTTGCGCTTTTCGCCCACCGGATGAATGAGACTGATCCTATCCTCCCGAAAAAAACTCTCCCCTGGCGGCATATGTTCCGCGGGAGTCGCATGTCGATGAGCTTTGAAGCTGCCTACTGGCTCGTTCTGATTGGAATTGGAATCGTTCTGGTCATTCCTTCTCTATTAGCGCAACGGTTTAATCCATCTATCATGCCGACCGTTTTCGAGCTCGGATTTTTACTCCTCATTACAATTGGCGTCTACCTCTACTTCACAAAAGAACTCTCCTGTTTCTATGCTATTCTCGGAAAAACAGGGTTTTGGAGCGCTGGCGATCTCGGGTTTCGCCTCTTCCGGCGACACGCCTTCAATACCGTCCTATTCTTTTTCTATGCCGCATTACTCGCCATCTTCTTCAGTCTCCTTACCGAGTTTTTCCTCCGAATGATTCGCTTACGGGTAGAGCAACAAGCTCTCTTCATGGCTGTCCCTTTCGGTTTCTATTACATTTTTGATCAGCTCCTCCATGTTTCATTCTTTCGCTCTATTGCAACTACTCCGAAAAAACCAGTGGCAAAAGAAGCGGTCCTAGAGACTTCTCAGACACCGTCAGGCATCTCGCCAAATTGATTTCCCCTCGAGGATTTGCCTAGGCTGGAAATTGTGCTACAGTACCCTCTGTATTTCATCCCAAAAGCAGGTGCTTGATACTGGCGTATAGCTCAGGTTTGCCCCGTCACTCATACTCTCTACGGACAATTAGCTCAGTTGGTTAGAGCGTCACATTGATCCAGCACCTGAATGTTTTACAACCCGGGTCTGTAGCTCAGTTGGTTAGAGCGCTACATTGACATTGTAGAGGTCTCCAGTTCGAATCTGGACAGACCCACACCCGAGGATAAGGCATTCAGGTGCTGGATGAAGGTCACTGGTCCGAATCCAGATACGCCTACAGAACAGTAAAAGCCGCCTCTTTTCTGAGGCGGCTTTTACGCCGGGTCCCCCCACAACTCATTGGTCACCGAAAACTAACATGCTCCCGGAGTAGCTGATGTTCCACAAGTCGATGGAACCGAGTTAAAATTCACGACTGACTGCTGGACTCCTGTATATTTCCCCGTACTTGACCCACCGCTCCAACCACCGAGCTGTTGGTTCGCATTTCGTAGAAATTGTGACCCTGGTCCCAACTGCTGCTGCAAGTCCAGCCGCGCGCCCCTGATTTGCTGATCTACTTTCCCCAGTTCACGACTGATATTTTGGGAAACCATTTCAAACCCACGCTGATATAGGGTATTAAGCGCCTGATTCGCAAATGCGCCAGCAGCCGCAGATAAAAGTTCACCCCAACTGCTCGATGTACCAATCATGTTCACCACTGCATTCTCCACATTTCCCGTCACATCGGCGATAATCGACCCGGGCGATACTGTTTTGCCATTGATTTCAACGCCAGTAAACCCTTGGCCAGCAATAGCCTTAGTTTTCGCAATTTCCTGCTGCGCATTGATCTTTCGTTGAGTCTCTTCCTTGATAGTCAGGCTCATTCCAAGCGGATTATTACAGTCATAGGCAACCATGGCATTCAAAACACGCCAATCCCCTTGCCCGAGTGACACCATAGCATTTGGGGTATACTGGTCCAAATTATATTTACAGCGATTCTTGACAAATGCTGCGTTTACTTCTGCATTGAGATAATTCATATAATTCATCCCAAGCTGCTGCAAACTCCCGCCCGCCACGATATAATTGAGAGCCGAGCTCTTCCCTCCGGTGGCTGAGGTCAGGAGGTCATTCATGTATATCATTCCTTCATCTATAGCAGCACCATAGATATATTGCTTGTAGTCCGTAATAAACGCAGCTTTTTTGGATCCCCCACCTGCAACGAGACGATTAGCTGCATCCTTGGCCAAACCGACAGCCACTCGCTTTGCAATTCCGAGAAGTACCGCTTGAATCTGTGTCCAGATTGTTTCAAGCGCCTGCTTTAAAAAACTGCTTGCGATGCTCTCACCCCAGACACCAGCCTGAGCCGGCAGTGGGGCCGAGGTCGTGACAAGAATTATCCCTATTAAAAGTGAAGCGATATATTTTTGAAGGCGAAGCATTTTTGATTTTTGTGCGTACATACCCCAATCAAATATCCAGTGGAATATTCTCGACACCGATACTCGTAAGCTTTCCTTGCGTCTCTTGCATAAATCCGTCCAGGGTCATCAAGAAACCTTGAACTTTCGAAAACATGTACATCTGTCCAAGCGGGTCTTCCGGCGATACCGTTGCCTTAATCGATTGCTTCAGATTCGAAGCAAACGTCAGTATTTTCAGTGTTTTCACATGGGTATCTACCATGCTCTCTGGCACCTCCACCCCACCTATCTCATCCAACGCTTTCTGTCCACGCTCTTCAATAGTATCGAGATATGAATAATCACCCGATAAAAGACCAAAAATCATTTGTTTGCCCGCATCCATAGTAAAGGATTTGAGCGCTGTCGTATCGCGAATCTGGACCGGGGCGTTTGAGATAAGGATATAGCTCGTCAGCGTGAGGTACTCAATAATGTCCTGTCTATTCTGTTCCTCTCGCTCTTCTTCAGAAAGCTTCGACGAGAGCTTCTTAATTTTCAAAGTTGCAGTATCTACCTCTGGCAAGACAACATCATCCTGCCCTGCTGCCATGACATTAGCGAGCACCGTATTTAAATCTTCTGACGTTATCTCTTCCCCTTTGTCTTTTTCAGAAACAAGGTTCGTCAACTCTTCAGACGCCCGTTCTGTAAGATTCACAACACCAGCGTCAGGTCCGCTCATCGCTGCCACATCATCCGCGATTTCTTCTGGCGTGATTCGATCACCGGGCGCAGGCTTTAAAGGATCAAACCCGCCCTCGATTTCAACACCATCACTATATCCATCGCCATCGGTATCGGCAACCTCGGGGTCAGTGCCATATATTTTTTCTTCCTCATCGGAAAGACCATCGGTATCAGAGTCATCAAACGCAACGACATCAGTCGACGAAGCCTCGTCAGCGACAACGTAGAGAGCGGAGCTGAAGAGAAAAAGAAATGCGAACAGAAAAACACTCCAACGCAAATTATTTTTTGTTTGTGATACACCCATATAGCTAAAGTATATCACAACACATTTATTGCAACAGACTCCGCTTTTGGAATAATACGAGGCGAGGTCTCTCAGTATTTTCATTCTTGAAAAACACTCGCTCCATCAATGTTATTTCGAACCTGAAGCACACCCGATACCTATTCTCTCGTTATAATTTGCAAACCCAGAAGAGACGAATCTCGATCCAATACGACCCTATAAATCATTGAGTGCTTAGCCTATCAGTACTTAAACCTGCTTTCCAATGTATTATTATGACACATATTAGTGTATATGTCAATGTATATAATTAGAAAAGAAATAGCTACAAAAGAAGTACCTTGGTAAATATCCCAGACAAAATGATCAGTAATAACTATGTACAATATAAATACCCCTACTATATATGTATGTCTAAATGTTTCACGTGGAACACGAATAATTAATGCTACAAGATAAACTATCATGCCCAGCGATATAAAGATCCCAAATTCTTTGAGAACTATTAGAGGGATGAAATGGACAGGCTCGTAGTTCCACCAGTCAATCGCCAATTGATCATAACTTAGTCGATATGTTCCTAATCCTGATCCAATAAAGAATTCCTTTTGAGTGAATTTAAACTGCAGACTAAATTGACTGATTCTCGTTTGAAAAGACTCTCTTGCATCACTATTTAAAAAAATTAAGGATGGCACACTAACTAAAATTGCTATGGCAATAAACTTTAATAACTGTTCCACGTGGAACAGTCTAAATTTTTCATTAAAATACAAGAATAGTATAAAAAATAGCAAAATTAGAGCTATTTTTGACTGTGCAAGAAAGATAGTGACAGTAGAGAATAATAAAATTAGTATTTTTAAATAATGTTTCACGTGGAACAAACATGATTGTTCAATATAAATCAAAAATGTAATAACCATTAAGACATAGGAGGAAAGTATGTTTGGATGAAGGAATGTTCCATAAGCTCTTAGATAGGTATTTGAAAAAATGTTTGATTTTGCAACATTATCTATATGTAGCGATAATTTTGACTCGTTTAAGAAAGCGAGTCCGATTGATGTAGCATTAAAAACCTGTAAAAAAGCAATTATTAATTGGGCTATCAGACTAAGGATCAGGATAGAAAACACATTTTGAACAAATTTTGTTCCACGTGAAACATAAACCCTTAGAAATAGAAATATAAATCCGATGACTGACGCAATGTGCAATATTGATACCAGCGAAAGGGGTATATCGATGGATAAAAGGAGATTAATGGAAACCAGGGGGATTCCAATGGTCAAATAGAAGGTATTATGTTCCACGTGAAACAATCTACGGCAATTATATCTCAGATTTTTTAATATTGACTTTTCTACTAATTCGTATTCTAATATATGTGTAAGTAGTGCAAAAGCAATTAAGACCTCTCCTACATAGAGGGATATGTCCATATACTCACTAAAGCCCTGGTTCCATTGGCTACGGCTCGGATCAAAGACTACTCGCCAAGAAAACGGTATCTGCCAGATATAGGCATACAAGAGTATCTCTTTTATCGATTTCAGGTGTTCGAGGAGTGACTTCATACGGCTCTACAGTATAGCGTATGTGACGAACATCGTAATCATTGACGAATCAGGGGATATCAGTATGATTGTAAGGTGCTATCAAAAATATCCCTCTACGGGCCATTAGCTCATTTGGTAGAGCACTTCCATGGCATGGAAGGGGTGACCGGTTCGAATCCGGTATGGTCCACCCCGTTAGAAATTTTAATGATTTTACCGTTATTTTTTGGCAGATCTTTGAGATTCTTTACATGCTACAAACCCATCGCTCTGTATTTCTAACGGGGTCCGCTGAATAAGCCCTAATCGGGCTTTTTTGATTACTTATCTACCAGTTATCCACAATTCCTCTGGTACAATACCTTTGTCTTGCCAGCAGAGTGATTTTCCAGTATAGTACCGAATCGCCCCTGTAGCTCAATGGATAGAGCTATCCCGTCCTAAGGGAGAGATCTAGGTTCGATTCCTGGTGGGGGCACTATGCACGATAGA
>CAZCTF010000037.1:0-9463 GCA_964501755.1 uncultured Bdellovibrionales bacterium
TCCGTGCCATCGAAGTCGATGGCGCTCCCGATTTGTCCCGTGGTCCAGGTGGGGCTATTCGTCAGAGTGAGGGAAGTGATGGCGTTGGTGGATGCGTCAGCTGCGGCCGTGCCAGTGTTTTCATCGAGCGGGAAGTAGGCGGTGAGGCCCGCCGAAAGATCGTTCATCCCTTGCGGCTGACTGCCTGATGTGTTCGTCTTGACCCCAGCGCGGACGTTGAAATACCAATAGCCAACGGCTATCAGGAGCAGTGCGGAGAGGATGCCGACGTACTGAAACATTCGATGTCCGGTGAGTGTCATACTCCCTCTAGTATATCAAATAATCCGCCCTTCTCTCGCTCCAATTCCTAGCACCTCTCTCAGCCCCTCTTTTTTATCTCGACATATTTCGACTTATCTTGACGGCCGTCATTTTAAGACGAAATGCTATTCGGGGAGAGCGAAGTATTTTCGGATATCCCTATCCCGACTGATATGTCCTGCCTCGATGAATTTGATATATCGCTCGCCGTCACAAGCGCGGATGAGGAATTCCACTGCTTCCCGACAGTCATAGGGACAAACGAAAACGCTCGCCTGAAGCCTGCGGAAATCCCAATTCTTAAGGCATTGCCGAAGAAGATTTCGCATTCCCCGTTTCTCTTCAGGGATATCAAAAGCCACGATTCGCCACCGACCGTCCCATTTCTTTTTAATGACGAGCTTCGTTTCGAGAAGCTGTGCCAATGAAACCCGTTCTCGGCCTTTTTCAGTCGGTCGAACAAAGAATATATCCTTCCCTGATCGTACGAGCTTGATCAGCTTCTTCTCCTCAAGAAGCCGGACTGTTCTCGGCAAACCATACCGCGTAATCGCTCGCCACTCCCTCGCCACATCTCGCACCAAGCGATACTGAGCAGTCGCCGACCGAGTGAACGGCAGCGCGAGTCCCGTTAAGAGCAAAAGCAGAATTTTTTCCTCGTTCTTTCCGAGCTTTCCCATAGCCTGCTAAAAAGAGTTTCGTTCGGTATGCGCCACAATATACTTTTCAACTAAAACTCCTCTCCTTTCATTTTAGCATATAATGACGGCCGTCATTATATGTCGAAACCGGTAATTTACTGAAAAGTGAAATAAAGAATGATTAGGGCCTCCTGGTTCGGAACAAGTAGATTGCAGCCAACGCGAGCGCGATACCAATACCGTCGATCGCGACGTCCGTGAGCCGAGCACCGCGACCAAAGACGAATGACTGGTGGAATTCATCGAGCGCGCCAAAGGCGAGAGCGAACACTCCCGAGAGGATCGTCACGCAGGAGAATCGCTCGCTGGGGTACATCGCTACAAAAAAGCGGAAACTAAGAAATGCGAGTACTGCGTACTCAACAACATGGGCAGATTTCCGCTCCAGTACATACCAGAGAGGTGGTGTGCCTTCGAGACCGCTTCCCGGCATCTCGGAAAAAGCGAACATCACCATGCACCAGAGGGTGAGCAGGATGAGTCGCCGATGCCATTCCTCCTCGAAAAAACGGAGTGGCATACACTATTTCTTACCTCGAGCGAGCCAAGCGCCAAACTCTTTCAAAAGTGTGTGGAATGCATAAAACGGCAGCCAGAGCCAGAGGGTCTTCCGGAGGAAATTGTCGAGCCAAGAATTGAGATTGAATGCCATACGAGAGAGGGATTAGGTGTTAGGTACTGGTGGTTAGGTGATAGAGTTTTAGGCGGGGGTGAAGGAACTGGAGCCTCATCCCTAACTTCCTAGTTGCTCTCTTTTAATTTTCTTATAAGCGCATTCAACATACGCATCACTTCGTCGAGCAGTCCGAGTGTTTCTTCATACTCTCCCAGCTTCAGCCTATCTAACTCAAGCGCTATCTCAAACTGGGTTTCAAGCTCCGCCCCGGATCCGTAAGCGATATGCAGAAAATGGTGGAATTCTTTCTTTGTTCCGCGGCCATGCCCCTCGGCGATATTTGACGCGATGGAAATCGCCGCCCATCGCATCTGCGAAGTAAGTCCGTACAGATCGGATTGCGGGAAATCCTCCGTCAGTTTATACACGAGAACAGCGACGCTCTTGGCCTTTTGCCAAACGATGAGGTCTCTATAAGAGCTGATTTTCTCTTCATGCATAGGCATTTGCTCGCCCCTAAAACCTAACTGCTCATCCCTTTCGCTTTTTCTATCTCGTACACGACGTCTTTCTTCTCGATGACGATGCGCCAGCCTTCGGCGTCAGCCATCGCTTTCAGGTTCTGATTGGGATTGAATGCAATCGGATGAGTCACCATGCGGAGTATGCTCGCGTCGCTTTCGGTGTCTCCAATCGCGTACGAATCATCCAGGGTCAGCCCGTGCTCGTACACATACTGTTGGAGCACCTCGCCTTTGTTTCGTGATGGTTCAAATTCCGCCTCACCCGTGTACGTACCTTTGTCATCCTGAGCATAGATACTGCCAAAAACTCGGTCGAAGTGGAGATAGTGTTCATTATACTCCTCCACGATCTCGATCGGCGAACCAGAGATAGCGAGGAGATGATAGCCCTTGTCACGGAGCTCTTTGATAAGCGCCTCAGAAAAGAGATAGGTCCGCCGCGCGTGGAACGGCACGACGATGTGCGCCGCCTCACGAACTGCTGATTCCGAGACGCCCTTGATATGTTCGGCATAGATACGAACGATTGCTTTGCGATAGTCTTCGTACGTACCCGAATGTTCGAGCCAGTGGCTATAGACTTCGGTCAGCTCACGACGGACCGAGCTCGGAAAAATCTTCAGCCACGACAACTCGTTGATGAGTTCAAAATGCAGGTTTTTCCGGAAAATAGTTCCGTCAATATCGAAAATAGCGATCTTTTTTTCTTTCGTCTCTTTGTTTTGTTTTTTCATTTTCGGCATGCTATTTAGCTTTGTGGAGCTTCTCCATTGTAGCCGACAAGTGATACAAGGCAATACTTCCCGCAACCGAGACATTGAGCGAACGCTTCATCCCGCGCATCGGAAGCCGGATGATGGTATCGACGAGTGCGAGTGTTTTTTCTCCGAGTCCATCGACTTCATTCCCCACGATGAGCGCTGGCATTTTTCCTTTGCTCGGTCGCCAGTCGCGATAGTCTGTAGCGACAATGCCCTCCCCTTCCTCGAGTGCGATGAGTTCATAGCCAGCCGTTCGGATTCGCTTCGCGAGCCGAGCCAATGACTTCACGCTCGTCCATGGTATCGAACACTCCGCGCCGAGCGCGGTCTTGGCGAGCGTCTTTTGAGCGGCCGTCTGATAGAGCTGGCTCGGCTGGGCCGGTGTCGGCGTGATACCCATGAGGTAGACATGCGTCACCCCAGCCCCATCGGCCGTACGGAAGAGCGCCCCGACATTGTAGGCGCTCCGAAGATTGTCGAGAATGAGGATCATGAGGGATAGCTACGGGTACTGGCGAAAGAGCTCCCTACCCTTCTCCCAAACTGCTGGATAGTCTTTCTTCACCTTGAGCCAATACCACCACTCGCCGCCCCAGAGATAGATATCTTCGAATCCGACCCGGCGCGCATAGGTCACATTTTCCTCAAGGAGTTCTTCATTCATCGTGATGAACTGCTCTTCGAGCGGCACATTTGCCACCCAACCGCTCGCCCACGGTTCGGCCTGGAGTTCGATGACCGAGAAATGTTCCTGATCCGTCAGTAGCCGGACGAATTGTTCCTTCACGCGAAAGAAATTGGGGCCAATCGGATACGTTACATAGCCCCAGCCGCCTTTGTAGATCATGCGGTACATCGTTGTCCCGAACATATCGCCGCGTTTGGCGGCTCGATACCAGATTGAGAGTTCGCCACTGTCCGTAAGGAGAACTGGCCGCAATGGATCGAGCGTGCGGACGAGCGCCACTTCTTCTTCGAGGAAATCCACATCAAGCGGCGGACACTCGCCAAAGAAAACGAGGAATGGTTCATTCTCAACCTGCCAGGTCGCGACGACGCCACGGTCGCGGTAGCGCTCAATCGTCTCTTTCATGAATGATTTCAGCGCGGTCTGCCGTTCAGTCTCACCCGCTTCCTTAGCCCAAGACGGGATATGGCATTCTGGCCAACGGGGCACTCGCTGACCTAAAGACAGGATAACGCTTGCCCCAGCCTCTTCAGCGACGTCCAATTGCCAATCAACATCCGTATAATCGCGCTCGCCGGGTACGCGCTCGACGAGGTCCCAGTAGACCGGGATCCGAAGCTTCTTCACGCCCACATCATCGAGGAGCGCACGGTACGTCTCGCGCCAATCCAGACCGAGATCAGTCGCATAGCGGGAGGAAAAGGTCATGCCAAGGTGCACATCCTCGCGGGGCGCTGGGCCAGGGAGGTTAAAGTACACAAAAATCACAACCACGAGCGCGAGGGCGGCACCGAACGTATAGCTAACGAGCTTCACGACGCCGTACCAGTGCGAATCCCGGAATGACATAGGTTATTCTTTGTTAGAGGAAAAGGAAATCGACACCCTGTGTGACGGCAAGCCACATACCGAGACCAATGAGAATGACCGCGAGTCCTTTCTGGAACCAGTCCCAGAAATAGAGCCTTTCCTCGAAGACTTTGGGGAAACGGATCGCGAGCGGAATCGCAAGGACGAGCACAAACGCATACTGCACGCCATTGACCGCCTGGATAAAGGTGACCGGGCCGAGGAAGGTCGCATACGTCAGAAAAAATGAAGCCGCCGCACCGAATATCTTGTTCAGTATGAAGAGCGCACCAGTCGCGACATCGCGCCGATTCGACGAGGACAGCCCGCGGGTATTTGAGAGGATAGCATGCCGATATTCCGGGATAATGAAAAGACTGAAACCACCCACAATAAATCCGAGCCGCGACCAGAGGAGCCCGTTCACAAAATCGACATTGTTGCGATATCCGGCCTTCAAGAAAAGGAGCGACAGCGCCATGAGCACGCCCGCAAGCAGGGTCGACTTCATGAGCGCATCGTTCTTCTTCAACGGAAGGTCAAAGGCGATGAGAAAAGCGCCCGAGAGGAGGAGCAAGAGGGAGAACAGATGTCCCGGCGAAAAGGAAAGATTCGCCGCCGGACCATAGCCAAACGATGCCACTCCAGCGATCACTGAGATTGTAATCCCGACTAACGGCGCAACACGACTGATTTCACTCCGCTTTACGGCGTTATAAAACGCCACCAGTCCATAGAGAAAGAGTACGCCGGAAATGACGAATACCACGGCCGTCTGCCAGGGAATCGGCTGATAGCCGAACGGGACAAACACAACCGCAAAAAGCGACAGCACCGAGACGAAAAACGCATAGACGACCGGCTCTTTGATCCGGCCAGCCAGGAGGAATTTATCGAAAAGCGCCGTGACTGCATTGAAGAAATAGCCCGCGAGCGCGAAAGTAAGCCAGTGTGTCAGCATATGTGTTTGCCTCTAGTATACCCGAGGGTGAGGCAAACGGAAACCAAACCTCACTACTTTTGAGCGATCTCACGGTAGTAGAGATCGACATCCAAAATCCATTTGCGAACACTTTCTGGCGAGTGGGTCGCACAAGATGAACCGCATTTCCAGATCGTCATATTGGCCGGCTCGCTCGTCTTCCGGAGTGCGACGAGCTCCTGGAGACGGTTGCCGATAGCATGCACTGCTTCAGCCGGCTCGCCGAAACAGCCATGTCCCATCGCAATTCCTCGGGCACCAGCACCCTTGTATCCCCAGTAATTGAAGCAGTCCTCGCCCATATCGGTACGTGGGACGCGCTTGCCCCAATTTGACTCTTTCTTACCGATCCCGATGATGAGGCCAGCGATCTCCCGATCATATTCCGCAATCGTCGGCACCATCGCCTCAATCGGATAACCCGTGACCATAGTCCGGAGCTCTGCCTCAAAAAGAGCTCGCTCCCCGGTCGGCCCAGCCAACGAGAACACGTCGGCATCTGGCGCGGATTCTTCTGTCGCAAACTTAACAAACACTTCCTCACACGGGACAGAGGGTTCGGATTTTTCAGTTTTCTTAGCCCCCGTGAAAAAATTGTAGTCGTGTTGCCAATCACAGAGGCTGACTCGAGATAAAGGATCGTCAATGGCCAGAACTGCCCCGGAATCACTCAAAACCTCATCTGGCTGTCCAAGTGAGAAGGCGAGCGCCCCAACAAGGCTAAGAGCCTGGCAGGAACGGAGAAAATGGCGTTTTTCCCGCCTTTTCTGAATTACTGAGAGTGATGATTTCATGTTGGATTGACTAGCTAAATAAGACGCCCAGTGGGGAGAAATCCTTTTGGGACGCAAGTCTGAGGATAGCATTTTTTCACTCACTGGTCAAAGCATTTTTCCTCTAAATAAAGCAAAAAGTGTCTATTATAAGCCAAAAAACTGTCATTTACGACAGTTTATTTTAGGCAATATAAATTGTTTTAAGTCAACCCCGTTAGAAGCTCGCCGATCCCCCTAAAAATACATCATAAACACCCCCGAGGAGCCTTTCTGGCCACCGAGAAACGGGGTTATTCGTCTCTAACGGGGTCAATGCTATTCGAGCGACCCACCCTCGGCCTGATTGAGCTCCTTGAAATACATATCGACATCTGCAATCCACTTTCTCACACTCTCCCGGCTGTGTCCGTCACAACTATAACCACATTTCCAAATGATCATCTTGGCCGGCGTATCGATCTTCGAGGAGTAGATCAGGGATTCGATCCGAAGAGCTACGGTATCAACGGCATCCTTACGGCTGTTAAAGCAGGTATGACCACCGGTTCCCATGAGACGGCGCACCCCCCGATAGCCCCAGTAATTGAAACAGTCCTGGCCATCGAGTACTGGGACACGCTTGCCCCAGTTTGACTCTTTCTTACCGATACCAATGAGAAATGCGGCGACAATCCGATCCTTCTCGAGAATATAGGGCAGCATATCTTCGATTGGGTAGCCCTTTACGAGTTCCTCAATCTGACCTCGATACTCTTCTTTTTCTGCCTCACTAAAGAATTGGAGAAAAAGATCGTCGTTCGGATCATATTTTTTCTTCTCTTCAGAGAGTTCCCGAGCAAGTTTTTCATCCGCTGTTTCTTCCGGTGCGACTGCAGTCGCCATAACTGTTCCGGCATTGACCTCATCATCCTTCAAATCCTGAATAACCGACATCGATACCATTCCGAAACTCACGCCAGCAAAGAGTGACGCATAGAGCGCTTTCTTAGGCGAGAGATTGCCTGGCTCTGGCAGGTATGCACTGAAGCGACGTCCAGCACGACGGGAGAACACGAACACCCGACGGAAGAGCATCAACTTTTTCCAGTGACGCCTCAGTCCGGACAGCATCCCTTTCGACTTGGCCTGCTCCTTGAGGAGAACCACATCAAGCTGCCGCCGCGCACGAATCATCCCGGGGGTCAGGAGTGCCGGCCGTACCGGAGCAAGGCTAGGTCGTGGCGAACGGTATTCGCGGCCATGAGCCACACCGTCAAAAAGCATTTTGGCGGAAGATATGGGCCTAGCCTTGGGGGGTACGATCTCTCGCATGGATGATTAGATGCCGGATTTTTGTTTGAAAAATTCAATCACTTTTGGCGTTCCCACGAGGCACTTTCCTTCAGAAAAAACGAATGGCACGGCGATTTCATTGGGTTTTAGCGCACAGATACTTGCCGCTTCGCGCATGAGCGATGCGTTCCCGTTGTCGTGCCACACCTCGCGCTTCACGAAACTGAACTTCGCCTCGATACCATTTTCATCGAGGAACTTCCTGACGTCCTGACAATGCGGACATTCTTCACCATAGAAATAGGTCGTGACTGTCTGATCGAGCGTCTCTTTCATTCCTTCTTCAGCCACCCCCCACCAGATAAGTCCACCGATGGCCACCGACAACCCGATCGCGAGCACAATACCGTGTTTTTTCTCCATACAAAATAGGTCTTTCCTTGATTATACCACGCGTTTCCGAGACCAAAGGAGCGTCACTACCCCAAGGAGCACCATAACAAACGAAAGTGCCTGACCGATAGACCAGGCGCCAAATACCATATCCCCTGGAAGAGGCGCCGCCCGATAATTTTCCGCAAAATAGCGGATACCTGCGTAGAGGAAGAGGAAAAGGGCCGTGAGGCGTCCGGGCGTCCGGATGAAACGTGAAGCGATAGCCATGATAATAAAGAGTGCAAACCCTTCCAGGGCTGCTTCGTACAGCGTCACGGGGTGGGCAAGCATTGTGCCGTTTCCCGAGAAGTACATCCCCCAAGTCGTATCAGTTGCCCGGCCGAGAATCTCGTGATTCAGAAAATTTCCGATCCGGCCAAAAAGAATGGCAATCGGTACCGTCTGGACCAGGAGATCAGAAAACTGGAGAAAACTCCGATTTCCCTCTCGTGTAAACATAAAAAGTCCGAGTGCTCCACCAAAGAGACCACCATGAAAGCTCATCCCCCGGATGCCGACCCATTCATCGAGTTCGAAATCGTACGGCGAAACGATGCGCCAGGGCTCGGCGATGAACTCCGAGCCGCCATAGAAAAACACGTAACCAAGACGGGCGCCAATGAGAACTCCCCAGAGAACGTTTAGGATGATCTCGACAGAGACATCCGTATCCGGCAGTAGTCCCCGTCGCTTGCCAATCCAGACGAAATAGAGTGCAGAGAATGCTGCGCCGAGCATGTACATGACAGCATACCACGTCACCGGCAGGCCGCCGACATACAGAGCGATAGGATCGAACGAGAGCGGCAAAGTCTGCCACGACAGAGGCATAACTTAGTCGTTGTTGTATTCGGCGAGCTGGCCCTTGAACTCGATCGAGTAGATCTCACCAAGCGCCATGAAAAGCGAGATAATGATTGGACCAATGATAAAGCCCGGGAGCCCAAAAAGTGAGATTCCACCAAGCGTCGCAAAGAACACCATCAACGGGTGCATCTGCGTATCCTTACCGACCAGCTTCGGTCGGAGAATATTGTCAATAAGCGAAATGACGCCAAAGCCGACGATGAGGAGGAAAACGCCTTGCCAGACCTGGCCGATGAGGAGGAGCACGATACCCACCGGAAGCCAGACGAGGGCCGAACCAACAAGCGGGATAATGGAGAGAAGTACCATGAGCAGACCCCAGATGGCTGGCGATGGCACGCCGACGATCCAGAATGCCAGACCGCCAAGCAGTCCCTGAATCGCCCCAACCACGAGCGTGCCCTTCAGGGTCGCCCGGCTAATGGAAATGAATTTTGAAGCAAGGAGTGTCTCGTGCTCAGTCTTGAGCGGCGACAGCTGCATGAGGCGGTGAAAAGCCCGATCGCCATCAATGAGGAAATAGAAGAGCGTGAAGAACATGACGAAGACCCAGAAAATGAAGTGTGTAACGCTCTGATATGCCGCCTGTAGAAGGCCGAGGGCATTCTGGCTGAACTGACGGATGTCCTCCATTACGCTTTCCGTCGTGAAGGCCGTATCTTTGAACACGATCTCGCCGAACGATGTCT
>CAZCTF010000038.1:0-9021 GCA_964501755.1 uncultured Bdellovibrionales bacterium
ACAATATGAGATCATTCGTCAGTGCACCCGCAATGACAGCAAAAGTGGCGCCCCAAAATTTTACCGAATCACCAACCTCTAGAAGAGAAAAAGTTGCAAGAATCGCGCTTTCATTGAAGACCATCACGCTAAGATAGGTCGAGAGGAACCAGTGATCAGTGATGCCGCGCATCAATTCATCAAGCATATTTATCGAAAAGACGGAGTTCTCTCACTCATTCTGAGGACGGGCTTTCCACAATCCTGTAAATGGAAAATAAACCATCTTGTTCAGCAGTATATTCTCGCTTGAATCGGCTGGAGTGATCCATAACTTCAATGAAGTCTTTGCGATCTACGCGCGTTATGATGGTATCCGTTTCAAAATCATGAACAATCGCATCGGCAATACGATTTCCCTCAACTTCAAACCACTGCGCTCGTTTATTCTTTGAGACAACCATCGATTCCCTCTGTTCAAGTATTTCCGAACAATCCCGCATTTCACAAAACACCCCCGCATCGCCGATATTCCTCCAAAGCCAGTACAGGCGTTGATCATAATCATAGAGAAATCTCGGCTCAAGCCCCGTCGTGTAAGAGAACGTGTCTCCCGTGAAATAGTAAAGCATCGGGAAAGCATCCCAGTCCGTGTTAAAAATAACGGTGCCTGGCTTCAGATGAGCACTCAGCCATTCAGTCGGGGCTTGCGCCACCAGATATGAGACCGAGGGATATCCTGTATGTTTATGGAGTTCTGGCTTCACACTAGCAAGAAAGATGACCATGACGATGACACTGCCTGCTTTCAGCGCTTTGCGAGATATAATATCTTGCACTACTTGATTTTTTAAGAAGTCGGAACATGCAATGGCAACATACAAGATGCAGAAATAGACAAAGTAGTCGATGAAACGGGAGCTCAGTAAAGAAGCAGGGAGAAGAACCATGGACGCGATGAAGAGTGTCGCACGGAGTGGTTCCAATGAGACTTCGATGTCCTTTCGCACATCGTTAGCATTCTTTCTCATTCGGATATACCGCGATAATTCATAGATACTAAAGATAAGGAGTGTTCCCGCTAAAGGGAAGGTGGAGGAGAAAAGTAAAAAGAAGTCTTTCCCGTACACTTCCTCTCCCTCTGCCACTCCCTCACCGCCTGGAAAGGCCGCGTCCATAAATACCGGGACCGTTGTATTGGCGAGGTATCCGATGACACCAGGAAATGCGAGATACGAGAGCGCTACAGCTACAACCATGCCGAAAAGAGGAGCTGTAAACATGCGCCAATCAGGCCTTGTATTCCTGCTAAAGAACCGATCGAGCACGAAATACGCGGCTGCTAAGCAGACAGGGAAGAAAAAGGTTGCCGTATGCCAATAAAAATAAAAGAAGGCGATGAACATCGAGGCTCGATGTCTCTTGTAATAAATGCAGTAGAGCATGAGCACCAGGAAAACTGGCGCGAGCGTAAACGGCCGAGCAACCAGAAAGCGAGTAAGTAGTCCCGAGTGCGCCAATACTATCAAGAAAAGGAGTGTCCAGAAAAAGGCATTCTTCACGAACACTCCTCTCAAAAAGACGTACACTATTGTCAATGACAATGCAACGGCCATCACGCCATAGAGCTTTATTCCAAGTATCAGAGGGGTAAGGAGGGAAAATGGCAGGAGGGCGAGGTAAAAAAGAAAGTTGTAATAAATGAGGTGTTTGTGCTCAGCAACAACTTCTGAAAAATAGATGGACTGGAAGTTTATGAATATTTCCGGACCTTTTTCGAGGAAACTAGAAACAAAGCGTATATGAAAGAGGTGATCGTCGGGCATCAGAACATCACCCAAAGACAGGTAGGAAACCACGAAGAAAATGAGAAAGAAAGAGAAAGCGTAGAGGCCATAGAGACGCTCTCGCTGAAACACCAAGAGAAAAGATTTCTTTATCTTTGCCAAAAATTGAAGTAGCACCATACATCACAGTTTCCGCCATGTCTTCTCACTGTTCTTAACTTTCCTAGTGTATCATGAGTGATATGCTAGAAATACCAGAGGATACTGCTTCCAATCATGCCCGCACTGTGTTCAGTCAACACAAGGTGGCGCTGTTCATTGTTTCCTACAATGCCGAAAAGCAGATCGGGAAAACGCTCCAGCGTATCCCCGAATGGTGCCGGCCGCTTTTTGCTGAGATATTCATCATCGACGACTCATCAAGTGATGCAACCGTAACACAAGCAACGGAGGCTGGTCGAGTGCTCGGGCTCACGAACTTCTCCGTTATGAAGACGCCCAAAAACCAAGGCTATGGCGGTAATCAGAAAGTCGGCTATACCTATGCCATTCGGCAAGGCTATGACATCGTCATCCTCCTCCATGGTGACGGGCAATACCCGCCGGAACACCTGCCGGACATCGTCGCCGGCTACCGAGATCCGTCCGTCAGCGCTGTCTTCGGATCCCGCATGATGAATCGCATCGATGCACTCCGCGGTGGGATGCCGCTCTACAAATGGTTCGGCAATCAGGTCCTGACCCGGATCGAGAACGCCATCCTTGGGACAACACTCAGCGAATTCCATAGCGGCTACCGCTCCTACCGAACAGCTGCACTCGCGAAAATTCCCTACTCCCTCAACAGCGACGGCTTTCACTTTGATACCGACATCATCATCCAACTCGATCTCATCGGTGCACAGATTCTCGAGATTCCGATGCCGACCCATTATGGCGATGAGGAATGCCGCGTCGACGGCATGAAGTACGCCTGGAACTGCATCAAATCGGCAGTGAAGTCGCGGCTCCACCGGGCCGGACTCTTCTTCCAACCAAACTATGAATTTCCGGAAAGCGAGTCCCGTACCTATCGGATGAAATCAGCCGATACCTCGCTCCACGCCTATATCCTGCGCCAGCCCTGGAAAGCTGGCGCACCCATCGTAGATCTCGGCGCAAACGATTGCGAACTGGCGCGACGGATCGCCGAGCGAGGCGCGCTCGTCACCGCGGTCGATACTGCTCTCCCGGCCGAAACACCCGGCATTCGGTCTTTCCGACTTGATCTGAATGGAAACTTCCCAGAAACAATCGGCTACAGCAGCTATACCGCAGCTATCGCCCTCGATGTCATCGAGCATCTCTATCCGCCGGAACACGCTGCCGAGCGGATTTATCGTGTCCTACAGCCAGACGGCTTGCTTTTTGCTTCGACCGCCAACATAAGCTATATCGTGATGCGCTTCACTCATCTCCTCGGCTGGTTCAATTACGGGAAAAAGGGCATTCTCGATCGGACCCATCACCGGCTTTTTACGATCCACTCATTCCGCCGACTCCTGGAAAATTCTGGTTTCCGGGTGATCCGTATCCGAGGCTTCGGTCCACCAATCCGCGATGCCTTCGGAAATGGAATGCTTTCGATCACTCTTGATCGAGTTTCTGCCTTCCTCAGCCAGGTCTACCCCTCTCTTTTTGCTTTCAACTTCCTTATTGTCGCGCGCAAAGTGCCGACAAGCGAGGAAAAAATGCTCGAGACAATCAAAACCAAAACGCGGTAGCGAAGAAGTATCTTACTTTTCTTTCAGCCCGTTTTAGGCATATCCGAGAAGGCTCCGGGATGATAGAATAGGAGTGAAAACACAGAAAAAATGCTCCCCGTTCCCCGATACCAAGGCCTGCTTGCTTTTGAGAGACAGGGTAAGCTCTCTCTTTTCTGGCGCTCGACAGAACGATCGATGCCAGGCATATTTTCCGTCGCGAGTGAAGACGGACGGACTTTCAAGAAAACCCTCAACTTCGTCGCGCTCTACCGGACCGATGGAACAAAAACTATTCTTTCATCGAATCCGGAAGTTCGTGGCAGTGCCGTTGACTCGAAGACTATCGTCTCCTTCCTCGACGAACGGAAGAACACCCTCTTTGCTGTCGTAGAGAAGAACGGCGCCTGGAAGATAGCCGCCGCTACTAACTTTTTCCGTGCGCCGGTTGTCATTGTTCCTTTCAAGACTGCACCGAAAGGCAAGAGCGGCGTGCTCGGTTTCTCCCATCGTGATGGCCGCATCATTACCCTCTCCCGTTCGACAGGGGACCTCAGCCGCTGGGATAACCAAACAATCGCCCTCAAAGCTCGACCAAAAGCTTTCGATGCTTCGGATCTCTCTCCTTTCCATACTGAACTAACAAAGAAAGGTATCCTCGTCGTCTACTCAGCCAAAGATGCCGATAGCCATATCGGCATCGGTGCTGCGCTTTTCGATTCCGAGCGGCCGACAATACTTCTCTGGCGGAGTGAGTATTCGCTCTGGCAGACCCCAGCCGACCTCCCAGCCGACGCTCGGATTATCGGTGGAGCGAATATCGGCAAATACTTCTCGATCTATGTCCAGTCAGAAGAGTATGGCATCGAGACATACCCAATCGCCCGGTACTGGGAAACGTTCCGTACGCCATTCGCCCCGGTCCTCCCTCTCCCCCCTCGAAAAAAAGGTGTCCGCATTCCACTTGAACGTTTTCAGGCCAACCCGGTTCTCGAACCAATCAGTCGGCACTCCTGGGAAGCGTTCGCCACGTTCAATCCCGCCGCCCTCGAACTCGATGGCCGCATCCATCTCCTCTATCGCGCCCAGGGGCACGATGGACTGTCCGTCCTCGGCTATGCCTCGAGCGCCGACGGCATCCATATCGACGAGCGGGCATCCGAACCGGCTTTCATCTCAACCCAGGTCCAACATGTCCGCTCCAGTGCCAAGCATGACGACACGAGCGCCTACATTTCCGGATCAAGTTCCGGCGGCTGCGAGGATCCACGGCTCGTCGAAATCAACGGCACGGTGTATCTCATCTATATCGCTTTCGACGGTATCCACCCGCCCGGCGTCGCCCTCTCACACATCTCAAAAGAGGATTTTCTCGCAAAGCACTGGAGGTGGACGAGGCCACGACTCATTTCAGAGCCGGGTCAAATTCAGAAAAACTGGGTACTCTTCCCAGAAAAGATTCGCGGACGCTACGCGATCATCCATGGTATCAGTCCAAAGATCAAGATAGAGTATATCGACAGCATCAAAGCACTCGGCAATGGCAACTATATCGAGAGCCTCGTTTCGCATGGCGGGCGCGGCTATGTCGAACCGGAACGGATGCTCGCATGGGACAACATCGTCCGCGGCGTTGGCGCTCCACCATTAAAAACCAAAGAGGGCTGGGTCGTCTTCTACCACGGCATGGATATGCGCGATCCCGGTAAGTACAAGGTCGGCGTAATGCTCCTCGATCTCGACAATCCAGAAAAGATTCTCCGGCGCGCCGAAGAGCCGGTTCTCGAACCAGAGACGACTTATGAGAACGGTGGTCACAAACCGGGCGTCATCTATGTGTGCGGAGCGGTCATCAAAGACGGAATAATTTTCGTCTACTATGGTGCCGGCGATCGGACGACCGGCGTCGCGATGACGAGTCTCGAAGCATTTATGCGTGACCTCATGCAAAACCATCCGCCGACGCTTGCCAAGATGAAGCTCAGCAAAAAATAACCTAACCATTTCTCTATGCCGTTTTTCAAACGCTCGTTCGAAAATCCGATCCTCGTCCCACAGAATGATCTCCCCTGGGAAGCTGAGGGCGCTTTCAATGGCAGCACGATTCGAGAAAAAGGTAAGACTCGGCTTTTCTACCGCGCCCAGTCACTCCCCCTCCTCCATGACGATGGACCCTGGCTTTCTCTCTCCTCAATCGGTCAAGCCGATAGTACGGACGGTATCCATTTCAAAAACCATCGTCCCGCCATCGAGCCTGAACTCCATTGGGAGCGCTACGGCTGTGAGGATCCGCGCATCACGAGGGTCGATGGCAAGTACTATATTTTCTACACGGCGCTCTCCGAGTTCCCCTTCCGGGCTGAGGGTATATCGGTCGGTCTCGCGATCACCAGGAATTTTAAGTCCTTCGAAAAGCATCACATCACACCGTTCAATGCAAAAGCAATGACGCTTTTCCCCGAGCGGATCGATGGCAAGCTCTGGGCTATCCTCTCGGCCAATACCGATCAGCCGCCAGCGACCATCGCGCTTGCTTCATTCGATGAGGAGGCCGACATGTGGGACAAGGATAAGTGGATGACCTGGTACCAGAACCTCGACCGACACGGGCTCGAGCTCCAACGAACGGAGGATGATCACGTTGAGATCGGTGCCCCACCCCTCAAAACCAAAGAAGGCTGGCTGCTCCTCTACTCATACATCCAGAAGTATCATACTTCAACGCCGATTTTCACCGTGGAAGCTGTCCTCCTCGATCTCGACAATCCGCGCAAGGTCATCGCCCGTACTGATTTGCCGCTCCTTGTTCCAGAAGAAGAGTACGAACATTATGGCAAAGTGAAAGACATCGTGTTTCCGACCGGCGTGGTCCTCCGCGGCGACGCGCTCTATCTCTACTATGGTGCAGCCGACACAACGACCTGTGTTGCTATCGGCAGTCTGAAGGAAATCCTGAAGGAAATGAAGTCGAGTCCGAAGAACCGGCCAGCTTTCACCCGTTACAAACGCAACCCGATCCTCGCTCCGCAAGCCAAGCATGCCTGGGAAGCAAAAGCTGTCTTCAATCCAGCAGCCGTCGATGTTCCCGGGAAAACGGTCATCCTCTATCGCGCCCAGGGTCATGACGACACCTCGGTCTTCGGGTATGCCGAGAGCAAGAATGGGCTCAGTATCAGTCATCGTCGTCCCGACCCAGTCTATGTGCCGCGGGCGCCGTTCGAAGTAAAACAGGCGCCGGGAAATTCAGGCTGTGAAGATCCGCGACTCACCCGTTTCGACGACACCTACTACATGCTCTACACCGCGGTCGATGCCGCTCATCCTCCGCGTGTTGCCCTTACCACAATTCCGGTTGCTGACTTCATCGCCGAACATTTCGACCGTTTTTCCGAACCGGTACTCATCTCCCCGCCTGGTATCGATGACAAGGATGCCTGCCTCTTCCCTGAGAAGGTCGACGGGAAATACGTCATTCTGCATCGCATCCAGCCGTCGATCGACATCAATTTCCTCGACGACCTTGCTTTCGACGGAACTTCCCGTTTCCTCATGCATCGGCCGTTCATTTTCCCTCGGCGTGGCATGTGGGATAGCCGAAAAATCGGCATCAATACTGCCCCCATCCGCACCAAAGCCGGCTGGCTCATCCTCTACCATGGTGTCTCCGAATACGATGGGCACTACCGAGTCGGCGCTATCCTCCTCGATCTCGAGCATCCGGAGCGTGTCATTGGCCGCAGCCGTCACCCGCTCTTCAGTCCCGAGGAGGACTATGAGCGCGTTGGCGTTGTGCCGAATGTTGTCTTTCCTTGCGGTGCCAGCGTCCGGGGCGACAAGCTCATCACCTACTATGGCGGAGCCGACCGGGTCGTCGGAGTCGCAACGATCTCACTCAAAAAGCTCCTGAAATCACTCCTCGCTGATGGCGTCTAGCAGCTAGAGAGGAAAAGAAAACTGCCCGATATCCGGGCAGTTTTCGTACCCCTTAAACACACTCTACTAGTAGGCTGCTGGCATGTTTGGGATAGTCATCCCGGCTGGTATCTTGTCCTTCATTTCTTCCATCATCTTCATTGACTGTTCCATCATCGCACACTGATCAGTAAACGTGACGTCCTTCGGGATTGTAAAGTCGGCACTAGACGCTGGCTCGCATTTCACATTCTTTGCCATCTCGAAAGCCTTCTCCATGTCTTGTGGAGCGGCACCCGGTGCTTCAGCCGGCTTGGCCATATTCTGCGCCGTCGCCTGCATTTTCTCGAGACAGGCCTTGGACATCTTCATGCCCGTCTTAGTTGCACTCGTCCAGGAGTACTGGTTCTCACCATCAAAGACGCCGTACACAGTCATGTTGTCGATCGTGGCCATTGACGCGTACTTCTGCCCGTCTACCATTACCTTTGATTCAAAGGCTTTTCCATCCTCACTCATCGTATAGGTACACTGCATCTTTTGACCAAGACCCATTGCATCCTTGATAGATGACACTATGCTCTTTTCTTCTTTAGCCACTCCGAGCATCTCCCCCGGAACCGTTATCATCTCATCACTCGTCTTCTCCATACCCGTCGGACCATTCTCTCGACTGTTCCAGTAAAGGAATCCCCCGATGAGGAGCACCACAACAACCACGAGCCCGATGATTTTTCCCATAAAGATAGATTAATTACTCCCAGTATACCACCGCCCGTTCCAAATCGCCGGCCAAAAGTTCCCTATAGGAAACAAAAAGACTGGAAATAAGCCTTATCCAAGGGTATCTTCTCGGTAAATACCAGTTTACAGCCGGGCCGTTTCCTGCTAGGCTCCCGATACAGGCTTATGCTCGCGCGACTCTCCGAACCGACTGTACTTTTCGCCTGCCTGGGCGTTTTTTTCCTTTTACTGGCGATTCTTTCCGGCACAGTCTTCATCCTCTTCCGGAAACTCCAGCAGCAAGAAAAGAAACTTGCTATTTTCTTCAGAGGAAAAGAGGCCAAGGATCTCGAAACGCTCCTCCTCGAGGAGAGGGAGATCATTTCCTCCGTCGATAGCGATGTCCAGGAGCTCTTCGGTATCTCGAATCAGCTGCACCAACTGGGGAGCCGAAGCCTCCATAGGTGCGCCGTCCTCCGCTTCAATCCTTTCAAGGAAACGGGCGGGAATCAGAGTTTTGCCGTCGCCCTCCTCGACGGAAAAGGAAGTGGTGTGGTCTTCTCTTCGCTCCACACGCGCGAGGGTACCCGTGTCTTCGCTAAACCAGTCAGACACGGTGCAGCCGATGGATTCCCTTTTACTGAAGAAGAGAAAGCGGTGATCCGAGAAGCCGAGCAGAGTGTTCAGGAGAAAAAAGTCTAATTCGTTCGTTCGCGCCCACTAAAATTTTTATTCTGCACTAAGCTACTAACATCATCATGAGTAATCCCGAGACCGAAGCCATCAAATCTGTCGCCCTCCCCGAAACCATCACCGTCAAAAAACTGGCGGAGCTTCTCCGTGTCCCCGTCTCGAATGTCATCATGGAGCTCATGAAG
>CAZCTF010000039.1:0-8935 GCA_964501755.1 uncultured Bdellovibrionales bacterium
GAGTGCAATAATAAAAGCTGCGCCCCCGAGTGTTTCGATAGGGCGCTCACTCCCCTGCCAGATTCTTCGTATCATTCGTATCACATGCGGTCTCGCTAGTCCTTTTCTGCGCGACTTTTTCCGAATACAACACCCCAGTAAAAGTCCTTGTCGAGCAGCGTCTCGGTCTCAAACGCACGCTGGTACGGTATCAAATTTCCTGGTGTCTGCCAAACTGGCTGAAGCGACTCTGGATAGCGGATTCGTGCCGAAAGCGATGTCCCTTTGGTACCCGATTGCTTTTGGTAGAGGACTGAGTACGCCGATGCCGGCTCGGTGTCACGAGTGTCAAGCGAGACCCTGAACGGCAGCTCGTATTCGTAGCGAATGGTGACCGATTCGCCTGGACTCACATAGACCCAGTTGCCGAAAACCGTCTTTTCACCGTCTTCCGAGATCCGGGTACCGGTCGTTTCATCGATGACCATCCCCTCCTCTTCTTTCACAATATCCGGATCGCGCCGAAAACCGAGCGCAACATAATCAAGCGGTGGCTCAGGAAACTCTTGTGTCATCCCCTCCGCCGAGATAAGCTTCGATCCCTTTGGGACGTACACTCGCATATAGTCGGCATTCACCTTATTCCACCACTCATACGGCGTATTTCCTCCCTCATGCTTTCGGGTAATCTCAACCGTATCGACTACCCGACCATCCGCTCCAATACGCGACTCATGAACGATGTTCTCCCGGATGACGCCGTCGGTCTTATAGCCATTGATATTCGTATGGATCACTGAGAGATAATCGTGCGGGACATGGAGCACTTCGCCGGCCCAGCCGGCACCCTTGATAAGACTCTCGATCTCCGGATGCCGCGAATACAGGAGGATGTGTTTTTCGTTCAAGAGCGCGGCGAGTGTTGTTCCAAGGCTCCAGGTTTCTTTCGGATGGCTGAAGGAAAGAAATTCTTGGAGAATAGTTTCCGTCAGATCGCCGAGGATCTTCTTCGGGTTGTTCTCTTCCCGGTCATACTTCACTTCAACTTCTTCCTGGATGATTTCGATGAAATTCTCCGCACCGATCGTAACCCCGTACTCGGGTAATTCGACCGGGCCAACCAACTTCAGAATCCGTTCAAGCACTTCCGGAGTGAGCGTGATGATCCCGTCAACAGTCGGGCCGCCAGTCTTTTCGTAAAAGAAAACTGCCTTTTCCGCTGAGGTCGGAAAATCAGGAAACCAGTTACTGTCATGCAGACTCCAACCGGCACTGATTTTCTGGATCGGTTTTGGCGGAACAATATTCTCCTTCAATTGACCATCCGGATTAAAGATGCCGTCGACAAAAAAACGTCGGATTTTCCCCTGATTCACATCCAACAGCGCATAACTCCCGATGAATCCGCCCGTCGCACGCAGTTCATGATTATTCTGGAACAAGAAAAGATAGATACGCGGACCATGTGCCCCAAGGAGTTCAGCAAACAATTCCTGATGCTCTGCATACCCATCAAGAAGCGCTACACCAATCGGCAACACTTCCCCCACTTGAGCAACACGGTCGCGGTATGCAACTGGCAAAACCTCGGGGTGCACTCGTTGGAACGCCTGATTTGCGGTGTCGAGTTCGGTCCGAGCCCTGGCGGCAGCTGTGCCCGAACGTTCGAGAGCGTCGATCATCGATACTGTCCCTGCCGGTCCCGACTGAGCCATAAGCATCGTTGGTAGCACTGAAAGAAGGGCTGTCGCTGACCCCGTGCCAGCCTGACCAACCCGGAACAATGCTTGACCTGTTATCCCATGAGAGAGCCCTGGAATCGTCGCGAATGATACTGGAAGCCAGGAGAACGGTCGGAGCCAGCGCTCGCCACGAGCAAATGTCCGCTCTGCTCGAGTAAGGGCGCGCTCGCTCGCCGTAAAGTCTCCCTGTCGAACGCTCGTGAGGGCTTCCTCCATATCCCGCACCCCAGACTCGCCGAGCCGGACGAGTTCGTTCTTCAACGCTACGAGCCCAACAAAAGAAAGGCCGATAAGAAAAACGAATAAGAGAAGCCCATAGGGCCAGCGACGAGAAGGTGGATGCTTCGCTCGAAGATGACCTGGCAAAGCGGTTGCCCGGAATGGCCGCTCCACTGGAACAAAAGTACTCTGCACCGGTGGTACAGTCTCATTTCGGATTTTTTTCAACCTGATGTCACGCATAGATGTTCTTCAGAATGTTTCAGGTGCCTCACGATTGTACAGCCGGAGTGTTTCAACCGCCATTCCTTCCCAAGAGAACCGAGCCACTCGATTGAAACCAAGTGTTCGACATTTGTGACCCTCCGCTCCATCCAACGCTTTCCGGAGCGCTTCGGCGCAGGTGTCACCATCCGACGGATCGAAATAGAGTGCCGCCTCAGCATAGATTTCCGGGAGCGATCCAGCTCGAGCCGCGACGACCGGGAGGCCGTAATTCATTGCCTCGAGTCCAGGCAAACCGAATCCCTCGTAGAGCGACGGAAAGATGTACGCGCTCGCCCGACGATACAGCGTACCAAGCGATCGATCATCGACATAGCCAGCGAAACGAATGTTACCCACTTGAGCAGCTAAAACCCTTTCCCGAAAGGAACGATAGAAATAATCTTCCTTGCCCACGCAGAGGAACATGATATCTAGAAACTTGGGAGCGACCGTAAGAAGAAACTCGAGGTTCTTGTGTGGATACGCATTGCCGACATAGAGCACGAAACGCTTAGTACCAGCCTTGGATGTATCCTCTGCAACAAGATCAAGCACTCGAAGGAATGATCGTTCAGCGACCGGATCGAGCCAGTAGCAATACGGATCAACAGCCTCAAGTGTTGTGTACACTTTCCCTTTCGCGGCTGGATAGATGGTTTCAATATCCCGCTTTGTGAAATCCGATACGGTGATGATGGACCGAGCCCTCCCCACGGCGCTTGCGATGACAAGCCTGTAGGCAAGGTACTTCAGCCAGTACAGAAATGGCGGGAGCTCACTCGCTTTGACAGTCGGAAAATGAAGCAGGATCAGGTCGTGAATCGTGACAATGAACGGTTTCCAAAGAAAAAGCGGCACGTTGAAATGCGGAAAATGGATGAGATCGAGCCGTTCGCGCCAGAGAAGAAGTGGGAACAGGAGTTGCTCGGCCCAGCCGTACCACGGATAGTCCGCAACCCTCTTCGTGAAGCGCGAATGGACCGGCTCGTATTCGTTGAAATTCTCGCGCCGAAGGAAGATAACGTACGTGTTCGTATCCTCCGGTAGCCCCTCGAGATAGGTGATGAGCTTCTCCGTATACCGACCCAGCCCCTTGCCGAGTGAGCCATAGAAGCGAGCGTCGATGCCGATTCTCATACTCACTTAGACGGATTCAGCCGAATCGAGCGACGAGCGACAGCCATGAATCGAGTATATGAAAAGCGCCTGAGCTGCAAGAATCTGGAAAATACCCGTTTCTTCCAAACGATTCTTCATCTTATGAAAGACAATAAAGGTGGAGACTCCCTCGGCTTCTTCAGGCGATCGGACGAATGAGAGTCGCCCTTCTTCCCAGAGGTACTTCTTCGTGTCGAGCAAGTGGCGACCGACGAGCGTATTGAGCGTTTCACGATGTTCGCCATCCCCGACTTCGTAGCGCTCCAGAATCGTACCGTCCCGGGTCGAGACGAAATAGAGCGCGACACAGTCTGACTGAGCCAAAAGCTTAGTCGCGTCGATGATTGGATCATAGAGCACCTGATCGTGTTTCTCGGGCGTGGGTGCCTTTGCCTGCGGCAGCGACACGACCATGTTCTTTACGATATCGATGCGCCGATTCATCTC
The DNA here is from genome assembly GCA_964501755.1 of uncultured Bdellovibrionales bacterium. GTDB lineage: Bacteria > Patescibacteriota > Minisyncoccia > Moranbacterales > UBA1568 > SSEF01. Next base: position 3,813 of record CAZCTF010000039.1, read on the forward strand.
GCCGATGTAGGAATAGGACTGTGAGAGGTCTTTCCGGATCTGATTGGTCTCCTGCTGAAGGGATAGCTTCTCCCGAACCGCCCGAAGAAACGCCGATTCTTTACCAAGATAGAGCAAGAGTCCAACCATACCAAAACAGAATATCAGCAATGATTCAAAATCGTCCTCATTGAAAAAGAGAGTGCCATCCCGAATAAATTCGGGCGTCACGATCATGCACACAAAGAGGATGAGGTACGCCCAGTACATGTTGTCCCGTTACCTTTAAAACTTGAGGGTCCTGAGGTACGTCCGAAGCTTTTCGCCGACTTCGTGGTGTTGAAGGCCGAGATGGATCGTTGCTTTGATGAAATTGAACTTATCACCAGTATCAAGCCATTCCCCAGAAAGTTTTCGTCCATACAACGGTCGGCCGGCCTCGAGCATGAGATCGAACGCGTCAGCGAGGCGGATCTCGCCGCTTTTCCCCTCTTTCATCGATGCCAACATCTTGAAGACTTCCGGCGTGATGATGTATTTACCCACCGCGACTAGATTCGACGGCGCGTCCTCCGGCTTCGGCTTCTCAATCATGCCCCTCACTTCATAGTTCACGTCATCAAGCAAAGTTCCGTCAATGACGCCGAATTTTGACACGTCTTCATGCGCTACCTCAGACAACCCGATGACCGGATCATGATACTTCTCATACGTCTCAATAAGCTGGCGCGAAGCCGGAATCTCGGAATCGTAGAGACAGTCGCCGAAAATGACGAGTACACTTTCATCATCATCAACAAGATGAGCGGCTTGGAGAAGCGCGTGGCCGTCACCGAGTGGAACAGGCTGACGAACATAGGAGAACTTCGCCAGACCGGAAATCTTTTGCACCGCTTCTAAAAGATCGTGTTTATTCTTCTCCACAAGCGTATCTTCGAGCTCATATGAAACATCGAAATGATCCTCGATCGCGCGCTTGCCGCGGCCCGTCACAAAGATAATCTCCTCAATGCCTGAAGCGACCGCTTCCTCGACGAGGTACTGAATCACCGGCTTATCAACAACTGGGAGCATCTCTTTCGGCTGCGCTTTCGTTGCAGGCAAAAACCGGGTACCAAACCCAGCGACCGGGAGGATGGCTTTCTTTACTGGGCGTTGAGGGTCATACATAGCATTGGATGATACTTACTTATTTAAGGATACGATGCGCTTGAACTCCTGATTGAACTCAGCCAGAGCATCTTCGATCATCGGATGAAAATGGGCCCGGAAATTTTTCTCTCGCACATGGATGCTCGCATCAAGGAGGGAGTCATGCGTTCCAACATCGAACCAAGCGCCATCGATGACATGCACATCTAACAAGTCCTTTTTGAGGTAGTGGTTGTGAAGATCAGTAATCTCAAGTTCGCCCCGGCTGGACGGCTCAAGATGCTTCGCAACTTCGACAACCTCAGCATCGTACACATAGAGACCCGGGATTGCGTAGTGGCTTTTCGGCTCTTTCGGCTTTTCAACGATGGAGGCCACTTTACCTGAAGCTGGATCGAATTCCACCACACCGAAACGCTCCGGATCCGGAACTTCCTTAGCAAAGATCCGACCGCCTTTCTCGAAACCTTGTATTGCTTCAGAAAAATCACCCTCGAAGAGATTGTCGCCGAGAATCATCGTGCACGGACCATTGTCGATGAAGTCCTCACCAAGAATGAACGCCTCTGCCAAACCACGCGGTTCCTTTTGAACGACAAACGAGATATTCACGCCGTATTTCCGAAGGAGCGAGCCAAGGAGATTCAGATAATTCCCGGCATGTTCCGGCGAAACAATGACGAGGATATCGCGGATACCAGCCGAAACGAGCGTATTGAGCGGATAGAAAATCATCGGCCGATCATAGACCGGGAGGAGCTGCTTGGATGCAATTGCTGTCAGCGGCAGAAGCCGTGTGCCATTACCGCCAGCGAGAATGATACCTTTCATAGAGTTACGCTTTCTTATAGACCGGAAACTTCCGACAGAGCTGCTTCACGGCGGAACGGACCTTGCCGAGCGCCCGAACATCACCTTCCGAGCGGAGAGCAGTATCGATCCACTTCGCGATGTCTTTCATCTCGCGTTCCTTCATACCACGGGTCGTGAGCGCTGGGACGCCAATACGAAGGCCGGAGGGATCCATCGGACCGCGCGGATCATCTGGGATGACATTTTTGTTCACCGTGATCCCCGCCTCATCGAGCAGGTGCTCCCCGGCTTTCCCAGCGACACCATGACTCGCAAATGTATCGACGAGCACCATATGATTCTCCGTCTTCCCGAAGACAATATGGAAGCCGAGTTTTCGTAATTCGTTCTCGAGTGCCTTGGCATTCTTCAAGATCTGCTTGCCATAGCGCTTGAATTCCGGCCGAAGTGCCTCGCCAAACGCGACCGCCTTAGCCGCAACAACATGCATGTGTGGACCGCCCTGCAGTCCTGGGAATACCGCCTTATCGATCTTCTGAGCAATCTCCTTCCGACAGAGGATAAGCCCGCCCCGCGGACCGCGAAGCGTCTTGTGTGTCGTCGCCGTCACAACATCGAAGTGTGGCACTGGGTTCGGTACAGCTTTGGCAGCGACGAGACCAGCGATATGCGCCATGTCCATCATCGAGTACGCTTTCACGCTCTTGGCAATCTGTTCGAACTTGGCATAGTCGAGCTGACGCGTGTACGAAGAGAATCCTGCAAGGAGCAGTTTTGGTTTCTCTTTCTTGGCCAGTGCAGCAAGCTTCTTATAATCAATAGTGCCATCAGGTTCTGTCTTGTAACGGACAAAGCGGTAAATCTTGGGCATAAATGTCACCGGGTGCCCGTGTGTCAGATGTCCGCCGTGAGACAAATCCATACCGAGAATCGTATCCCCCGGCTCAAGCAGCGCCGAATAGACGGCAATGTTCGCTGGTGCGCCCGAGTGTGACTGGACATTGGCATGCTCGGCGCCAAAAAGCTTTTTCACCCGCTCAAGCGCGAGCGTCTCGACCACATCAGTGAATTTCTGACCACCGTAATAACGCCGGCCCGGATAGCCTTCGGAATACTTGTTCGTGAAGACACTGCCGAGCGCTTCGAGTACGGCTTCCGAGACATAATTCTCGGAAGCAATCATTTCGAGCCCATCCTCTTCGCGTCGGAGCTCGCCGCGGACCAGTGCAGCAACCTTCGGATCATTTTTCAAAAGTGACTTCATATGGTTGAAAGAAAATCGTCAAGAAACTCAGTGAGTGCTTCGGTGTAGGGGCGCTGTTTCGGTCGTTTGGTATTGATAAGCACTGCGGTATGCGGACGTTTCGCCGGTCGCGGAAAGCCAGAACTTGCCACTGGGATGACCTCGACTTTCAGTTCGGCTTTCCGATACAGCTCGAGCACAGCCTGAAACCACGTCACTCCTCCTTCGTTCGGGAGGTGATAGATACCCGGCTCTGGGGCTGACTCCAAGAGCTCGCGTGTCGCCAGAGCCAGATCGGGCGCATAAGTGAAACAGCTTTTCTCATCATCTACAACCTCGACCCGCGTCTCGGTCTTTCCCTTGGCGAGCATAATCTCGAAGAAACTCCGCTTCCCGAGTTTGGAGACGGCTGGAGCTCCAAAGAGCTTAGAAAGCCGGATGAGATACGCTTTGCCACCCGCTGCAAGCACCGCTTGCTCGCCCTCGTATTTAGAATTCCCGTAGCGCGAGATCGGATTCGGCACGGCGTCCTCAGGGTACCCGTCCGTCGCGGTTCCGTCAAAAACGTAGTCTGTTGAATAATGAACGAACGGTATGCTCCGTTCCGCTGCAAAAAGAGCCAAGTAGCCCGGCACGTCCCGATTGAGAATAAGCGCTTTCCGGTATTCCTCGTCATCCGTCTCACAGTCATCGACCGCATTGTAAGCAGCCGCGTTCACGATGATATCCGGTCCGAAAACGGCGATTTTTTCGAGCGAGGGCGCTTCTTCGGCCAGATCGATCTCAGCGACATCCCAAAGCCCAAGTTCGTACCCAGCAAGACGGAATTCCTGGCCGAGCGCCTGGCCGAGCATACCCTTAGCCCCTAAGATAAGGGCTTTTTTCTGAGTTTTCGGAAGTATTGGTTCCATGACTCATTCATTATAGCAAATGAGGATTCCCAATAGAAACAAACGGAATCCTCTTTGTTCTACTGCACTTCACCCTCGGAAATAAGGCTAGCGTTTTTCGTACTGCTCAGCGTAGTACTTCTGATACTCCCCGCTTTTGACGTGCTTCCACCAGGCTTCATTCGCCTTGAACCACTCGACCGTCTTGGTGAGACCTTCCTCGAGCGTGACGGTCGGCTGCCAACCGAGCTCCGCTTTGATCTTGGAAAAATTGATCGCATAGCGTCGGTCATGACCAGGACGGTCTTTCACGTATTCGATTGATGATTCGTCCTTGCCGAGAAGCTCGATAAGCTTCTTTACGATAAAGATATTCTCTCGTTCGCCATCGCCTCCGATGCAGTAAGTCTCACCAATCTTTCCCTTTTCCAGAATGAGCGCGATCGCTTTCGCATGATCTTCGACATAGAGCCAGTCGCGGACCTGGACGCCATCGCCGTACACTGGCACTGTCTTCCCTTCGAGGAGATTCGTGATCGCGAGCGGGATGAACTTCTCGGGGAAATGGTACGGTCCGTAGTTATTTGAACAATTGGAAATCGTCACCGGCAGACCATAGGTGTGGTGATAGGCGCGTACCAAGTGGTCCGACCCGGCCTTGCTCGCACTGTAGGGGCTTCTGGGATCATACGGCGTCATTTCGTAGAATGCCGGATCCGTCGGCGCGAGTGCACCGAACACTTCGTCGGTCGAGACATGATGAAAGCGCTTCCCATGCTTTCGTGCCGCTTCGAGGAGAGTAAACGTGCCGAGCACATTGGTACGGACAAATGCCTCCGGCCCAAGGATAGATCGGTCGACATGGCTTTCGGCTGCAAAGTGAACGATGCCATCACACTCCGAAACAAGCGGATCAACTGCGGCGGGATCAGTGATATCTCCTTTCACAAAACAGTAGCGCGGATCCGACTGAAGTTCCGCAAGATTCTCGAGATTGCCGGCATAGGTCAACGCATCGAGATTAATGACCTCCGTCCCCGGATCCG
>CAZCTF010000040.1:0-245 GCA_964501755.1 uncultured Bdellovibrionales bacterium
ACCTGACCAACATCGGCTCGCACTTCGAGGTCAGCCTGCGCGCCCTCCAGGCCGAAGGGAAAACAGTCGTTATTGTCGAAGTAGATGGTAAAGATGTCGCGCTCGTCGCTCTGGCAGATACTTTGAAAGACGAGGCGGTCGCGGCCCTCACCGACCTTCGAAAGAGAGGTATCCGAACCATCATGCTGAGCGGGGATAATCAGATCGTAGCGAATCAGATCGCCAAAGAAGCGGAGATCGATACC
>CAZCTF010000040.1:255-8904 GCA_964501755.1 uncultured Bdellovibrionales bacterium
CTTGCCCAATGAAAAAGCAGGTAAGATCCGCGAATTACAGACGGCAGGGAGAATCGTCGCTATGGTGGGGGATGGGATCAACGATGCACCAGCTCTGGTCCAGGCGAATGTAGGAATCGCTATGGCGACCGGTACTGACATCGCGATCGAGTCGGCGGGCGTGACAGTACTCCATGGGGACTTGCGTCGAGTCGCTCAAGCGATTGATCTCTCTCGGGCGACCATTCGGACGGTGAAGCAGAATCTCTTCTGGGCGTTCATCTATAATGTCATCGGCATCCCGATTGCTGCAGGACTCCTGTACCCGCTGTGGGGCATCATCCTGAACCCGGTATTTGCTGGGCTCGCCATGGCATTCTCGAGCGTTTCCGTCGTCGGCAATTCGCTCCGGCTCAAGAGTAAGCTGCTTTAGAACGACTATGACTAACGAACAAAAAACCTATACTTTCCATGTTTCCGGCATGCACTGCAATGCTTGCATCCTCCTCACGGAGAGTGAGCTTCTCGAGCATCCGAAAGTCTCTGCGGCGCGTTCGAGCCTGAAGACACACTCAGTCGAGGTTACGGGCGATTTCGGGGAGGCGACTTCGGAAAGTATCGCCGCAGAACTCTCGGTGCTTCTCGAAAAGCATGGCTACAGCCTCTCGGTAGAAAAAGCCGTCAGCGTAAAAAACTGGTCCGACTTCAAGTACGCTCTGCCGATCGCGCTCGGCTTCGCCGCCCTCTTCATAGCGCTGCAGAAACTCGGGATCGTGAACCTGGTGGATACCGGGTCGGTCTCTTATGGCACCGCCTTTCTCATCGGTATCATCGCCTCGCTTTCCACGTGCATGGCGGTGGTGGGCGGTCTGGTGCTTTCCATGTCAGCGACCTTTGCAAAGGAAGGAGATCGGATCAGGCCGCAACTGCTTTTCCATGGTGGCCGACTGGCAGCATTCTTTCTCCTTGGTGGAGTGATCGGTGCACTCGGGGCGAATTTCTCCCTCGGTACTGGTGCCACCTTTACCCTGAGTCTTGTCATCGGTCTCGTGATGCTTATCCTCGGCATCAATCTCCTCGACGTGTTCCCGTGGGCGAAGCGATTCCAGCCGACGATGCCGAAATTCCTGTCCCGGCACGCCTATGGCGTTTCGAAGCTGAACCATACCCTTACCCCGCTCCTCGTCGGTATCGCCACCTTCTTCTTGCCCTGCGGCTTCACCCAATCGATGCAGCTTTATACGCTTTCGACCGGGAGTTTCATGGCGGGGGCTCTGACGATGCTTGCCTTTGCCATCGGAACGCTACCGGTCCTTGCGCTCATCAGTTTCAGCTCGTTCAGTATCCAGGAGAGCTCGAAGGCAGGGATATTCTTCAAGTCAGCTGGTCTCATCGTGATCTTGTTCGCTATGATGAATATCGTGAATAGCCTCGTCATCGCCGGTCTCATCCCTCCCATCTTCAATTTCTAACCTCAAAAATATGAAAATCGTCTTTGCGGTCATCGCTCTCCTTGCCCTCTCCCTCACGGGCTATCTGGTCATGCGCGTGGTTAGTCCAGGGGGCGAGAGTCAGTCACCCACTGATTCATCAGCAGCCGGCAATGTACGGATGGAGGGCGACCAGCAGATCGTCGAAATTACCGCCAAGGGAGGCTATACCCCGCGGATGAGCACGGTGAAAGCGGGTGTGCCGACAGTGCTCCGTTTCAATACGAAAGGAACCTTCGATTGTTCGTCGAGCGTCCGTGTCCCAAGTCTGGATATCAGTCAGTCATTGCCGCCGTCTGGGGTAACAGATATTGCTCTCGGGAAGCTCGAACCAGGCGTACTCAATGGTACTTGTGGCATGGGGATGTACCCGTTTCAGCTCAATATCCAGAGCTAGTTGATGAAGAAAGCTTCCCTTACCGTAGGAGCCCTTGTCATCCTGGTTGTGATGGAGGCATTTTCATTGTTTGTTTTTAATACAGCTGATAAACCATCTTCCCCGGTATCGAACCCCCCGACTGTCCCTACCCCAGATGAGATAGGAGCGGTCTCAGTCGTCCCATCTCAGGGCTCAGAAGGCGGAGTGTCTCAAGGAGAGAAGAACCCGGGTTTCCCTGGACCGACCACAGAGGTGGTCAATGGACGGGTCGAACGCACGATTCATATGGGTGTTCGTCAGTATGTATGGGAGCCGGCGACTATTACCGCCAAGAAAGGGGAGCTCGTGCGATTGATCATCCATAATGCCGATGTCTTACATGGTCTCGTGATACCGGAGCTTGGGGTGAATCAGGATATACCGTCGGACGGGGCAGTGGTCGAGTTTACGGCGAGCAAGGCGGGTAGTTTCGAATTCTTCTGTTCCATCTGGTGTGGAGAAGGGCATATGGAGATGCGAGGCCAGCTCGTGGTGGAATAGATGATGGAATCCCCCCCTTGTGTCCCAGATGTAGCGTATCTAAAGGAAAAAGAAAAACACCCCGGTTATCCGGGGCGTCTCTTTCTCTCTGATAGACCTATGAGAGGTGTCCGTTGACGAGCTTCGTCATCTCGAACATGGTCACTTCGTCTTTGCCAAAGATCGCCTTGAGGTTCTCGTCGGCCAAGATATTGCGCTTGTTCGCCGGGTTCTGGAGACCCTTCTCTTTGATGTAGGCCCAGATCTTCTTCGTCACTTCCGAACGGGGCATCGGCCCAGCACCTACCACGACCGCGAGTTCAGCGCTGACTTGCATCGGCTTCATGAACGCGGAATTGCTCGTCGCCATATTTCCTGCATTTAGGGGTTACGGCTTCCATTATACACCTTTTCGGGAAAATGGGGGCTTTCGGCCATTTTCAGGCGCGGGCGATATGGTAGAGTAGAGTCAATAATCACTCTCTAAAAACTATGAGCGCCGACGACCGGATTATCATCAATGACATGGCGGGGGACAGTCAGATGAACTTTATCATCCAGGAAGCAGCGAAACGTGGGGCTTCGGACATCCACATCGATCCCTTGCCGAACGAGGTGCTCGTCCGATTCCGCATCGATGGCGTTTTGCAGGAAGCCAACCGTTTCCCACGCGAATACCTCGACCATGTCATCAACCAGTTGAAAGTACTGTCCAATCTCGAGATTGGGACGGTCCGTCTCCCCGAGGACGGACATTTCTCTGCTCAGCTCTCGAATGAGGGTGCCGCGACCAATCGTGTGCTCGATGTCCGTGTCTCGATCTTTCCCAGTGTGAATGGCGCCGCCGCTGTCCTCCGGCTCCTCAATCGCTCCGAGATGCTGATCTCGCTCGACGAGATCTTCGTGGATGAAGAGCTCCGGGCCAAGGTGCGCGAGATGACGCTCTCGAGCTATGGCATGGTGCTCACTACCGGGCCGACGGGTTCGGGCAAGACGACCTCGCTCTACGCTATGCTCATGGAAACGAATCGCAAGGAACGGAATATCCTCACGCTCGAGGACCCGGTCGAGATGTATTTCGAGGATATGCGGCAGAGCCAGATCCATCCGGAAATCGGCTTCTCATTCGCCAAGGGCATGAAGAGTATCCTCCGCCAGGATCCAGACGTCATCATGATCGGCGAGATCCGTGATGCGGAAACGGCAGAGTATGCGGTCCAGGCTTCGCTCACTGGTCGTCTCGTCTACTCGACCCTCCATGCCAATACGACGATTGGGGCGATCGCCCGCATGATCGATATGGACATCGAGCGGGGACTCATTGCCTATGCGGTCCGCGGCGTCATTTCACAGCGACTCGTTCGGCGAATTTGTCAGACGTGCAGCGCGCCCGATCCCAATCCGCGTCCGGAGTTTATTTCCTTTCTCGGTCTCGATGGCATGATCATCCCGTATCGGAAAGGTACGGGCTGTGCCGAATGCAACGGGACCGGTTATCGAGGCCGAACCGGTATTTTCGAGGTGCTTACCTTTGATGACAACTTGCGGGCCATGATTGTCGATAAGGCCTCGATGAATGACCTTCAGGCCTATGCCGTCCAGTCCGGGATGCAGACACTCCGCCAGAACGCCATCAATCTCGTCTCATCGGGACACACCACGCTCGAGGAAATCATCCGCGTTGTCTAGTCTCGTGCCACGAGCTGCGTGCTAAACTGAGGGCAGTCTATGACAGTCCTCCATCGCGATACCAAGCTGAAATGGGTCGCCCGGTTTCACTTCTGGGTCATGTTTTTTTCGTTTTTCTTCTACCTGGGCCTCGGCCTTACGCTCGGGCCGGAATTTCTCTATCAAGATATCCGGAAGAAGCTCTTCGCCTTTGCCGATGACACTATTGTCGTGACCGCAGTTGTGCCGGGTCCTCCGGCTGTACCGGTGATTACCGCGACTCCGGCCTGTGTCGGTCTCGTACCGCGCATCGTTCTCGACTGGGCAGACGATATCGGAACGATGAGCTGGGATATCGATCGAGACAGTCTGCCGCTCACCACCGGACTCACGCTTTCCCAGTACACGGATACGGCGGTCGTGGCGAATACGAGTTACAGTTATCAGATCACCGCGTATGGGCCGATGTTTCCGGGGAGCGCAGTATCAGCGAGCGTGTCAGTAACGACACTCGAATGTGGCAGTACCGCACCTGTGACGGTCACTATCGAGACCTTGGGTGGCAAGAATGTCCGTCCAGAGAATCGGGCCAATACCGATCTCTCCAAGCGCCGACCGAAAGTGACAGGAACGAGCAATACGCCATACGCGATTCTCGATATCTCGGTCACGAACCCGTCAATCCGGGCGCGGATTACGGCCAATGCAAATGGGTATTTTGAATGGATTCCGCCGATTGGTCTCGATACCGGCAATCATGTCCTTTCAGTGACAGCAACGGATCCGGCGGACAGCTCGCGCACAGGTATGGATAGCTTCACCTTTTGGACCAAGAATGTGAGTGGTTCAAGTGATTCGGCGACAAACGGGACAACTCCTGTTTCAGATGGACAATCCGGGACCTTTGACTTTTCCGTTCAGGTGAAGAATCTTGATCGGGAACTCTTCCAAGAAGATATCCTTTCCGTTGTTATCGCCGCGAAAGATACCGCGTTCCCGGCAAGTGTCGCTGGTCGTCTCTATCTCAATGATCCGAGCCGTCAGGATGTCTTCCGGCTTCTTGACGCCGTCGAGCTTGCCGAGAAGACAGAAGTGAGTATCGAGAAAGTCCTTCCACTCTATCTGGAGCCTGGGGCGTACCGAGTTCGGGCAGACATCGTGATCAATGGGGAGACGATTAGTCGTGAGGATTCATTTACCCTGAAAGGCCTTCCCTTTCTTACTATCGCCGGGCACGAGGTGAGCTATGCGGAAGCGGCAAGTTATATCGGACTGCTGTTCTTCTCGCTCTTCTTTCTTTTCCTGTTATTTCTCCTCCTCTTCATTCGCGAATACTGGCTGTATCTGCACAGTCTTCGGGCTGTGACAGAACGTCAACTGGTCCGTCTGGGCTTCTTCGGTCATAGAAAGGGGGTGGTCCGATGAATACGGATTTCCTCGTTCTCTTCATCTCGTTCCTCACCGTCACGTCACTCATCCTTTCACTCGTCTTTGTTGTTGGTATCGTGTGGCGCGTCGAGATGGAGCTCGATCTCTCTTTCAAATTCTTGGCCTTTGCCATCACGTTCCTCCTGCTAGTAGAAGTATTTGATTTTCTCCCGGTGACACGTCTGGCTTCGTGGTGGTGGTTTGTGATCCCGGTCGTGAAGTTCTTCATTGCGGTAAATCTCTTCCTCGGCCTCTTCTTCATGCGCGATCTCATCCGCCGCATGGACGGGGAGAAGCCCGACTTGCCGAAGCCACTTTCGGCCAAAGAATAATCCTCTATCGTGATTAGCTATGATCATGCAAATCATCAATATCGTTGCCGGGTCACTCCTCGCAGTGCCAAAACTGAAGGAGTGGGGCCTCGGACCAGTTGTGGAGCGGCTAGAAGGCTGGTTTGGCGGTATCCGAGAGCAGCTCGGCCTGATTACTCTTGCGTTAGGAGGACTCGCGCTTATTGATCGGCTCGGAGTCTTGAATGTTCCGATACCGGAATTCGGCGCGAGCTTTCCACAATCTTTACCGGCGCTCGCCATAGGACTCCTTTTGGCAGTACAGTTTTCGGGGAAGTACTCGACCCTAGAGAAAGTCCGGCGGGCACTAGAGCCACATACGGTCTGGATTGGCCTTCTCGGCATGGCAGTGGGGATTGGGTCACTTCTCTTTGGCTGTTTTATCCCGCAATTCTGTCGCGGCGGACTGTTCTAAAAAATCTATCGCTTGACCGGGAGAAAGGATCGGGAAACGATCCTTTTTTCTTTGTCCGAAGCCTTGCCTTCGCTCGTCTCAGTTGATACCATGATACGCATACGTAATTCAATTGTCCCAACGGACATTTTTTGTTTGACCGAAACCCTATGCCGACCAAGCACGCCCGACCAGCCAATGTACACGTGAAGCGCTCGAGTGCCGGACTCGGACTGTTTGCGGCTGTGCCGATCAAGAAACGCGAAACCATCATCGAATACGTCGGTAAGCGCATCACGAGCAAAGAAGGGGACACACTCGAAAACAACAGCTACATATTCACCGTAAATTCCAAGACGGACATCGACGGCAGCGCACGCTGGAATACGGCACGTTATGCCAATCACTCTTGCCGACCGAATTGCGAATCGGTCATCCGTCAGGCCAGAGTCTTTATTGTCGCCCTGAAAGATATTCAGCCGGGGGAGGAATTGACCTATGACTATGGCAAGGATTACTTCAACGATTTCATCAAGCCGTTCGGCTGTAAATGCGTAAAGTGTGCCGCTCCGAAGAAGGCAAAGCCAAAGTCTGCTTCAAAGAAAGCGAAGTAAGACGCCGACTATTTCATTGACGGACCAATCGATCCATGGGATGCTCCCTCTACTTATATGTCAGGCGAGCCCATCCCATTTCCGCTCAGGATCAATCGCTACCTCGCCCTCCGGGGCATCGCGACACGCAAAGCAGCGGACGTGCTCATTTCGGCTGGCAAGGTACTCATCAACGGTAAGCCAGCCGAGCTCGGCACCAAAGTGACGGCCGATGACGTTGTCGAGGTGAAACAGACCGGCAAGGCCCGGGTTCACCGCTACTTCGCCTACTACAAGCCGCGCGGTATCATCTCGCATTCGCCGGAGCGCGGGGAGCGATCGATCGCGGATATCTTTTCCGAAAAGGGAGTCTTTCCGGTCGGGCGACTCGACAAGGCATCCGAGGGGCTCATCATCGTGACCGACGATGGTCGGATCACCGAACGATTGCTTCATCCGCGCTTTGTTCACGAGAAAGAGTACGAGGTCAGAGTCCAAGAAGAAGTTCCGGCAAATATCGCCGAAAGACTTATCGCCGGTATCGAAAGCGAAGGCGATATGCTCCGGGCGAAAAAAGTGAAGAAAATCGGACGCTGTGAACTCAGCATCATTCTGACCGAGGGGAAGAAACATCAGATCCGGCGCATGCTCTCGGCGCTCCACCTCACCGTGAAAGAACTCCGTCGCCTGCGGATTATGAACGTCCGTATTGGTGACCTCGACCCGGGTGAAGCGCGGCGTATCACCGGTTCGGAACTCGACGTCTTTTTGAAAGAGCTCGGTCTCGTGACCCCGGGAAGCGGATCGCGGGTATAGCGCCGCGGTTCGGTGTTAGAATGGAGACATGTCGATTCTCCTTTCGCCCAAAAGAAAAGCAGGATTTACCCTCATCGAGGTAATGATTGTCGTTGCGATCATCAGTCTGGTGACCGGAGCGGTCATGGTGTCGCTTTCAGCAGTTCGACTCAAGACCGAGGCAACCCAGGCTCTGGCCGATCTTCAGAAAATTGGTCTCTATCTCGAGACATACCGAGCGAATTATGGCACCTACCCGCTCTCGTGTGGAACGGGAGGCCAATGGGCGGCTCGGAACGCCTATGCTTCATGGTGCGGGTTGGGGGCTTGCTGGATCTCACAGTTTTCTGGCGAGGGGTGGTGTCCGCTTCCCTATAATCTGAATCCGCCACCACCTGGGATTCCTGCAAACCAGAGCCAATATATCTATCGGACGAATGGTTCCGGGAGTGACTACAAACTCATCTATCATTCACCGGTCAGCATGGCGGTCCCACCGGAATTCATTGATCCGCAGCGTACGACATGGGCATTCGGTATCTGGAGTACGGGCGGAGCTGGTTTCTAAGCGTGAAATTATGATTCGGCAAATCAGTCATTACTTTGAGTCGAAAACGGGGGTCTATCTCCATCCGCGTTTTATCCTCTCTGTCCTCGGACTCAGCATAGCCATTCTCATTTTCGTTATGGCCTATATGACTACGCGGATGTACACCGACAGTATCCGTACAGTCGGTCCCAGTAGCGAGGCCGAAGAGAAATTCGATGCGCGTATGCGCGCCGACTTTCGAGCACTCGGTACGAGCTCAAGAGAGTAGGACAACTAATTGGAAAGCGGGAGCTTTGAAGAGTCGGAAAGCCATAGGACGATTGAAACCCGTTTTATTAACTGCAAAGGCTTTACTGAGCCTTCTTTTTGTGAGATACTTTTACGAAAGATAGTAGATTTCTTCAAATTCACCTCGCGCACAAATATTCTCTTGACAAAAGAAATAAAATCTGATTAGATGGAGTTTCGTCCTGGAGGAGAGAACTCGTTTTTTATTCTACGGGA
>CAZCTF010000041.1:0-8681 GCA_964501755.1 uncultured Bdellovibrionales bacterium
TTTCTCATCCCCCCACGCACGCCAAGTAGTTGGCGTGTTCTTTCCTTCGTTCGCTCCGCTCTCTGCGGAAAGGGGGGGATTCGAACCCCCGGTACGATTGCTCGTACGCTTGCTTTCCAAGCAAGTACCTTAAACCACTCGGCCACCTTTCCTTTTCATAACGAGCACAGTCTAGCGAAAGAACGGGATGAGAGCAACTGACCCAGCTGCTCTTGCGTTGGAAAGTCCTCCTCGAGTGTTGTACAATCAAGAAACAGACGAAACATATGGATGTACCCAAAGGATTGACTTTCGTAGAACCTCGGACCGTGATCTGTACCCTTTCCGTCGGCACAGGAGATACGGTTGCTGATTTTGGTGCTGGTTCGGGCTATTTCTCTTTTGAATTCGCTCGCGCCGTCGGTCCAGAAGGTACGGTTTATGCGCTTGACGTGCTCCCGTCGGCGCTCGAAGCAATTGCAAGCCGGGCAAAGGCGCTTGGTCTCGCCAATGTCGTTGCTCAGCGCTGCAATTTGGAACGGGCCAATGGTTCTGGCCTCGGGACTGGATCAGTCGATTGGGTCATTGCAAAAGACGTGTTGCTTCAGAACAAAGACAAGAGTGTCATCATGCGCGAAGTCGCTCGTATCTTGAAACCGGCCGGCCGGGCGCTCATCGTCGAGTGGGATCCGAAAGAATCGATCGTTGGACCCGAGCGAGAGCTCCGCATCAAGCCAGCTGAAATGAGGCAAATCATTGAGGGCGCCGACCTATCAGTAGTCGAGGAGCCGTCAGTCGGTGGTTTCCACTACGCCTTTCTCGTAGAAAAGAAACACTAGCCTATGAAACGACGTGTCTCGATGTTCGCCTCATGCATCCTCCTCGGTATCTCTCTCCTCACCCTGTCGGGTTGTGGAGAAGAGGAAGCACCATCGTACGAGATCACCCTCGATATTTGGGGGACTTTTGATGATTCAGATACTTTCAACAAAGTTGCAGCTGAGTACAAGAAACTAAATCCCCATATTAAGGAAATTCGCTATCGCAAGCTCGCACCGGAAACCTATAAAGGTGATCTCGTCGATGCGATGGCGGCGGGGACGGGGCCGGATATCTTCATGCTCCGGAATACCTGGGTTCCGAGTTTCGCTGATAAGACTATTCCATCGTCGCCCAGCCTTTTCACAGAGAAAACGGTTCGCGATAATTTTGTCGATGTCGTTGCGGACGATTTCCTCGATGAACAGAAGCAAGTGATGGCCGTTCCGCTCTCGGTCGATTCCCTCGCCCTCTATTACAACAAGGATCTGTTTAACGCAGCCGGTATTGCTGCTCCGCCTCGAACCTGGGAAGAGCTCATCGCCATGGTGCCACAGCTGACGCGAGTGGATGAGTTCGGTAATATCAATCAATCAGCGATTGCTCTTGGTACGGGAGAGAATGTCAATCGTTCATCCGACATTTTCCTCAACCTCGTGATGCAGTACGGGGGGACGATTACGGATACGCGGTTCAGTGAGCAAGCGGATCGACAGGCGCTTGAATTCTACACCCGCTTTACCCGACTCGGACTCCCAACCTATACTTGGAATCAGCGTCAGCACTTTTCAATCGACGCATTTTATGAGGGGACGCTTGGGATGATGATCAACTACTCCTATCATTACCCGACGATCAAACAGAAGAATGCCAAGTTGAACTTTGCCACTGCGCCATTGCCTCAGTTCAATAATCAGGCGCCGTTCAACTTTGCCAACTACTGGGGCTTCGCGGTTGCTAAAAACAAAACACAGGTCACCAATCCGTCGAAGCCGGAGTTGGTGCTCTCACCCGACAATTATCAGAAAGTGCGGTCGCATGAATCATGGCAGTTCTTGTCCTACCTGACGCTTCCTCATCCGACGAACACGATGAAGCTGGTGAATGCTCTCGCGCCAACGAATACGACCGACATCGTGCTTCCGTTTGATCCGGCCAAAACGTATATTCAGTCGACCAAGAAGCCGGCCGCTCGGCGCGATCTCATTGAAGTGCAGAAAGGCGATGTGGTCTTAAGTCCATTTGCGAACGGGAATCTTATCGCAAAAAGTTGGAGGCCATCGGATACCGAGCAGGCTGAGGGACTACTCGTCAACATGATTAGTTCGGTCGTCCGCGGTGAACGCAATGTTGGTGAAGCGCTCTCACTCTTTGATAACCGGTATGACCAAATTGATTGACACTACATAATCATATCTATGCCTGAAAATACAAAGAAAATCAAAGAAGAAAAGGAGAGCCCGGAGCGCTGGAGTTTCATCCCGTATTTCGTCGAACGTATGTTCGGCACGGTCGAGAGTTTCATCGAGCGAATCTCGGTCGTAGCAGAGGATCGGGCTCAGTCGGTTATTAATCTGGCCGTTCAGCGGCTCTTTGCCCTTCTTCTCCTTGGGGTCGGCATTGTATTTGTCCTCTCGGGCGGGGCACAGGTGATCAATGCTCTCGTTCATTTCCCTGGCATCGGCCAGATCGCGGTCGGGACATTCATTCTCGTCGTGACCGGCATCGTGATGCTGTTTTCACGTCGTCGCTAGCCTTTCCTCCTATGGATGAGCGAGATCGTCAAGCGATTGCGACAATCGTCGGCAAGGAGCTGGTCCGCGCCAAACGGACTGCGCTCCGCGAAGTCGCCCGCGTCGAATCCGAACTCGTCGATACACTCGGCGTTGTTGAACGCTATGTGAAGAAACACCCGCGCCAAGCAGCCGCCATCACGCTTTCCCTCGGGGCAGCGATCGGCGCCGCCGGAGCGCTCTTTCTCACGAGAAAGTCCCGACGCTAGCGGGAGAACCTCCCGTTTCCTGTTTCGGGAGTATAATCGAGGCAGACACCTATGATCCGCCTCTTTCTCAGTCTCGTTGCTTTCCTCTCCGCCTCTTTCGGAGGTCTTCTCTATAGTCTCTCCAATGATACGCCGCTCGACGAGGCGACGTTCGAAAATGAGCCGCTCCAACTGGAGAAAGCAGCTGAAATACCGGAAGCCGCCGCGCCTAAAGTGGGACCAGAACTTGTCCTTGAAACGCGGCCAGTAGAACAGAAATCTGAAGAGTCGGCACCAGCCTCGCCCCCGAAGCCAGTCGAATCGCCAGCACCAGAAAAGAGTGAGTCGTCTGGGCTTTCTATAGAGTCGAGACTCCTCCGTTTCGGTTTCCGTGTCCCGCCAGCACCGCGTTCGGTTGATACGATCGTCCTGCATTCGTCCTACAATGCCCTCGGTGGCGATGTCTACTCAGTCGATCGAACGATCGAGGAATATGAACAGTACGGCGTGGGCGCTCACTACCTCATCGACCGATCGGGCGCCGTCCTCCGCCTGGCGGAGGAGGCGAACATCGCCTATCATGCCGGTTCGTCGAAAATGCCCGATGGCCGGAAAAACGTGAATGACTTCTCCATCGGCATCGAGATCATCGCGACCGAGGAAAGCGGCTATACGGACAAACAGTACGCGGCGGTGAATGCCCTCATCGCGGATATCAAGACTCGGCGGACGATAAAGCATGTTCTCGGTCATGGCGACATCGCCCCGGGCCGTAAGACTGACCCCTGGAAATTCGACTGGAAGAAATTAAAGTAAAGGCTATGAATGTTTTGGAAGAATATCCTGTTCCTGAAACGTCTGGAGAAAAGGGGGAACTAAAGCTGTCGCATGAGAACACTCAAGAACTGGCGGTATCTCGTGAAGAAATAAGAGCTTTGGTTGAAGCTCAGGCAGCAAAAGATAAAGCGGCAGAAGAAAAAATTTTAGCAGAGCTTTTTGATGAAGACGGGGATGTTAAGGAATCCGAATACCTGACGATTACTGCAGAGCTTATCAGGGGTGTTGACTATGGAACACTGAAAGATATTTTTGAAGGGATGCGGAGACGATCTGGTGTATCGGGCGAAATTGGATTTTGTGGACCAGAGAAAATTGTCATCAACGACGGGTGGAGTGGAGGAGAGTATGATTTCCACAACGGAATAACTATTGGTTCGAGTCCTCTTTCTCGCCAGGAAGAGCATCCGATTTCCCGGGCGGAATTTCAGAATGAGATACTGAGTACGCTCATCCATGAGGAAACGCACGCTTCGTCAAAGAATCTCAAAGAAAATCCTACCGGTGGGAAACGATTGCTGGCTATCGTGAGGTCTCTTTTTAAGAAGTCGGATCCATATCGTTTATCGGGATATGATCGTACGCAGCTTGAGAAGAGCCGTACGAAAAGGGCATTCACTGATTTCAATGAAGGTGTCACTGATAAGATAGCCGAAGAAGTTTATGGGGAGTACCTCCAGCGTACCGGAGAAACCGCCAAAGTTTCGGATAAAGACCGTCGAGCTGAATATCATGTCGCGGCCTATCTTGGATCTCGGGCTGTAGTGACGGCATTTGTAGAGATCATCGCTGCAAGTTCAGAACTTCCGAAACAGGCGGTCTGGGAGGCCATCAAGCAAGGATATTTTACAGGCATTGATCTACGGCAAACGGAATTACAGCAAGCTCTCGAGGAGGTTTTTTCAGAGGGATTTTCCGATCGCTTGAGCCAGTGGGGTGCTGGTGAAGAAGGGAAGATCCATACTGAGATACTTGAAAAGGCAAAACATGCGGACATCTCAAAAGAGGGCAAGACAAGGATTAAAGTAGCATTCGAGCTGTACCAGTCCGATGTGGAAAGACGAAGTCGGAGTCGAAAATGAGAGTTGTTTTATGAAGTTTGGTAATAAATGAAAACTTTATCTCACGGATATGAATCCTGAAAAACCACTAAGCCCAGAGGATACAGCGAGGCTAAAAATATTAGGACATGATCGTGTAATGAGTGATTTGAGAGCTAAGTACTCATTGGGAAAGGCTACGGGAGAGTCTGTCGCTTCTGCCACCGGACCCAGTATTATGCCAGAAAAGACATGGCAGACATTGATCGACAGAAGAAATGCTTTCCTAAAAAGTCTCGAAGGGCTTCCTACGGAAACGCATATTGTATTGCCAGATGAAATGGTGGGTTTGATGCGTATCAAACAGATATTGGACACATTTCTTGCTGATCATGAAAAATATCGGAAGCTATCGGATAGGGAGGCACTTTGGAAACTTGTAGAAATTTTGGATAGGGTGTCGCTGTGGACGAGCAAATATGCTACGGAGAGCACTGGCGGGGTATCGACTGATGTGCCACTGCAACCTTATGATCCAGAAATGAACTCCATTTACTATACAGCGCCATCAGGAGCGACACTACGACTGAAGACGACACAACTCCATGATGGCCGTGACCTGCGGGCAGTGGTTCAGCCTATAACTGAAAAAGTGGTCTTTCAGGGTCCGGACGGAGAAATGAGTGAATCACCTAGGGCTGGATGGAGCGTGAGAGAATACTACTCACCTTCTTTTTTAGCGGCTTTTCGAGAAAGTGCTGCACATAAGTATGAGCCAGGACTCCGTATTTATAGAGAAGGGGAATTGGTCGCTGCTATTTCACATATTTCAGGTACAACAACAGGACAAGAAGTTTTTTCGGCAGATCATGATGGTGATAGAGTGAATAAGATTTTTATGAGTAGGTAAATTGATAGAAAATTAGAAATTCCGAATATGTACTCCTTTCTTCTTACTCTCACCAAGACTGATGCGCGGCTGCGGCTTATGCGGGACGGGAAGGTATTGGCCGAAAAAAGCTGGGCGGAGAGCCGGGATCTGGGCCGGCAGCTCTTTCAGGGGATTGAGGCACTACTCTCCGAGAACAACCTGAATCCCGAGGATGTGACTGATTTTCGGCTTGAAACAGCCGTTTCTGACAACTTTACCCCGTTAGATAGCCATCCGAGTGATGCTTTTTGGACAGAAAAACACGCCTCGCCAAGTGTGAAAAATCCTGAAAATGAACCATTTCTTAGTGATCTAACGGGGTTAACGAGTGTGAAAATTGCCGAGACCGTAGCCCGGGTGTATACTTGGGCCGTGAGTGAAGCGAAACTCTAACGCTAGAGTGAAGCAAAAACAGACAAAAAGTAGCTGAGATGAACCCGCGGCCCACTATGAGCCAGGGGGTTTTCTGTCCTATTTGACAGGAAATCAAGCGCTTGCTAGACTCGTGAGTACTTTAGAGAAAGTTTTCGATTTCTGGAACGAGGTCTGTCGAAAAACTGTTTTCAAGAGGGAAGTGGTTTGTCGATAGGCTTCACTAGCTTAAAGTTCGGGTGATGCGTACCGTCGATTTTTCGACTAGTGGGACAAGTAAATAACCGTAATCCTCATACCCCCGGCTTGCTTTTCGCCAGCAAGACGGAGCGGCGTGAGTGTTTTTCTATGACCAAGGGCAAGAAGTCGCTCCGCGTGAAAGACGCGATCAGCACGGGTTCCTCATTGAAGAAGCGTCGGTTCTTCAAGAACCGTATCACCGTGTCCCTGCCGGACCTCATCGAGGTGCAGACGGCCTCCTATGATTGGTTCTGGAAGAAAGGCCTCCAGGAACTCCTCGACGAAATCAATCCTGTTGGTGACTTCACGGGCAAGGACTTGGAGCTCTCCCTGACGGGCTACTACCTCGACGAGCCGAAATACCCGGCGAGCGTCGCGAAAGACAAGAATATCTCCTACGAGGCGCCGCTCCGCGCGAAGGCAGTTCTCCTCATGAAGAAGACGGGCGAAGTGAAGGAGCAGGAGATCTATCTCGGCGAAGTTCCCCTCATGACCGAACGCGGTACGTTCATCATCAATGGTGTCGAGCGTGTCGTCGTTTCCCAGCTCATCCGCTCCCCAGGAGTGTTCTTCACCATGGAGTATCAGAAGGGCAAGAAGCTCTTCGGTGCGAAAATCATCCCGAACCGCGGTGCTTGGCTCGAGATCGAGACCGACCTTGACGGCGTCCTCTCGGTGAAGATCGACCGCAAGCGTAAATTGGCCGTGACGGCGCTCCTCAAAGCGTTCGGCATGGTGGAAAAAGAGATCCGCAAGGCGTTCGTCGATATCGACAAGGGCGACATAAACTATATCGAGACGACCCTCGCCAAAGATGGCGCCGCCAATCAGGGCGAAGCCTATCGCGAAGTCTACAAGCGTCTCCGTCCGGGCGACCTCGCCACCGAGGAGAACGCCAAACAGATGATCGACGGCATGTTCTTCAATTTCGAGCGCTATGACTTCGGCGCCGTCGGCCGCTATCGGCTCAATCAGCGGCTCGAAGTCGATCGTCCCGACAAGGAAGAAAACCGCGTTTTGAATATCGACGACCTCATTCTCATCATCCGCGAAGTCATCCGCCTCAATAATGATCCGGAAGGCAAGGCGGACGATATCGACCACCTCGGCAATCGCCGCGTGCGCGCCGTGGGCGAACTCATCCAGAACAAGCTCCGTGTCGGACTCTATCGTATGGTCCGAAACATCAAGGACCGCATGAGTACCTGCGATGTCGAGACCGTCGTCCCGGGGCAGCTCATCAACCCACGTCCAGTCGCCGCTGCGGTGAAGGAGTTCTTCTCGAGCTCGCAATTGTCGCAGTTCATGGACCAGGTCAATCCGCTCGCCGAACTCGAGCACAAGCGCCGTCTCTCCGCGATGGGTCCGGGCGGACTCACTCGTGAGCGCGCTGGCTTCGAAGTCCGTGACGTCCATCACTCACACTACGGCCGCATCTGTCCGATCGAAACGCCGGAAGGTCCGAACATCGGTCTCGTCGGTCACCTTGCGACCTATGCCCGCGTGAACGAATACGGCTTCCTCGAGACTCCGTATCTCATCGTGAAGCATGAAGTCGAAGCGAAGAAAGAGGAGCTCGTGAACCGCATCCTCCGCGAAACAATCGACGGCGTCGCGAAGAAGGGTGAACACCTGACCGAAGCGCTCGCTGAAAAAGTGGCGGCGAAGAAGAAGGGCGAGACCGTGCTCGTCATGCCGTTCGTCTCGCTCGAGATCGAATACCTGAACGCCATCGTCGAAGACCGCAAGATCATCGCTCATGCTGGTATCTCGCTCGACGACCACCGCAATATCAATGAAATGCAAGTCGAGGCCCGCGTGAAAGGCCATCCAGAAACGATCGAGGCCGAAGCCGTCGACTATATCGACGTGTCGGTGAAGCAGTGCATCTCGATTGCGACCGCGCTCATTCCGTTCCTCGAGCACGATGACGCCAACCGTGCCCTTATGGGTTCGAACATGCAGCGTCAGGCGGTGTCCTGTGTCGTGCCGGAGTCGCCAGTCATCGGTACGGGCATCGAAGACAAGGCCGCCCGTGATTCGGGTCAGGTCGTCCTCGCGCTCGACGAGGGTGAAGTCATCGAAGTCGATGCCACCCGTGTTGTTGTCCGTTCCAAGGCACCAGCTGGCTCGAAGAAAGAACACCTCGATCGCGAATACCCACTTCAGAGCTTTGAGAAGTCGAACGCCTTCACCTCTATGAACCAGGTGCCGCGCGTGACCAAGGGCCAAAAAGTCGATGAGGGGGACCTCCTCGCTGACGGCGCCTCGACCGAAGAGGGCGAACTCGCGCTCGGCCAGAACATGCTCGTCGCATTCATCCCGTGGGAGGGCTACAACTACGAAGACGCCATCATCATTTCCGAACGTGTCGTGCAACGCGACCGCTGGAGCTCGATCCATATCGAGGACTTCTCGATTGACGTCCGTGATACCAAGCTCGGGCCTGAAGTTGTCACCCGCGATATCCCGAACATCGGCG
>CAZCTF010000042.1:0-8215 GCA_964501755.1 uncultured Bdellovibrionales bacterium
GTCCTAAGGGAGAGATCTAGGTTCGATTCCTGGTGGGGGCACTATGCACGATAGAATCACACAATTGAATGATCTGATCCGGGATATCCTCGGGGGGATTTTGACGCGCGAGATCTCTCTCAAGGAGGGTGTGATCATCACCCTCTCAAAGGTTGATACGACACGAAATCTGCGAGCTACACATGTTTTTCTTAGCGTTTTTCCGATTGAAGATCGCCACTACGTCATGAAAACGCTCGAACATGAGCGACGGGACATCCAACGTCTTTTCCACCAGCGACTTGCAACTCGACCACTTCCCGTGATCGTCTTCGAGCTCGATACGACCGAGGAAAAGGCCGATGAGGTTGAGCACTTACTTAAGGCCATAGAAAACGAGCGCACTTAGCCTGATTCCCGTATGCGTTATTTTGGAAAGGAATTCAAAACTCTGCATTTCGTCATCGACCAGGCGGAGTCAGTGCTCCTCGTCGCGCACAAACGGCCCGATCCAGATACGGTCGGCGCCAATCTTGCCCTAAAGTACTACCTCGAGTCCGAAGGAAAGCGTGTTGTGATCGCCTGTTATGATCCTTTCCCAGAGAACCTGAATACGCTTTTTCACACTGAATTCCTCCATCCCGATCAGATCGATCTCGCCTCGTTCGATGCGGTGATCGCTGCCGACTCTGTCGATCGAGGATTTCATCTGTTCCGAGATCGTTTCGCCGAGCGACAGGTCATCACACTTATCGACCATCATCCGAACATCGATCTCTCGGCTGATATCAGCATGATTGATCCGAAATACTCGTCATCGAGTGAACTCGTTTACCTTTTTTTCATGCAGACCCAAGTCCATATCACCAAGGATATGGCAACCGCACTCCTAACTGGCATTCTCTTTGACACCGGAAATTTCCAGCATTCTTCCGTTTCACCTCAGGTCATGGATATTGCTTCGCACCTCATGAAGCTCGGTGCCCCCTTAACAAAGATCTCAAACACGATCTTCACAAATAAAAATATTTCGGCGATGAAACTGTGGGGGAAAGCGCTCGAAAAAGCAAAATTCGTCAGAGAGTCTGGGTTCCTTGTCACCGCAGTCACACGTTCAGACATCGATGAATGTGAAGCGACCCCGGATGATATCTACCAAGTCGCTTCGATACTCTCGACCGTGCCGGAAGCGAAATTTGCGCTTGTCCTTTCGGAGCGCGATGAAGAGACCGTGCGGGGGAGTCTACGAGCCTCAGAGCATCATGGTATCGATGTTTCCGCTATTGCTCATGAGCTCGGTGGTGGCGGACATAAGCTTGCCAGTGGATTCGAAGTGAAGGGGAAGATCATCGAATCCATTGAGGGTTGGCACGTCGCATAGTGAGACTTTCTATGGTAGACGAAACGAAAACGAAGCAACTGAAGATACTGAATGCTCGAATGATACTCGAGTGTTCCTGCACGCTCCGCGACACCGCGACACAAGCCGTCCCAGGTGATGGTTCGGCCAATGCCAGTATCATGTTCATCGGCGAGGCACCAGGCAAGAATGAGGACGAACAGGGAATTCCTTTCATCGGTGCCGCCGGAAAATTCCTCGCTGAAATGCTCGCGAGTATCGGACTCCGGCGCGAGGATATCTACATTACCAACGTCGTGAAATACCGTCCGCCCAACAACCGTGACCCGCTCCCGGAGGAGATCGAGGATTGTATGCCCTGGCTCCACGAACAGATCCGGATCATTAAACCGAAAGTAATCGTCACGCTGGGACGGCATGCAATGGAACACTTTCTTCCGGGGGAAAAAATTTCCGAAGTCCACGGACAGGCGTTTCGCCGAACGTTGCCGGACCTCGGACCACAGGTCTTCTTTGCGCTCTATCATCCGGCAGCCGCGCTCTATAATGGCAGCATGCGTAACACGCTTATCGAGGACTTCAAAAAAATCCCGGAAGTGATAGAGAAGCTGAGACAAACGCGCGTCGGGTAGCTCTTTTCCAACAAGAAAGAAAGGTTCGTTATGACAGACATGCATCTTGCCTTCACGGCTTTCATCGCCGGAATGTGTTTCATCTATCTCCAGTCCGGACTCATGGAATACATCAACGATCGAGAAGCCGGGAGCTGGTGGGCTCTCCAAAACTGGCGCGAGGCAAACCCCAACTGTGCCATCGGTGACTGGCCGTACGCCCAAAAACTCGTAATCGATCGAATCGTGATTCACGAAATCTGGCTCGTCTTTAACTCCATAGAGAGAGACAAGACCTACGTCGATTGGCTGATTAGTCTCCTCACCGAAACCCCGCCTCCGCCGCCGCCAACCAAGCGACGGAAGCGGCGGCCTACATTCGGCGGTCCAGAATCTGGACTGCTTTTTTCTTATCAAAAAATCCCGACGCTCAGCAATCGGGATTCTAGTTTTTACTGTTTCTTCGTGAGAGTGAAGAAGACGACTTCTTGTGCCGTACCGAAGCGCTGCGGCGGACCCCAGCTCCCGGCACCACTCGTCGTATACACCCACGCATCACCGTGTGGCTTCAATCCGAAATCATAACCTTTGTACACGAGCCAGGTCACCCAGCTGAAGGGCCACATCTGTCCCTCATGCGTGTGACCATGGAGCGTCAGATCAGCTCCGCCACGGACGAGCTCTCCGATATTTCTCGGGATGTGCTTCAGCACAATCGTCGGCATATCGTCTTTCACCATGAGATGCATCATGACCATCTCGGTCGCTTCGGGCGTCCGCGTCGTGACAAAGTCGAGACCGACAATCTGAAGTCCGTCGAGCTCGACCCGCTTGTCATTGATGACCCGAAAGCCCGCCATTTCAAGTGAGCGTAGGAACCCAATCGTATCACCGTACTCCTCATGATTGCCCGAAACAAAGTAGGAAGGGATACGCGAGGTAATCGGCTTGAAAGGAGCGGTCACCAGATCAGCCTTGATCGGTGGCCCGTCAAAGTAGTCACCGCCCATGAGGAGGAGCGCTGGATCTTCATTGGCGATGAGACTCGCGATATCCCGGGCCGTCCGGTCACGATGGATGTTGCCGAAATGTGAATCCGCAAAGAACGCGATCTTCTTCCCGGTCCACACATCAGGCAAATTGGGGAGCGCCACGGAGAGATGCTTCGGATGTACTTGGAATCCGCTCCAGAGCGCGAAGCCATTCAGCCCGAGCGCCGTCATGAAGAAAAGGAGCGCAATCCACGGAGAGACTGTCCCACCAAATGAGTCAACGATGAGTGAAACGAGGGAGAGGAGGACAGCAGCGAGAAAGAGCAGGTGCACCGTGCCAAGCCACATGGCTGCATAGAAGTAGAGCATCCGAGCCACATCGCCCGGAAAAAAACGTGTGAGTATATTGGAAACAAGGAAGGAAAATGAAAAAGCGATCACCAGTGTGAACACTACTGTCCGCGAATAACCGATGAGTGGCCAGTAGTTGTCGAGGACACGCCACACCACCCAGTGGACAAACGTAATGATCGACTGGATGACGATAAGAAAAGCAGCAATACCCATAAACGCGTTTTGTATTTCGAGCTGTGCCGCGGGAGAGACTCGAACTCTCATGGCTTTTAAAGGCCCGCGGATTTTAAGTCCGCTGCGTATACCATTCCGCCACCGCGGCAAACGTGTTCTCTGCAGCTCTCTCATTATAGCCTACCGGGGAGCGAGACCGGTGAACACTACAAGAGGTCCGAAGCGGAGTTGAACCGCTGTACAGGGTTTTGCAGACCCTTGCCTAACCGCTCGGCCATCGGACCAGATCAGAACATTGGCAGCCTAGCAAAGGCAAAACGACGAGTCAATGAAACCGCGCAGGGAGCCCAAAGGCTCCCTGCAACAGACTATTAGTCAACTATCTCGGCTTCAAGATGCTGGCGACCGAAAGCGAACGCGTCGCTCTTCGTCTCCATGTAGATGTCAAACTTATTACCCTTGATTGCACCCCCGCGGTCTTCGCAACGGAATTCGCCTAGTCCATCAATGGCGATCTTAGCGCCAAAGGGATAATTCGGAGGACAGGCGAGAGTCCGATTTTCAGTAACCATGAGCCCCGAAGCGGTGATACCGTCGTTCTTACCGCACTCGTCAGCCGCCGCAGTGTAG
Organism: uncultured Bdellovibrionales bacterium; assembly: GCA_964501755.1. GTDB lineage: Bacteria > Patescibacteriota > Minisyncoccia > Moranbacterales > UBA1568 > SSEF01. The sequence continues at coordinate 4,101 of CAZCTF010000042.1, forward strand.
GCCGAGGCATTGATCGTAAGGCGCTTTCCTGTCTCGAGCCTGGCCCAGAGATGTGTCTGCTTCTCCTTCCAACGAGCCAGTTTCTTCTCATCAGCCGTCAGTTCACCCGTTTTAGTGACCAGCGGTTTCTCCTTTTCCGTTCCAAAGGTCCAGATAAGCAGGAGAGGATCAGAAGCCATATCGTACCGATTGTCTGAAACCTCGGCAAAAGTGGCCTCGACTGACGTCGGATAAGCCGAAATCGAGAGAATAATTACAAAAATTGAGATGAGGAAACGCATAGATTGCCTTTACACATGAACTGGTGGCGAGATTTCAGGCTCAGATGACTCGCCAGAGCCAGGTCTGCTTTTGAAGCATGACTGAACATATTAGCATATATTTGTATTTCTGTCAATACTTAGATCCGGGTATTTTGAACGGATAGGAAGACAAACAAACGGACAGGCTTTTAGCGGCTCTAATAAGCCCTATTGACGGATTTCGCGGAGTATGTCAAAATCCCTCGGCAGCTAAAAGGCTTTTTCGCTGTTTTTTGTTTCCTTAACAACCTCAACTGGAGACCAATACAATGTCCGAAAACGCGCTCCGGCGCATTGCAATCGTCATGGCCCGTGATAACGGAACATTCCAGGCTTCCCAGAAGCTCTCTGCCGGCGTCATCCACCGTCGGCTCGAGACATGCTTCCCGAAGCACCACTACAACCTCATGTCGGTCAGGCTCTACCTGTTCCGGCTTTTCGAGGCCAAGCAGGTGACGGCCGGCCAGCGTGGTGGACCACCGATCTACCAGCTCACAGACGTCGGCTTCGCGACGGCCGAGGAACACTGGAAGATCCGGGACGAACTCGGCTACGTTGAACCGTCCGGACATTCCCTGACCAATGCAGCCTCCGAAATCCTCGCCGCGACAGCCAAGGAGTTCATCCCCGCCGCCGTCTGACGTCAGCCACCCGCGCAACGCGCAAAAATGAACAGGGCACCCCCACAGCTGGAGTGCCCTGTTTTTCTTTTTGTCTCGTTTACTTTATGACTTCACGCAGAATTTTGGTTACTTTCTGAGGATTGGTCAATGCTTTGACGAGATAGAAGTGGGTTTCAAACTGCCCGACCTTCTTGAACGATTTATAGTCATCAGCATTCGAGAGAATGACGACCGGGATACTTTTCAGACGAGAATCGGCTGCGAGCTCCGCCAAAACTTCGAAGCCATTTTTGTTCGGCATCTGGAGATCAAGGATAATCGCATCGGGTTTGTGTTCGCGGATGATCGCGAGACCCTCATTGCCATCCTTTGCCAAAACCGCATCAAAATTCTCGCGATTCAGATTGAGGAGATAAATCTCGCGGAGATCAGCGTCGTCATCGATAACGCAAATTTTTGGACGGACGAGTGAACGATCGTTCATAGCTACTCTAGTATACCATACTATCCAGCTAGATATTCTGGTATATACTAGACGCACTATGACGTGGAACACGCTCGATGCCGAAGAGGCGCGCATCATTGTCGGGCAGGGAACAGAAGTACCGTTTTCCGGCGAGTACGATCGACTCTTTGCGCCAGGCATCTATCTCTGCCGACGCTGCAATGCGCCGCTCTATGACGCCAAGACGAAATTCGATGCTGGCTGCGGCTGGCCAGCGTTCGATGCTGATTTCCCTAAGGCAGTAAAACGACTGGCTGATACCGATGGCCGCCGAACTGAAATCCGCTGCACCCACTGCGATGCCCACTTGGGCCATGTCTTCCTCGGCGAACACCTGACCGACAACAACACGCGTCACTGTGTGAATTCGCTCTCGCTCCGTTTCATCGTGGCCGGCAAAGAATTGCCGTCAGTCCTCAACAAGGAATAAGTATGCAAACAAAAAAAGCGCTACTTGCTGGCGGCTGCTTCTGGTGTACCGAGGCGATTTACAAACGGCTCCGCGGCGTCGTATCGGTTTTGCCCGGCTATGCAGGAGGCGTGACAGAACATCCGACTTACGAACAAGTCTCGACTGGGACGACTGGTCATGCCGAAGCGATTCTCGTCGAGTACGATCCGACTATCATTCCATACGAGAAGCTGCTCACCATTTTCTTCCATACGCATAACCCGACAACCCCAAATCGGCAAGGGGCCGATGTCGGCACACAGTATCGTTCGGCCGTGTTCTATGGAGATGACACCGAGAGAGAAATCGCCGAGCGTGTCGTAGAGGAACTCGAAACCGAGAAAATCTACCCCGACAGAATCGTCACCGAGATCACGCCATGTACCAGCTTTTATCTGGCCGAGAACTATCATCAGGATTACTATGACCGCAACCAGGAACAGGGGTACTGCCATATCGTCATCAGTCCGAAAATCGCCAAACTCATGAAGGACTACGCGAGCGATATAAAAGACGAATTCAAAAAATAGTGTATACTGTCGGAAAGAAAAGACGGCTCCAAAAGATAGGTCGTCTTTTTTGTTTTCTCATCCAGGATCAGGTCTCACGGTCTGTCTTCCGCCACTCAGGGATGGAACCCATTCTTTTTTCGATGTCCGAGGCGACACGAAGGAAATGTTCATTCGCAGGCGGGACAATCCCGTAGTGCCGCGAGAGGTCGAGGGCTTCGGCGATATCGATAAGACTCTCTTCGCTCGTCACCCAGTCCGTACCGAATCGCGAGAGGTTGAATGGTCGCGAGTACTCACGCAACGTCTTCCGTCCCGTCGTCGTCAGATAGTATTCGTGGAAATAGGTGAGGGCGAGCTCGCGTATCGTCCGGTAGATCGGATCACGATACCGCAAGACGCCGTGGTTCGTTTTCGATAAGGCGCCCCAGTAACCGTTCCGCTGGAAAAGCGTCACCACATGATCGAAGTCATAACGGAGCGAGCGGAGATCGAGGATGAGCGGCTCGGCCCCATGGTACCAGAGCGCGACCGCTGCGAGACATGCTGCCTCGATGCAATGCGCCTTGCCCTCGCGCAAGACCACACGCGGCGAGTAAAACGTCAGGCCTTGTTTCTCGAAATTGAAGGGGAGGGTGTCGAGATAGTCCTGGATCCTCTCCGGTGTCGACAGTTTCCGGAAGAAAGCTTCCTCTTTTTTATTCAGTCCAAAGATATTTTTCTGCATGCCTCTAGTATAGCCGGGAAGAAAACGCCGCTCTTCTGAATAGTGTCTTCTATCAAAAACTATTCTTGCATCACTTCATCCACATAGCACCAGAGCCACTTTTCTCCGGGCTGGAATGAACGTATCATCGGATGATCCGTTTCGCGGAAGTGTTCGGTGGCATGCTTGTTTTTTGAGCTGTCGCAGCAGCCGACATGGCCGCAGGCGAGGCAGAGCCGCAAGTGCACCCAGGCATCGCCCATCGTGAGGCACTCCTCGCAACCAGTCGTCGTCTTCGGCTTCACATCCTCCGTCGGAATTTCCCCGAAATGCTTGCACGCTGTTTCCATAGGTATTGGTTTCATAAATCTATGATCAGTGTAGCAGCAAATCAAAAACTCCCACGAGGGAAGTCTTGATTGCCTTATTGAGCGGGTAACGGGAGAATCTCACTCGTCCTTCGGACTCTTTGAGAACCACTCGGTTCTCAACACTTCGTAAACTCGCTGCTCTCCGCAACAGGAAAACTCCCGTTTTCCCGACCCCTTTCCCCGTTCTCCTCCCGTTCCCAATCAAAACAAAAGAAAAAAGAATCGGCGCAAGACCAATCCTTTTTTCTTTGACTGAGCGGGTAACGGGAGTCGAACCCGTATCTTGACCTTGGCAAGGTCACATAATAGCCGCTATACGATACCCGCGGATCTGATTTTCAACTCACACGTGGGACTGGATGCCTGCCTGCCGGTAGGCAGGGATTCGAACCATCAACCAATCCCGCACCAAAATTGACACTTCACATGATCGCTAGTGGGGCCGGATGGAATCGAACCATCGACCAAGCGATTATGAGTCGCCTGCTCTAACCGCTGAGCTACGGCCCCGTGATCAAACACTGATGTCAATCTGTCAATTTTGGTGCGGGACTACTAACCGCTGAGCTACAGTCCCGAGGGGCGTAGGGGGAAACCCTGTGCCGGGGGGCAGAATTGAACTGCCGACGCAAGGATTTTCAGTCCTTC
>CAZCTF010000043.1:0-4762 GCA_964501755.1 uncultured Bdellovibrionales bacterium
ATATGACGGATCTTGTCGACCTCCATGTTCATCTCGGCTGCAATTTCCTCCGCGAGCGGCTCACGACCAAGCTCCTGGACGAGACGACGGGTCACCTGGGCGTATTTGTTGATCGTTTCCACCATGTGCACCGGGATGCGGATCGTGCGAGACTGGTCAGCGAGGGCGCGCGTGATCGCCTGACGGATCCACCAGGTTGCATAGGTCGAAAACTTGAAGCCTTTGCGGAAATCGAACTTCTCGACGGCGCGAAAAAGACCGATGTTCCCCTCTTGAATGAGGTCGAGGAGCGAGAGATTGTGTGAGCGGCCGACGTATTTCTTCGCGATCGAGACAACGAGCCGGAGGTTGGCTTCGGTCAGTCGCTGCTTCGCGACGAGGTCACCCTTTTCGATCGCCTTGGCAAGCTTCACCTCTTCTTCGGCCGTGAGGAGCGTGACGCGACCGATTTCCTTCAGGTACATCTGGACGAGGTCAGAAGCATCGTCGCTCTCCCCGAGATCCATCATCTTGTCTTTCTTCTTCCCCTTCTCGACGACTTCCTCTTTCTCCTCATGGACCTTCAGCATTTCTTCAGAACCAACAATGCGGACGCCGGACGTCTCAAGCTGCTCGTAGAGATTCTCGAGATTGTCGAGGTCCTGCTCGATGTCCGGCAGGATGTGAATGATCTCATCTTCCGTGACAAAACCGCGCTGCTTGCCACGGACGAGAAGTTCTTCGAGTGCGCTATGGGCGAGCTCTTCGCGTGACGACTTCTTGGATGCAACACCCTTCTTTGGAAGAGATTTCTTCTTGGGCGCGGATTTCTTCTGGATATGCTTCTTTGCCCCAGCCCGTTTCGCTTTCTTGTGCGGAAGTTGCTTTTTCGAACCCCTCTTCGTAGCGACTTTCTTCACCACTTTCTTCCGAGGTGCGGCTTTCTTCGGCGCTGACTTCTTCTTTTTTAAAGGTTTTTTGGCCATAACAAAGGGAAAAAATTACGTTCGTAGGCTTACGGTAGCAAATTTCATTCGTTCTGGGAAGCATCGGCCCGTGTCAAACGGGCGAACGCTTCGAGCAGCCGACGCTCCTCCTCCTTGTTCCCCGACTGTCGTGCAGCTTCAAGCGCGCGGCCAATGTCGATCCGCTCATCCTTGTCATGAAGTTCAGTCCGAAGCCCCCGCAGGTATTCGGCTGCCGTTTCGGTCACCAGTGCGGTCCGATCAGCCTCTTCATCCCTGAAGCGTGGGAGTTCGAGCGTCCGAAAGAGGATATCGCTCGCCAGAGCCTGGAGGGTCTGGTCCTCGATGGCACTGACTGGGTCAGCCGGATTGTTACGAATAAAAAAGGCAATCGGGTGCAGCAGGATGAAGTCTCGGACGGCACTGTCAGTTTCGGCCTCGACCAATTCCCACGCTTTGCGATCGACAAGCGCGAGACCGATGATCCCTTCGCGCAAGACTTCGGAACGGCGGCCGAATGACTTCGGAAGGAAAGTTTCAATCGGTCGGCTTTCGACAAAACCAGTCCCGTGCTGCATGGAACGGAACGCTTTTTCCACCGTTGCCTGAACGACTTTCGGCTCGGCCCCAATCGCCTCGGCCAACTCCTTGGTCCAGTGAGAACGATCGAGGTCGTTCGGCGTCGCTGCAAGGAGTTCTGCATAACGCTCCACGATCGCCCGCTTGCCGTCCTGTGTATTGGCTTCGGGCGAACGGAGAAGTGAATCAAGGAAATACCGCATCGCTGGCTCCGCATCGGCCACCGCCCTGCGGAGGAGCTCGGGATTCTCACGATTCATATCGGCTGCATCTTTACCGCTCGTGAGCGCGATCGCCTCAACCGTGAAATCCAAGCCGAAAGCCGCGATGGCGCTCTTCCATGCAGCCGCCTGACCCGCTTTGTCCATATCGAAGAAGAGTGAGAGCTTCTTCCCATAGCGCTTCAGGATATTGAGCTGCTCAGTCGTGAGCGCCGTCCCCGATACCGCGACGACATTGGCGATCCCCGCCTGATGGAGCGCAATCACATCCATATTCCCCTCGACGAGAATGGTCCGTCCAGCATCTTTGATCGCCTGCTTGGCGAGCGCCAGCCCATAGAGCGCCCGGCTTTTGTGATACAGGTTCGTTTCGGGTGTATTGATGTACTTGGCCTGGGTCTCGTCGCCGCCCGGAGCCACCCGTGCCGAATAGCCGATCGTCCGGCCGAGGATATCCCCAATCGGAAACATAATGCGGTCCCGAAAGCGATCGTAATGCGAGTTGTTAGTTTTTAGTTGATAGTCGTTAGTTTCAGCAGAAGATTTGCGGATGATAATTCCGGCGCGTTCGACTTCGTCAGCCGCATAGCCACGTTTCGTAAGGAATTCGAGAATAAATCGCCAGCCATCGGGCGCATAGCCCAGGCGATAGCTTCGAATCGATTCGTCCGACAGGCCACGATCGTGGAGATAGGCGAACATCACCTTGCCCCGCTCGCTCTCCCAGAGCTGCTTCTCGTAGAATTTCGTGGCGAGTTCGAGGATCTCCAGTCCCCGGTCCTTGGTTTCGGCCATGGCGCGGCCATCGCTTCGATACTCCGGTAGCTCGACACCGGCTTTTTCAGCGAGAAGTTTGAGCGCCTCGCGAAACTCAAGCCCCTCGATTTCCATAACGAACGCGAACACATCCCCGCCCTTGCCGCAGCCGAAACAGTGCCACATATTCCGCTCCTCGTTCACATTGAAGCTGGGTGTCTTCTCCTGATGAAACGGGCAGTTCGCCTTGTAGGCGCTCCCCGCTTTCTGGAGCTTCACATATTGCCCGACGATATCGACGATATTCAGGCGGGATTTTATGTCTTCGGTGGTAGTACTCATATATATATGGAGGCTCTGGATGGGGGCGTTCTATTCTACCCCTATTCTACTCCTATTTCAAATCAGGGACTTCCCTCACTTATTTCTTCGTGCAGAAGGAATATTCCACTTTCTTTTGGCAGCAAAAGAAAGTGGAGAAAGAAAACTGCGCTGCTGGTCTCAGATCCCGAACAGGCTATCGGCTGATTCCGAGCCATTTCATACGAGGGACTGATGAAATGGAATCTCTCTTCATCAGCCGAGCCTGGGACCGGTCTCACCGTCATGCAGCGTAAGCAAACACAAACCCGCAATAGGTATAGGAATTCAAAATCTTATAACGCTACAAATTGCATTTTTCTGCTCTGCCGAACTGTCCGCTTCGAGAGGCGAACATTTTTGTTCCGCTCTCGGAGGGATACGGCATTCTCAGCTTTCCGAAGCGCGAGAATGCCGCCAGAGAGAGCGGGTAACAAAACGCGAGTCGAAGAACAGGACAGCGCTTTTCTTTCGTCCCTTTCTTAGTGCGCACAAAGAAAGGGACCTGTCACTTACTGAAAAAAGGAAGTGGAAAGAATCTTTGGGCGAGCAAAGAAATGAACGGGTACTTTTGTCTGTACAAAGAAAGCGGAAATCATTGGCCGATCAAAGAAATGAACAAATGCTTCATGACACAAAAGGGGAGAGACGTGTTTTTTGCTAGCAAAAGAAAATGGAAAGATTCCTGAAAGAAAAACCCGGATGGCTCCGGGTCTCGGCTTTCAACGAAGACAATGCGAGCCTAGGTGCCGCTCCCGACAATGACGAGGACGTCGGCATCCGTCGGGGCCGTCTCGCCAGCCGGCAAATCAGCCAGCGTACCAGCAAGCGCGTCAGCCAGAGCCTGGGCCGCACTCCCTGTTTCACTCCGAAGAGCGACGACGGTATAGCCAACATAATCATTTTTGGCCGCCTTTTCTTTCAGAATAACCTCGATATCAGGGAACTGGCCCTGAAGTGAAGTCTCGACGGTATTCGTTACGCCGACTTTCGTTGAACCATTGTAGAGAACGACCCGTACTCCAGCGAGGACAGCAGCGGGATCTTCATTTTCAGTTACGACTGACGACACTTCGGGGCTGGCTAGGTTTTCCGGTTCGATCGGTGTCGGTTGCGACGGTTCGGCGGCAAATGGCGCATCCTGTATAGCGGATGGTGCTGGCTCCTGCTCGATATTCACGACCGTCACGTCGATGATCTTGCCAACACTCGGCCGATAGAGGATAGCTCGGCCATTTGCCTGATAGATGAGTATCTTGTCACCGTTCTGAGCGCGACGGAAGAACGGTTGATCATCGAGGCGCTCCTTGTTCGTCACGGTGGCGAGCGTCGGTTCCTCTCCCTCGGGGAGTTCGATCATCCCGCCGACTTTCTTTACGAGCGAGGCGATCTCACGCTTCCCAGCGACTTCCGGCGTCTCTCGATACTGATAGTAGAAATACCCAGCGATACCGGTCATGATACAGAGGAGGAGTGCCTGACTGAAGAGGACGCCGTGCTTCCAGGTCGGTTTCCGCTCAGCCGATGAAGTCGGCGCAGCTGACACAGCACGTCTCGGCGCTCGAGCCGGAGCAGTCGGCGTGTCATAGAGAATGGGCTCGAAATCAGCAACAGATTTAGTGGTGGTTTTTTTCTTTGTGACGCGCGGCATATTTTTGGCGCGGATAAAAACGAGTGCTTGTGCTTCCAGTCTAGCGAATATCGGAGCGTTCCGCTAGCCGATGGAAGCATGACCCTAAGGTCAGAGAGAGCGTCATAGAGAAATAATCGCTCTGGTTTCTAGAGCGGCCAGAAAATTCCGATGGTCACCGCCAAGAGGAGCACCAGTGGCGACGAGAAAGCCTCGTCGAAAAACAGGAAGAAATTACTATTCCCCGTCGGCCCGCCACCCCCGCCCGAGAG
>CAZCTF010000043.1:4862-8190 GCA_964501755.1 uncultured Bdellovibrionales bacterium
CGAAAAACAGGAAGAAATTACTATTCCCCGTCGGCCCGCCACCCCCGCCCGAGAGTGCAATGTCGAAGGTGTTAGAGCCATTGTCCCGTAAATCGATGTCTGCAAAAGGCATAGGTTCTCTTATTTTACGTAGCCACGCCCGTATCCGAGCGACCGACGAGCGTACCGCTCTCGTACGCCTCAGCAAAGAGATTTTCTGTATTATCGTACCACGTTGCCGAGTACGCACCATTGCCGACGCGCGAGGTCTGGAGCAGTTTCTCACCTGTTGACGGTCGCCAGATACCGATCGTCACCGTACCACCACTCGAGCCAGTGATGTCGCCACCGACCGTATAGGTGATGGTGTGATAGGTGAAGACGATGCTGAGACTGATCCAGCCGGTCACGGCTGTCGAGCCGTTGAGGTGTACGCGGCGGCGGCGTGCTGTTTCCAGATTGACCCGGTTTCCGTAGTAATCATCACCTGGCCAGCGTTTGAACATGGTCCGTGATTGCGAGTAGGCGAAAAAAACGCCGAGCTCTGCATCCGTTTGCGAACTGTCGATATAGGCCGCCTCCCACTCGATGCCGCCTTCGGCCGAAAGCCGCTCGACGAGGATGGTCATGCCGGAAAGCGCCACCGTACCGGACGGTTGAACGACCATCTGGTTACCGACGGAGGTGATGAAATAATCCGCTTCAGGAATGGTCGGCGCAATCGCAGCAACAGTGTAGTTCGATGCGGCCGCAGCCGTGCCGTTCTGCTGTATCCCCCACTCCACGGTGTGATTGTGCGCGCCGACGCCGTCCGTCGCGAGGCCGCTCGTATAGTTCACGATCCAAAAGCCCGAGATATTCCAGCCGAAGTCAGCTGTGTCAGTCCGGTAGATATCAAAATTGAGTGAGTTTCGGCCGCGGGCCAGAGTAAAGGCCGAATCATTCCGCACCATCGCTGCATTTGTACCGGCGAGGACTGAGGCTGCGTCCGTATAGGTGACGAAGGACCCTGTCCCGATACGCATATTGAGCCCACCAATCGCCGCGATCTGTGACCAGAAAACATAATACGCGACCCGGCTTGTAGTAATCGTCGTCGGCTCCTCGATGAAGAGCTCGCGCGTCCCGCGCTGATAGTCGGACGACGTCGTACCGCCCATCGGGGACGCCAGGTCCATCGGGAGCATCACCGAATTCATCACCGAAGTCGTCGTCGTCGAATCGAATTCATAGGTCACCACGAGGTAGGCCTGAAAGTGGTTGACGCGCGCGACGGTCGCCGTCGGCTGCCAGGTCTGGGTCGCCGCCGTACTCGGGTAGGCGCTCGTCACATCCCAGACATAGCGGAAGAAGCGGTCGGACGCGAGCGCGCCCTCGTAGTTTCCCGTTGTCACGGTCGCCGTGCCGACGCGAAGCGTCATCGTATGGTCGGTCGTCGCAGCGTTCCGGTGCTCGTTCCCCTGCATGACGACGAAGATCCGGCGATAGGTCTTGGACGCTTCGGGGAGATAGGTATCGAGCGCGGGGATAGTGTCGTAGGTCGTCGCAGCGGTCGCGATAGTGCCGACGGGAGCGTTGAGCGGGATCATCACCGTCTTCACATGCGTCGTACTCGTGTCGTCGTACTCGTAGGTGACATCGATCGTCACGCAGACGTTCACCATACCGGTCGTGGTACCAGTCGACTGGTTGATCTGGATCTGGAAATCGCAGGTCATCGAAGTCCCGGTCCAGTTGGTCGTGAAGTGGCTCGTATAGTCGGCCGAGAGCCAGAAGGAATGGTTCTCGCCCGAGTTCGTGAGGGTGTTGGCATTGGCGACGCTCGTGTACGCGGCTGCGCCGAGACGACAGTTCAGCGTCTTGGTCGTGAGCGTCCCGCCCGTCGCCGTGATGATATCGTCGAACGTCACATGCGCCACGACCGATCGAAACGTCTTCGTCCCCGTCTCCGGAAGATAGATAGTCGTCTGTGTCAGGGTCGTGAGTGTGTTGTTCGTGAGCGCTGCAAGCTCCGGGAAGCAGAATTTGACGGTTTTGAGTCGGGTGGCCATACATTATAAATACGAAACTCGAATACCGAAATATGAAACAATCAAAAAACTATTTATCTTTGAAAATTCCTGATTTCGAGTGCAGTTCAAGGCGCGAGCGAGGAGTGGAGTAATCGATATGTAGCATATCGCGTCGAGTACCAAAGCTTGCAACGAAGAAATGCGCCGAAATCAAGAATTTTCAAGTGAAATTGTCGAGCTTGGCGAGGAGATCCCATTTCGTATCGGTTGAATTGTAGATGAAGCCGAGATAGAGAGTCTTCCCGAGTATAGTCGTCGTCGGAAGCGCGAGGTCGGAACTCGCCCGGTAGATGGCGTTCCAGCCGAGCGCCCGGGCCGTGCCATTGTCCTTCACGCGGATGATGAGCTGCTGGCCCTGGGTCGGCGTCCCGGTCGGCGCGGCAAAGGTCGCTCCGGCCGCGAGGGCCGTGATGATATGCACATCGGTCGTATCGGCGTTTGGCGTCGGCGTCGCGTTCGACGCTTCGGACGTGACGCGCTTGGCGGCCTTCCTGGCAAACTTGTAGGTGAGGCAGATCCAGTTGCCGCTCCCCAGCGAAAGGAACTCGGCCGTATCGTCGGCGACGGTCGTGATCGTGACTCCGCCAGGGAGGATGAGCGACGTGCCGTTATGGGTCAGGGTCAGCGCTGCGGCGAAACGGACATTGCGCCGGATACCGGCGTCCACCGTGTCGAACGCCGTAATGGTCGTCGTCCCCGTGATGCGAACATTGTTGGATGCAGCTGCCCCGATATTGGTCGTCCCGGACGATGCCACGTCCACACTCGCCGCGAAGTTGATCGGGATACTAACAAGCGCAACGCGATTTTTGGAAATACGTACCGCCATACCCTAAAAACTTTCCTTATCGATAGTGAGCACCTCTCCTCCGTCATCATCCGTCACCCGAAGCTGCCGACCCGTCTCAGTAATCTTGAAATTCTCGAATGTCTTTTCGGACAGCACCGTATCGCCACGGAGAGCGTTCACAATAGGGCTGATATAGCGCCCCGCGAAAAGGACCGCGCCGCCGAAAGCAGCGTATTTCAGGAACGCTCGGCGGCGCTCGTCGATCTCGGCGATTTCAACGACTGTGCCCCGGATACGACGCTGTTCGAGCACGATACCCAAGGCGGACAACACCCGCCGGACTGGCGCATAGGCCGAGCATCGGTTCACGACTACGCCTGCCAAGACGCCGAGAGTAAAGCTCGCCTGTTTCCACTTCCGGGAAATAGTCGCCATCCACCCGGCTCTCTTTGTCTTCCGCTCACGCATCACTTTGTATTTTTCCACC
>CAZCTF010000044.1:0-8181 GCA_964501755.1 uncultured Bdellovibrionales bacterium
GATAACCGGCAAATGACGGAAATTGATGTGATTGGTCGGCTCGTCGAGGATGAGGAGGTCCGGCTTTTCGGCATAGAGCCGCGCGAACATGAGAAGTCCCTTTTGCCCCTCGGACAAACTCTCGACTTTGTTCTGGAGGAGTTCAGACGGGATGAGGAATTTCGCCGCGATGGCGTAGGCCTCTTGGATGTTCTTCTCGCTCATGACGGCGAGGAGCGTATTGGCGACGGTCTCATTGAAATCGAGCGTCGAGAAATCCTGGCGGTAATAGCCGACTTTCACGCCCGGTGTAATGACTGCGCGGTCGGTATCACCGGTCGCGAGCGCTTCGAGGAACGTGCTCTTGCCGATACCATTCGGGCCCGTCACGAGGAGATGCGTATTCTTTTTCAGAACGAGGTCGATGCGTTTCACCGCTGGCCCCAAAGGTGCGGTAAGCGAAACGGTCTTGATATCGACGATCGGCCCGACGACATTGTTAGTCGGGATCTCGAACGTCGGGAGTGTCTTGTCTTCCTGTCGGACATCCATCTTATTCTCCTCGAGGTCCTCAGCGAGCGTCCGCATGCGTTTCGCGACCGCGCGGAGCTTGCCTCCTTTGTTCGCAAAGACATTGGCCTGGTCCTTCTTCTCCTTGATCGTTCGCTCGAGCCGGACGTTTTCGCTCTCAGCCTTCTCGATCCGCCGTTTGATTTCCTCCACCACATCATAGTAGTCGCCCGTGTACTGCTCGATGGTATGGGTGAAGACATCGAGGTAGAGCACGCCATGCGTGAACGAGTTCAAGAAATCCGCATCGTGAGAGATGACGATGACCGTTTTGTCATAGTCGATGAGAAACTGCGTGAGATGTGCGATGCCTTCAGCGTCGAGATTATTCGTCGGCTCGTCGAGAAGGAGGATATCTGGATTCTGGATGAGCGCCGAAGCAAGCAAGAGTCGCGCCTGTTGTCCGCCGCTAAACTGACGAATCGTCTTGTCGAGAGGTGGCATGGGGAGATGGACGACTTCGAGAACGTTCTGGATATGCTTCGGTAAGTCCCATTGTTTCTCATGGAAAAACTGCTGGAAATAATCCTCCACAGTGAGGTCGAGCTGGTCGCGCGGAATCGTTTGTCGGCCGATAGCAACCGTTTCGTCGCGATTGATCGAGATGCGGCCGCTCGTCGGCTTGGATTCGCCTGTGATGAGCTTGAAGAGCGAGCTCTTGCCCGCACCGTTCTGTCCCATGAGCGTAATCTTTGAGCCGCGGCGCATCGAAAAACTCACCTCGTCGAGGATCGGTTTCTTGTGCCCGTATTCGAAGGATACTTTGTCGAACCGGAGAACGACATTGTCTTTGGCCATATGCAAAAAAAGAACCCTTCGACTCAGGCCTTCATAAGCCTTCCCTCAGGGTGTGACTAATGGTCACGAAATGCCGCAAAACGGCGAGAGCAGTATGACACGGATTTCGGCCCAAAGCAAGATACCACACCAACAACGTTCAGTTTGTTTGATGGTTAGCCATGGATATTTCGTTGGTGTGGTATCAAGAGAAAAGAAGAGCGGGCGCTGATGGAATACATCATACGCCCGCGAATGAAGCAATTGGCTTAACCGAACCGGCACTTGGCGATCGCCTCGTCGGTCACGTCACGCGCGAGGGTCGGATCCTCGCGAAGCGCCGCTTCGAGCGCTTCGGCATAGCGCTGCCAAAAGTAGGTCTGCCCCATGGCGGAAGCCCGTTCGGTGGATGTTTCACCGGGACGACCGAAACGGACCTGAAAGGCTTCGAGGACTGCCTCGTGACCGGTACCGAAGTGTGTGATGAGACTGAGCAGCCAGTGCTCTGCATCCTTTCGGACGAGGGCTTCGGCCAGATCTGCAGCATCGTCAATGGCACGGCTGAGCGGCTCGGGCAGGAGGTGTGACCCTCCGAAAAACGGGTGAGCGAGCTGTGGCATGGAAAACCTCCAAGCAAGGGGTTGAGAGGAACAGCGGGAAACTTGTCTCACACTGTACACTAAAATATCTGTTCCGTCAAGAGTCAAAAACCGATTAGCGATAGGCAGCCCGGACCGCATTCACGATAACAAGTGCGTCAATCACCTCCTGGAGGATTGCCCCTTGTACCGGCGGGAGATAGCCCAATGCCCCGGCAAACATGCCAATAATAGAAAGTCCGATACCGACAAGCATGCTTTGCCGTGCGATCCGGTACGAGCGGCGGCTCACGTGAATGAGTTCTTGAAAGAGTCCGATATCACGTTTCAAAATGACTGCATCCGCCGCTTCAAGTGACAGACTATTTTCCGTCCCCGAAAAAACAACGCCAACATCGGCAAGGGCAAGCGCCGGCGCATCATTCACACCATCGCCCACCATGATGACGATCTTCCCTGATTTCTTCGCTTCTTCGACAACCGCCATCTTCCGAGACGGATCACATTCTGCGATAATCGGCAGGCCGTAGTGGTCGAGTACTCGATGCGCATTCTCTTCTTTGTCACCCGTCAGAACCGAGAGTGCGAATCCTCGTTCCGTAAGGTAGGCAAAGGTTTTCTCGATCCCGGGCTTTGGCACATCATCAAAAACAAAACGCGCGATCATACCGGCGAGTCCACGGAGTTCGACCGCCATACCGAGAGTGGAACTACTTTTTTCGATTCTGTATTCCTCGCCATCAATCTGTCCGCGAATACCCTCGCCAAGCTTTTCTGTGACATCGGTCGCATCGAGATCTGCCCCCTGTCGGGTCCGGTTCTCGGAGACGAGCGCCCGCGCAATCGGATGGAGGGAGTGTTCCTCGAGTGCCGAAGCCAGTGCGAGCGCACGCTCCTCTCCAATTGTCGCATCCAGCATCTGTATCGCACGGAGCGTCGGCATACCGAGCGTCAGCGTCCCGGTCTTGTCGAAATAGATCGTCGTTGCATTTGCCAGTCGTTCGAGCGTTTCCGGAGTTTTGATGATGATATAACGCCTCGCGGCCTTGGACAGTCCACCGAGAAAAGCGATCGGAGCAGCGATGAGGAGTGGGCATGGCGTTGCAACGACGAGCACCGCGAGAAACCGCTCCATATCACCCGTCACGAGGTACGCACCGATGGAAAGAATGAGCGTAATGACCGTGAATGGCCAATTAAGACGGCCAGCCAGGCGGACGAGCGATGAGGGTTCCTGCTTCCCCTCGCTCACGATGGAGAGCATGCTCTGATACGTCGAATGATCGAAATCACCCGTCACGCGCACCGTCACTGCTTCGCCCATATTCACAATACCGGAACGGAGACGCTTCCCTGGACGATAGGCGACCGGTTCCACTTCCCCGGTCAGATTCGCTTCACTGAAAAGTCCTTCCGCTGAAACCAGCGCGCCATCAAGCGGCACCATTTCCCGGTGACGAATCGAGATCGTCTCGCCAACCCGGATATCCTGGAGCGGCGCTTCGATGAAACCACCCCCTCGTTCGACCAAAGCGCTTTTCGGTAAAAGACGAAACAGCTCTTCGAGCGAAGCTTCTGCCCGGCGCGTACCATAGTTCTCGAGCGCCCGCGAAAGCGAGATCATGAGCGCGATGATCGCCCCCGCGAGCCACTCCCCGAGGAGAAACGACGTGATGAGGGCGAGCAGAGCGATATAGTCGAGATCCCATTTTTTGATCCGGATGCGTTCCCAAGATTGGACACTCAGGATAACGACACCAGTCAGGATGGCGATGATATACGGCCAGGGCTCCTGCCACACGAGACCGAGTACGAGGAGTGCTAAAAGAGCGAGACTGGCGGGATTTTCTTGGATAAATCGATGCATGTTTTCATGGTACCATGCCCCGCTTTCAGGATTGACCCCATTAGAAGCCAAGCGCGAATCAAGATAAAAACTACACGAGAAAATCAACTAATCTGGGCAGGAGAATTTTGGTAAGAAGCTTCTAACGGGGCTTGACTAGAGCCTTTTTTCCTGTTATTATCCATCGAAATCTTATTCATCATTTTTCTCATCATTTATGTTCGCTGCCCTTATCGCCCGACTCGAGCATCGCCCTGTGACAAGCTTTCTCGTGATCCTCGCCGCTCTCTTCGGCGTGATCGCTCTTTCGAGCACACTCCGAGCGCCCGGTGAAGTGGCCGAATTGCCCGCAGAGACCGTGAAGAGCTCGCGCCTCTTCGTCGCCGGTATGGATGAGAGCCGGATGACGGTGGTCGCTCAAGTGAAGAAAACCGATACGATTGATATCGTTGCCCTCGTTCCGGGCATCGTGAAGACTATTCTAGTACGCCCCGGACAACTTGTCGGTTCCGGACAAACGGTTGCTACCCTGACGGGAGACTATGCAAGCGGCGCGACTGCACTCAATCAGGAACGCGCGAGCCTTCAGGCTGATCTGACCGAAAGAAGCTACGCTATCGAGAAGGAGATCAATGAACTCGAGCGCCGAATCGCCAAAAGTGATGACACGAAATCAGATCGGGAGGAAAAAGCCGCGATCAATCAGTTGAAGCTCGAACTCGACCGACTGAAAACCGGCCGTGAGACCGCCCGGATTGATCTTGCGCTCGCGCTCCGGAGCGACGCCGCCCTCAACCCGAAAACGCTCGTCCGCGGCACCGTCGAGCATATTGCGGTCCGCCCAGGCGAACTCGTCTCCGCTGGTACCGTCCTCATGACGCTCCACGCCTCGGCTGGCGGAAGCACCCTCGAAGCCGCTTTCCCGAAAAAAGTCGCCGATACCCTCATGGAAGCGGGCATTGCCGAACTCATCGAAAACGGCGAGTCTCATACGCTTTCCCAGGGCTATCGCGCCCAGACCGAGACTTCGTCCGGTCTCGTCATGGTGACCTATCCCCTCCCTGACACGCTCGCCGAGTCACTCGCGCAACATGATTACATCACGCTCTCTGTCCCACTTATCCCGCGTACCGAAACCGGCTTTCTCATTCCGATCGACGCAATCCGTTCCGCATCCGAAGAGAATTCTGTCATCCTCATGGGTGAAGACCACATGACGCGGATGCAGTCCGTGACGCTCGGTGAAACCGTCGGTGCATCGGTCAACGTGAAATCCGGTCTCAATGCCGGCGACATGGTCGTCCTCGACACATCAATTCTGCCAGGTGAAAAGATCGAGCCGATCCGCTAATCGCCCACTATGTCCTACACGAAAAGCTTTTTCGATCGGCTGCATTTTGACGAAACGCTCCGAAGCGGCCTCATCGGGCGCTATTTCGAGAGCACCCGCACCATCGTCCTCATCACCGCGACCCTCATCATCGCTGGCGTTGCTTCCTATAGTTCGCTCAAGAAAGAGCTTAACCCCGATATCCAGATTCCGACCGTCATCATTGCGACCGCCTATCCCGGCGCTGGTCCAGAGGATGTCGAAGACCTCGTCACCATCCCAATCGAAGACGCCGTAAATGGTCTGTCAGATGTAACGCGTGTCACTTCGAGTTCGCAAGAGAGCTTTTCATCGATTGTCGTCGAGTTTTCTTCGACCGTCGATCCGGAAAAAGCCAAGAGTGAAGTCCAGAACGCGGTTGACCGAGTGACGACGCTCCCCGAAGCGACCCAGGATCCATCCGTCGAGGTGATCGACTTCACCAATCAACCGGTAATGCTCTTCGCGCTCTCGGCGCCAGACGATGAAGCTGCGCTCCCGGTAATCGCCGACGAGCTCCTCGATGAGATCAAAGCGCTCCCAGCTGTAGAGAAAGTGAATCTTACCTACCGTCGCGACCCAGAGATCTCGGTTATCCTCACGCCCGAAACAGTTGCTACTCACCGACTCTCGATCGCGAACCTCGCGCAGAGCATCGACAGAGCGCTCGGCAATTTCCCCGGCGGCACCATCGCCGCGACCGGTACGACCCTCTCCCTCGATCAGGAGAAAAGCATTGACTCGCTCGAAACACTCCGCCAACTCCCAGTCGAGGTCGGTGGCGAAACACTACCCCTCGGTAGCCTCGCGATAATCGTCGAGAAAGAAAAACCTGGGACACTGCCGGCCTATGTCCTCTCGCACCAGCATGACGCCACTCGAGCCATCTTTTTCGCCGCCTACCAGACCGAAAACGCTGACACGCGTGAATCGATCGACAGCATCGAAGAGACAATTGCCAATTATCAGACCACTTCACCAGTCGCGTTCGAAGTCTCGACCTATTTCAATGGCGCTGAAGAGATCGACCGCAGCTTCAGCCAGCTTCAGCGAGACTTTCTCATCACGTTTGGATTGGTCTTTATCATGCTGCTTCTCTTCTTCGGCGTTCGTCAGTCCATCATCGCAGCCTTCGCGATCCCCTTCACCTTTCTGGCGACGTTCGTCGTGATGCAGGCGGTCGGGATCTCGATAAACTTCATCTCGCTTTTCTCGCTCCTCCTCGCGCTCGGTATCCTCGTCGACAATGCTATCGTCGTCATCTCAGCGATCGCGAGCTATCACCGCTCTGGAAAATTCACACCAAGCGAAACCGTACTCCTCGTCTTCCGTGATTTCGGCGGCGTGATTGCAGTCACGACGGTCACAACGGTATGGGCTTTCGTTCCGCTCCTCCTCTCAACCGGCATCATCGGCGAATTCATCCGGCCGATCCCGATCGTCGTCTCGACAGCGCTCGCACTCTCAGCCGCGACTGCCCTCTTCCTCGTCATCCCCTACATGGCGGTCTTCCTCGAGGGCGGCTTCCCGCAACGGGTGACTCTCTTCCTCCAGGGATTCTTCTTCGTTGTGGTCCTCGCAGCACTATTCTTCGTCATGCCGGCTGGCCCGACAAAATGGTTCCTCTACCCACTCGCAGCGATCCTCCTCGTACTGGCTATCCGTCTCATCCGCTCGTTCTTCCAGGCCGTGACCGCTTGGAAATCGACCCGCTTCGGGGCAATCTGGGTAGGATTCCAGGACCATGGTCTGCTCTCGTTCGATGCACTCAGCCTCCACTATAGCCGACTCATCGAACGTATCCTCTCGTCTCGCCGCGCACGGCGCCTCACCATTGGCTTCCTCATCGTCTTCATGCTCGGCTCCTACGCCCTCGTTCCACTCGGGTTCGTTGTGAACGAATTCTTCCCGGGCGATGACATCGACATCGTCTATGTCAGCGCAGAACTCCCCGTCGGCACGACGGCACTCCATGCCGAACAGACCGTCCAGGAACTCCTCCCGCGTTTCCAGAGCCTGGCCGATCTCGACTTCGTCCTCGCCGAGATCGGCGCGGGTGCGCCGACTGACAGCAACACGAGCGTGACGGGCAAGGACTATGGTCGCATCCTCTTCACGCTCCATCTCATCAAAGCCAAAGAGCGCGAAAAGAAATCGAGCGAGATCGTGACCGAACTCGAACGCGCCTTTGCTGACTGGAACGGCGGGACGATCACTGCTTCCCAGCTTTCGGGCGGACCGCCAGCCGGATCCGACCTCCAGCTGAAGCTCCTTGGGTCCGATCTCGACACACTCGAAGCACTCGCCGAAAAGACAAAGCAATACCTCGAGAATGTCCCCGGTACGAGTAATGTGTCGATCTCGCTCTCGAGCGCCGGTAAGAAACTCTCGTTTATCCCGAACGAGGCGGCGCTCTCCGCTGCCGGGCTGTCGACGATGGATACCGGTATCCTCCTCCGCACCCTCGGGAGTGGCTACACCGTAAAGGAAGATGTCCGCTTCGGCGATGACAAACGCGATATCATGATCCGTTTCTCGGGAGACGATTTCGGTACGCCAGAAGCAATCGGTCGACTCTCGCTCTCGACCGTCTCCGGCAACACGCTCCCACTCCTCTCGCTCGGGAACCTCGAACTCCAGAAAAATCCGAACCTCATCACTCGCGAGGATGAGAAGCGGAGCATCTCCATCTCCGCCGCCGTCGCGGAGGGCTATTCGGTCACTGAACTGAACACGGCGCTCGAATCGTTTGCCGATAACGAGCTCGGTCTCCCAGCCGATTACAGCTGGAAAACGGGTGGTGTGAACGAGGAGAACAACAAGTCCGTCCAGTCCATCATGTACGCGATGCTCCTCTCGGCTATCCTCATCTTCGCGACCATGGTTATCCAGTTCAATTCCTTCCGCAAGGCGGCAATCGTCCTTCTCGTCATCCCGATCGCGGTATCTGGCGTCTTCGTTATCTTTGCGGTCTTCGGTATCCCGCTTTCGTTCCCGGCTCTCATCGGCGTACTCGCACTCTTCGGTATCGTCGTGAACAA
>CAZCTF010000045.1:0-8167 GCA_964501755.1 uncultured Bdellovibrionales bacterium
AATTCAGCCTACAATGGGGCTTCAAAAGATATACGGGAGCAGTATAGCGATTTCTTACTGGTCTGTCAATCATACTATGATGTGGTCGAGTCTCATCCAAAAGCTCAAGGGAAATATCGATAAAATATGGCTTGCATCAGCCTTTATCCTTGTTTCAGTATTGTCCTATGAAGCCGGCTCCATCCGGCAGGCGCTCGCCGAGCTGACGCCGGTGGTAATCAAAGTTCCGGACACGGTTCCGGCGCCGTCTTTTCCGGAGCGACAAAGCGTTCCTACACCGTCAGTTAAGGAGGGGGTGACCGATCCTTCGCAGGGGATTCAGGACTGTGTGTTTGTCGGAAGTAAAAACTCGAACAAATACCACGTGCCGACCTCGCGTTGTGCCAAACAGATCAAAGCAGAAAATCGGATCTGTTTCACGTCAGTCGATACGGCGCTTGCAAAGGGGTATGTCGCTGGCTGTCTGGAATAGCGAGATACAATGGGCCGGGTGTATGGCATAATGGAAGCATGGCAGAAAAAAATAAAAATCGGGGAGAGAATTTCAATCGGAACAAAGTACGGCTCTTGTCAGGACTCTCATTTGTTCTTGGTTTTCTCGACGCGTTTCTCTTGTATATCCTGTCTGCGTATTTCGCTCAGATTTCCGGCGAGTCACTGGTCGGAAGCTTTTACCTGGTCGCATTTGTTCTCGTATTCTGGCTCCTCATGCATCTCCAGCCGATCGTGCACACGCTCGGGTCAGTCCGTTTTCTCGGCATTCTCCTGGTCGGACTCATTGGGACGAGCTTTTTTCTTTCACTCGATGACCCATCCTGGGTGGGGGCAGCTGTGCTCTTGGTGTACATCATCTGCAACAACCTCCTCTGGTCGGTGATGGATGTTCTGGTCGAGAATTTTTCGACTGATCAGGTGTCGGGCCGCGTACGCGGGCTCTATCTGACGGTCATGAACGCCGGACTTTTGCTGGCGCCGATCCTTTCTACCAAGACGCTTGCATTCGCTGGTTACCCAGGGATTTTTACGGCTCTCGGCATCGGCTACGTGTTTGTCTTTGTCATGGCACTTATCGGTCTCCGGAACCATCGGACAGCCCGACTGCCAAAAATTGCTTTCACCGAGACAGTCCGGAAAGTAGTGAAGAGAAAGAATGTCCTCCTTATCTATGGCGTGTCCTGGACGCTCGAATTCTTCTACTCAATCATGATCGTCTACATGCCGATCCTCCTCCTTTCTCAAGGGTTCGATTGGGAAAAGATCGGATTTATTTTCACGGTAATGCTCATCCCGTTCGTTTTGGTGCAGTATCCGCTTGGGATCATGGCGGACAAGAAATGGGGTGAGAAGGAACTCCTCTTCATCGCGCTGGTCGTCCTCGGTGTCTCAACCGCTGTGGCCGGTTTCACACGCTCTACGGATATCGTTTTTTGGGCAGGACTCCTCTTTGTCACCCGCTTCGGCGCAGCGGCACTCGAAGTGCTCCGTGATTCGTATTTCTACAAGCAGATCGGACCGACCGACACCGATATCGTGGCTTTCTTCCGTTCGGCACGGCCAATTGCCGCAATTTCCGCTGCCGGGATATCGCTTCTCTTCCTCTCAATCTTCACCGTCCATAGTCTCTTCTATCTGGTTGGTGCGCTCGCGCTTGCGGCCTGTTTTGCGGTATTCTCGCTCGAAGATACAAAGAGCGAGGCAGAGCGGAAAAAGGCATAGTTCCTATCTGATATGGACCTAACGGAAAGGTCTTTTTTTGGCTAGCTCCCGCCCCGTCCACCGTGGTATCATGAGACTGAAACCTATGACATACGCGGTGCGATTGGAGCAGTTCGAGGGGCCGCTCGAGCTTCTCTTGCAGCTTATCGAAAAGGAAAAGCTCGATGTCACCCGGGTTTCTTTGGCGAGCGTGGCCGATCAGTATCTGGAATATATCGCTCGTCAGGGCGAAGTTCCGTTATCGCATCTTGCACAATTCCTTTCGGTTGCTTCGCGGCTGTTACTTCTCAAGTCTCGGGCGCTGCTGCCGCTTCTTGAATTCACCGAAGACGAGGAAGAGTCGATTGAGGATCTGGAATGGCAGCTTCGTGAGTATCGAAAATTCCGTGATGCAAGCGTCCGACTCGGGCTACTTTTTGCCAAAGGTGAACGGGCGAAGCCACGTGAGAGTTTTCTTGGAGCTGAAGTAGTCTTTCTTCCATCGCCGGATGTGACGGCTGATAGTCTGGCTGGAGCTTTCCGTTCTGTGCTGGGCGAGATACCGCTCCTCGAAAAGCTTGAAGAGGAAGAGATCCAGAATGTCATATCGCTCGAAGAGAAGATGCTTGAATTGCGTTCAACGCTTGCGAGCCGCATGGAGCTCTCGTTCCGTCAGATGACGACCGATGTGAAGGACAAGCTCGAGATTATCGTTGCCTTTCTCGCGGTACTCGAACTCGTGAAACAGCGCTTCGTTCGAGCCGAGCAAGGTGGATCGTTCCAGGACATCGCACTCCATCAAGAAACGTAATCATTTCCCATGGAAACAACCGCTCTCCAATCGAAACTCGAAGCCCTTCTTTTCATTAGTGGCGAGTCAGTTGCCGAAACCCGACTGGCCGAGCTTTTGAGCGTTGAAAAGGATGAGCTGAAAGCAGCAGTCACAGAGCTCGGGAAGCGCTATGCTGCCGATGCCGCTTCCGGGTTGATGCTCATTGAGTACCGTGGCCGCGTCGAAATGGCGACGAAGAAAGATCTGACGGCTCTCGTTGAGTCGTTCACGAAAGCGACGCTTCAGGATGCACTTTCTAAAGCAGCGCTCGAAGTGTTGTCTATTATCGCGTATCGGGCGCCGATTGCTCGGAGTGAGATCGAAGCGATCCGTGGCGTCAATTGTAGCTACACGCTCCGTGCGCTTCTCATCCGCGGTCTCGTCGAACGGCAGGGGAATCCTGAGGACGCTCGCGGCTACGTCTATCGTCCGTCATTCCAGTTTCTCGAGCATCTCGGGCTTTCGCGCCTCGAAGATCTTCCGGACTTTGCGACGCTTTCGACCGATGAACGGATGCATGTTGTGACGCCGGCCGACCCCATAACTGATGCTGGTACGAAAACGCAAGAAGTATCATGATCCGTTTCCTCCTCACTATCGTCATCGTGGCAATGATTGGGTTCTGGACTTTGAAGGAACGGCCGGAGCTCGTCTATTCTTTTCTTATGAGCGGCACCATTGATCGCCTTTTCGGAGCGGACGAACCGCAATCGGAGCCAGCCGATCCATCGCCTGGCTTATCCCTTGGAGTGCCCTATCTCGTAGAAAATCGCTCGCTTTCGGCTACATTCCAGCCAATCCTCCGTGAATACGCACCGCGGCTCTCGGTTCCGACCGCGCATGCCTCGGTCATCATGGATGCTGAGTCAGGAAAGGTGCTCTATGCGCGAAATGCTGATGATAAACGCCAGATCGCATCCCTGACCAAGCTCTTCACTGCACTCATCGTTGTCGAACGGATACCCGATCTCTCGATTCCGGTAACGATCGATGAGGAAGCGGTCTATACCGAAGGTACGCGTATCGGTTGTCCGCGCTCAGGCTACTGTCCGGGTGTCCGTTTCGCGGTCGGCGAACAGCTGACCGTACGTGATCTCCTCAAGGCAGCACTCATGAATAGTGCCAACGATGCAGCAATCGCTCTCGGCAAGCATATCGGCGGGACGCAGGAGGACTTTGCACGGATCATGAACGAGCGTGCCCGGGAGCTCGGTCTCCAAGATTCGCTCTTCTGCACTCCGTCGGGGCTCGAGATTGACGGCGAAGAGAATCGCTGCTACTCGTCTGCGCGCGACATCGCGACGATCGCGAGTGCCGCGCTCCAGCACGACATCCTCTGGGACATCATGAAGATTGAGGAAACGAATATCACGTCAATCGATGGCAAGTTGACGCACGAGGTTTTCAATACCGACCAGCTCATCGGTTCGATGCCGAATCTTGTCGGAACAAAAACGGGCTTTACGCCGCTCGCCGGCTATTCGCTCCTCGCTGTCGCGACTGATCCATCGGGCGAGCACCCGGTTATCGCTGTTGTCCTGAACGACCCGTACCGCTGGCAGAGTGTTCAGTCGATGTTTGATTGGAGCTTTGAATCGTTTGATTGGTTATAATAGAAGTATGGACTCACTCACCTTCGCTCAGATCCAATCGCTTCCAGTCGTCATGAACGTGATGAAGGTCCTCACGACCGGACTTATCGCCTTTCTCCTCGCGTTCCTCCTGACGCCAGTCTGGACACATATTCTCTACAAATACAAGATTGGTATCCGGATAAAGAAGAACGGCATTTCAGGGGACAAACTCAATTTCGTTTCGAGTCTCCATGCCTGGAAAGCGGGAACGCCGACCATGGGCGGAGTCATCGTCTGGTTTACCGTGTTTCTCTTGGCGCTCGTTTCGGAATGGATATTCCCGCTCCTTGCGGTGCTCTTCGATACCAACTTTATCGCGCGGCTCGATTTCTTGAAGCGTTCCCAAACCTGGCTCCCACTCTTTACACTCGTAACAGCGGGCATCCTTGGCCTCATCGATGATTATATGAGCGTCCGCGACATCGGGACCAACAAAGGCGGCGGGATGCGCTTCCTAGCCAGGTTTTGGTGGCTTATCGCTATCGCCGGACTCGGCGCGTGGTGGTTTTATTCTAAACTTGGCTGGGACATGATTCATGTGCCGGCCGTCGGGGACTTCTCAATCGGCTGGTGGTACATCCCGCTTTTTATTTTTGTTATCCTCTTTGCCGCGATTTCATCCAATGAGACCGACGGGCTCGATGGACTGAATGGGGGCGTGCTTCTTATTGCGTTCAGCTCGTTCGCGCTCATCGCGTTCATGCACAACAAAGTCGATCTTTCGAGTTTCTGCGCGGCCATCGCTGGGGCGCTCTTGGCTTTTCTCTGGTTCAATATCTATCCGGCACGTTTCTTCATGGGCGATACGGGCGCGATCGCGCTCGGTACGACGCTCGGCGTCGTCGCCATGCTGACGAACTCGGCGATCGTCCTTTTCATCATCGTCCTCATCTACGCGCTCGAGTCGGGGAGCGCCGCTATCCAGATATTCGCCAAACGCTATCTCGGGCGCAAGATTTTTCTTGCCGCTCCGCTCCATCATCATTTCGAAGCCAAGGGTTGGCCAGAGCCAAAGGTTGTCATGCGTGCCTGGGTATTCACCGCGCTGACCGCGCTTATCGGTGTTATGGTTGGCGTCATCGGCATGGGGCGTTAATTTCTTTAGCTATCGCTATGCGACTTAAAAGTATTTCCACGGCCGACCTCGCTGGAAAGAATGTGCTTATCCGGGTCGACTTCAATGTCGAACTCGATGATGTGGCCCATGTCCAGGAGGGGTTCAAACTGGAAGTTGCGCGGAAGACCGTCGACCATGTGGTCGACGCAGGCGCTCGATCGATATCGCTCCTGACCCATTTTGGCCGTCCAGATGGTGCGGCTGATCCGAAATATTCGACCGAACGGCTCGCAAAAGAAGTGATGCGTGTTTTGGGTCGTTCCGTCCATTTTGTCCCAGCCGTCCGAGGTGAAGCCGTTGTGAATGCTGTCAGCGCGGCGACAAGCGGCGAAGTGTTGCTCCTTGAGAACGTCCGTTTCGATGCCGGTGAAACGGCGAATGATCCGGAATTTTCGAAAGACCTCGCAAAGCCGTTCGACATATATATCAATGAGGCATTCGGCGTCTCCCATCGGGCGCATGCATCGGTCGTCGGGGTGATGGCCCATCTCCCGTCATTTGCTGGTTTCCATTTAATGGAAGAGACCGAGCAGCTTGATGCAGTTCGTTTTAATCCAGAGCATCCGGCGATCGCCGTCATTGGTGGCGCCAAGATTGAGACGAAACTTCCGCTCATTCGCACGCTTGAAGCGTCGTATGATTGCGTTCTGGTTGGTGGCAAGATCGCGAATGAGGCGATCGACCAGAAGATTCAGTTTTCTGATAAAGTGCTCCTGCCACAGGATTTTGATTCTCCGGCGCGGCTCGATATCGGCAAAACAACGGCTTCGTATTACGCGGCGATTATCAAGAAGGCAAAGACAGTCATCTGGAACGGTCCGATGGGGAAATTTGAGGAGAAGCCGTATGACTTCGGAACGAATATCATTCTCGATGCAATCCTCGAGAGCGAGGCCTATGTGATTATCGGCGGTGGAGAATCGCTCGCGGTACTCGAGCGAGCCAATGCGTTTCATCGGATAGGCTTTGTTTCTTCTGGCGGTGGCGCAATGCTCGAGTATATGGCTGGTAAAGACTTGCCGGGACTCCAGCCGCTTATCATCACATGATAGAATGAACAGACGGTGAACGATGGTTCTGATCTCCTGATATTAAACTCACTTCTCGATATATGGCACTCATCACGAACATCCGGGGGCGCGAGATTCTCGATTCGCGCGGCTACCCGACGGTCGAAGTAGTTGTCACGCTCGATGATGGAACCGTTGCTAAGGCGAGTGTCCCATCTGGTGCCTCAACTGGCGGACAGGAAGCGCTCGAACTCCGGGATGGCGATGCAACACGCTACCAAGGAAAGGGTGTTCTCAAGGCGGTCGGATACGTCAATACTGAAATTCAATCAGCGCTCATCGGAATGGATCCTTCCCAACAACGACCGATCGATGAGAAACTCTGTACGCTTGATGGGACTGAATCGAAGTCTCGGCTTGGTGCGAATGCTATTCTGGGCGTTTCTCTCGCCTGTGCCCGCGTGGCGGCGATGAGTCGGGGGGTAGAACTCTATACTTACCTCGAAACCCTGTTGTCATACAAACGCGCTGATGATGGTTTCCCTGTGCCGATGTTCAATGTCATCAATGGTGGTGAACACGCGGATTCCGGACTCTCGGTCCAGGAATTCAAGATTGTTCCAAGTGGTATCGCTGGCTATCCTGAACAGCTTCGGGCGGGGAGTGAAATCTTCCATATGCTTCAGAAGCTTCTTCGCGCTGATGGTTATACGACCGATGTCGGGGATGAGGGCGGTTTTGCGCCACAGCTCGAGAGTCATGCTGAAGCTTTTACACTCCTCGTGAAGGCAATCGAGGCGAGCGGCTACAAGCCGGGAGTAGAGGTATTTCTCGACATCGATGCGGCAGCCAATTCTTTCTATGATCGTGAATCTGACCGTTATCTTCTGAAACCGGAGAAGGTTGTCCTCGACCATTCCGGACTTGCCTCGCTCTACCGGGACTGGGTGGGGAAATTCCCTCTCTTCTCGATTGAGGATCCGTTCCATGAAGAGGACTGGTCCGGTTGGGCAGAATTCAAACAGGAAATGAGCGCCAAGTTGATGCTCGTTGGCGATGATCTCCTCGTGACTAATGTGAAGCGCCTCCGACAGGCCATTGAGGCTGATGCTTGCAATGCGGTCCTCATCAAAGTGAACCAGATTGGTACGCTTTCTGAGACCATCGATTGTATCGTCCTGGCAAAAGAATACAGCATGCAAACAGTCATCTCCCATCGGTCCGGTGAAACCTGTGATGATTTTATTGCCGATCTCGCTGTTGCAGTAGGTGCTGACTATATCAAGACTGGATCACTCGCCCGTGGGGAACGGCTGGCTAAATATAACCGTCTGCTCGAGATTTTCGAAGTGGAAAAAAACAAACAGTAAAAATTTCGTTTCTATGGAGCGCATCCTCTGTATCGGGTCTGCCTCGAAAGATATTTTTTTTCCGACCGATGAAGGAGTCATCATCGAGACGCCGGAAGATCTCCGTTCGCAGACTAAAGTCGCTTTCGAACTTGGAGGGAAGTTCCGCTGTCATGAGCGGGCGGAGGCGGTTGGCGGCGTAGCGGCCAATGTTGCCCAGGGACTGGCGCGTATGGGGCATGAGGTAGCGGCGTATAGCAAGATTGGTCGAGATGACGTCGGCGAGTGGATTTTGAAGACCCTCCGTGGTGCCGGTGTAGATACCGACCTGATTGATGTCGATCGTTCAGTGCAGACCGACCTGTCATCGATTGTCGTCATTCAGCAGTCCGGCGACCGGATTATTTTTCATAATCGTGATGCGAATGAAAAGCTTCAGATCGACGAGGCCAAGCTGAAAGAATATGAATGGCTCTACGTTAGTGCCCTCAACGGTGACTGGAAGGCCAACTTCCGTGTGATTCTCCATG
>CAZCTF010000046.1:0-7937 GCA_964501755.1 uncultured Bdellovibrionales bacterium
ACGAACATCGCCTCTCGATTCTTCTGAAACTCCTCGCGGCACTCGTCGGTATCGGAGTCCTCGTCGCGATCCTGCCACTCTAGTTAGTTCTCAAGCCTGAGAAATACTTGTCTACTCATCCCCTCCCCGCTACAGTAGGATTGCTCTCCAAAACATACCCATGAAACTCCTTGCTATCGAAACCTCTTGTGACGAAACCGCTACTGCTGTCATCGAATCCGATGGTCGTTCGGTCAGCGTCCGATCAAGCACCGTTTCCTCTCAAGCTGAACTGCATGCAGCCTGGGGCGGTGTCGTGCCGAACCTCGCTGCGCGCGAGCATGTGAAAAACATCATCCCCATCGTCGAGTCCGCGCTCCACGAAGCCTCGGTTACGCCCGACCACATCGACTGCATCGCTGTCACCCAGGGACCCGGACTCATCCCCGCGCTCTTGGTCGGTGTCTCCGCTGCCAAGGCACTCGCCATCGCTTGGCAGAAACCACTCCTTGGCGTGAATCATTTGGAGGGTCACATCTACGCGAATCTCTTTACCGTCGGAGCCGAGCTCCATTTTCCGCTCCTCGCACTGATCGTTTCGGGCGGTCACACGCAGCTCATCCTCATGCGCGATCATTTTGAATACGAGCTCCTCGGCGAAACGGACGATGACGCAGCGGGCGAGGCCTTCGACAAGGTCGCCAAGATGCTCGGCCTCCCCTACCCGGGCGGCCCCGAGATCGGAAAACGCGCCGATGACTATCGGACATCCTCCGAACGCGAACCTGCTAAAAGATTTCCCCGACCGATGCTCGACGCTGACAATTACCGCTTCTCGTTTTCTGGACTAAAGACATCAGTCCTCTATTCGCTCCAAAAAGAGACGACTGAAACACTCGTTGATCCAGAGTTCGTCGCCCTCATCGCACACGAATTCCAGGAAGCCGTCGTTGATACGCTCGTCGGAAAGACCGAACGTGCACTCCAGGAATATCAGCCGAAAACCCTCGTCATCGCCGGCGGCGTCTCGGCCAACGCCCGACTTCGCGAACGGATGGAGTCAATGGTCGCCGGATACTCTGACTGCCAATTCCTCATGCCACCTTTCCAGTACTCACTCGATAATGCAGCCATGATCGGGGCCGCCGGAATCCTCCGCTACGCCCGGATGAGCGACACCGAACGTGCAGCGCTCGCATCGAACGCCGGAACACTCGAGCCATCCGCTCATTTCCTACTGACATGAATATAACCACTATCAAGACTGATCGGGTATATCCCGGAAAAGAAATCCTCACTGATTTTCTTGATCGTTCTATCACCGCGATGGATGATCGCTCCATCCTTGTGATCACGTCAAAAATCGTGGCTCTTTCCGAGGGCCGCTTTATTTCGAAAACTGATGAAATCTCCGAGGAACTCCTCGCTTCTGAAACGGATTATTATCTCCCGAAAGAGTCCAGTCTGTACGGAGTACCCCTAACGATCCGCGACAACACCTTTGTCGCCCGTGCCGGGATCGATGCCTCAAACACTGACGGCGTCTATTCGCTACTTCCCGTAGACAGCTACGCCATCGCCAAGACGGTCCGATTATACTTAGCGGATCGATTCAGTCTGAAGAACATCGGTGTCATTATCACCGACAGCCATTCAACCCCACTCCGTCGCGGAGTGACTGGTGTCGCCATTGGTTGGAGCGGACTCAAAGCCATAAAAGACTACGAACACGCGGCCGATATCTTTGGACATCGCTTCACCACCCATTCGAACATCATCGATGCGCTCGCTGCTTCAGCCGTGCTTGCGATGGGCGAAGGGAACGAACAGACACCGCTCGCCCTCATTACCGATATCTCATTCGTCGAATGGGATGCCGACGCACCGACCATTAAAGAGCTTTCCTTCTTTAAGCCATCACTCGAAACCGATCTCTTTGCGCCACTCATGGACTATCCCAAACTCCGGAAAGGGTGCCGGGAACAATAGTTTTTCCTTGAATCCAAGCCTTTCCCATGCTAGGGTTGGCATATATGGATGAGAAAGAATTTCCGAAAGCCTACGACCCAAAAAACTGGGAGTCCGACATTCTCCACCGCTGGGATGAAGCTGATTTGGCAAACCCCGATACCTGCATCCGAACTGGGGTGACGAGGCCAGATGCCGAGCCGTTTTCTATCGTACTCCCGCCACCGAATGTTACCGGGACGCTCCACATCGGTCACGCTGCCATGCTCGCGATCGAAGACACGATTGTCCGCTACAAACGCATGGCTGGCTACCGGACGCTCTGGCTCCCTGGAACTGATCATGCCGCCATAGCCACCGAGAGCAGGGTGCGGAAAATTCTTCTCGAAGAAGAAGGTAAGTCCCGCCAAGATCTTGGCCGTGAAGAGTTTCTCAAGCGAGTGGAGAAATTCGCCCTCGACAGTCACGACACAATCGTCAATCAGGTGAAACGCATGGGATCATCCGTCGACTGGTCGCGCGAAGCCTACACTATCGATGAAACTCGCAGCCTCGGGGTCCGTACCGCATTCAAACGCATGTACGACGCCGGCATCATCTACCGAGGAAATCGCATCGTGAATTGGGACCCGGTCGGCCAGACGACTATTTCCGATGATGAAGTCGTCTACAAAGAAGAAAACGCCAAGCTCTACTATCTGAAGTACGGCCCGTTCGAGATCGCGACGGCTCGGCCCGAAACGAAATTCGGCGACAAGTATGTCGTCATGCATCCGGATGACCCACGCTATACCGAGTATGCCGACGGACAGAAGCTCACCGTCGAATGGATCAATGGCTCGATCGAGGCGACCATCGTAAAGGACACCGCCATCGACATGGCGTTCGGTACCGGTGTCATGACCATCACGCCCTGGCACAGCGCCGTCGATTTCGAATTGGCCGAACGGCATGGGCTCGATATGGAGCCGATCATTGACCTCCATGGTGTACTCCTCCCCGTCGCGGGCGAATTCGCTGGTCTACCCATCGCCGAAGCACGTGAAAAAATCATCGCCAAACTTGATGCGAAAGGTCTCGTGGCAAAGATCGATGAGCCCTACGTCCATCAAGTCGCGACCGCCGAGCGTACCGGCGCGATCGTCGAGCCGCAGGTCATGCGCCAGTGGTTCATCGGTGTGAATCGCGAATTCGCCCGCGACGGAAAAACCGTGACGCTGAAGTCGCTCATGCAGGATGCGGTCCGATCAAAGAAAATTACCATCCTCCCCGAACGCTTCGAGAAGAACTACTTCTACTGGATCGATAACCTCCGTGACTGGTGCATCTCGCGCCAGATCTGGTTCGGGCACCAGATCCCTGTCTGGTATCGCGGCAACGAGACCTACTGTGGACTGGAGGCACCCTCGGGAGATGACTGGCAACAGGACCCCGATACACTCGATACCTGGTTCTCCTCAGGGCTCTGGACTTTTTCCATCCTCGGCTGGCCCGACGAAACAGCCGACGATTTCAAGACCTATCACCCGACCGCCCTCCTCGAGACGGGCTATGACATCCTGTTCTTCTGGGTGGCGCGCATGATCCTCATGTCCGAATACCTGCTCGGCACGGTTCCATTCAAGACCGTCTACCTCCATGGTCTCGTCCGTGACGAACAGGGCCGCAAGATGTCGAAGTCCCTCGGAAACACCATCGATCCGCTCGACATCGCTGAGGAATTCGGTGCCGATGCGCTCCGCCTCGCCCTCATCGTCGGTTCGACCCCCGGCAACGATGTGAAAGTCGGTCGCGAAAAAATCACCGCCTCGCGCAATTTCGTGAACAAACTCTGGAACATGGGGCGGTATGTCTCCGTCTCGACTGAAGCGTTATCAGCCCCTGAGAACATTCACGTTGACGATGCGAATGTGAAACTTTCCACCGCCGACTATTGGATACTTCATAAGCTACATGATACGCATGCGCTCGTTACGAATCATCTGAATCAATACAACCTCTCCCTGGCCGCTGACCTGCTCCGTGATTTCACCTGGAATGAATTTGCTGACTGGTATGTCGAAATCCACAAGATCGAAAAGAACGATGCCGTACTCCGCTTTGTTTTCCACACACTCCTCCGGCTCTGGCATCCGTTTATGCCGTTCGTTACGGAAGCACTCCATGCATCTCTATTTTCAAATAAGCAACTCCTCGAAGGATCTCCATGGCCAAAGAACGATACTATCCCATCTGAGCTCTCCACGTCAGAAACATTCGACAGCATCATCGAACTCATCACGCGCATTCGTAATGTCCGTGCGATTTACCATATAGATCCGAAAGAAGCCCTTTCACTCACGCTCGTTGGCGAAGAATCCGCGCTCGCACCATTCTCTCCCATTATCGAACGCCTCGGCCGAATCTCAGAAGTTCTCATCACCGATACCTCTACGGCGCGGCCCGGTGCAAGCGCGAGTATTGTCGCCGGGGGTCTCCATGCCTTTGTTCATCTCGGCGATGTGATCGATGTCGCCGCCGAAAAAATACGTCTCGAAAAAGAATCGGCCGAACTTGGAAAGTATATTTCTGAACTGAAGGCCCGTCTCGCTGATACCCGCTTCACCGAACGCGCTCCCGCCAACATCATCAACGGTCAGCGCCAATCACTCACCGAAGCTGAAGCAAAGCAAGTGACGTTGACACAATCCATCCAAGAACTTTCCTCATAATGCCCATACTTGCTTTCATTTTCGGTTTCCTTGCCGCTTCAGCAGCGCTTCTCTTACAGGTACTCGCCTCCATTTTCATCTCGACTCCGCTCATCGGCACACCCTCTCTCCTCCTTCTCATCGGAGCAGCTGCGATTGAAGAGGGAATGAAACTCATCTTTCTCATCCAACTAGGCCGGCGATCAATCGAGATCATCACCTTTCCGCATGCCCTCATATTTGGTATCGGCTTCGTCATTGCAGAAATCGCTCTCGTCGCACTTTCCGCCAAGAGCCTGCCGGCACTGGCCACCCTCGGCTCTATCGCTGCCGTCCAGATGATCGGCACAATCGTCATCTATAGCGGTCTCCGACTCAAAGAAAGCCTCCCTCAGAGCTGGCTTTTCGGGCTTTTGGCCGCCATCCTGCTCCATACCCTGTATAATTCCTCCCTCTAGCGGATCCGGGTGTCTTGCCGGAGTGGCCTGGCTTCCTCTATACTAAGAAGTGATATCAGCCCCAAATTAATCAGCACTATGATGAAACAGAAACGCTCCTTTTTTGAACGACTCACCGGCGCCCGCGAGCTCGATGGCACGCCTTCGTATCCCGAGGAAAGTGTCAGCGTCTACGCTCAGGAAGAGGAAACTCCGCTCCAGATGACTACCGAGCCGACGTATGCCCGTGAGGTTGAGGAACCTTCCTGGAGTACGCCCTCATACGCTAGTGGCGGCAGCAGCATGGCTGATGATAACGCCGAGGGCCAGCTCACGATCGATGTCTACCAGACTGAGAACGATATCGTGATCAAATCGACTATCGCCGGCGTGAAACCGGAGGATCTCGATGTCTCGATCAATAACGACATGGTGACGGTCAAGGGCGAGCGGAAGAACGAGGAAATCGTCGAGAACGGCAACTACTACTATCAAGAGTGCTACTGGGGTTCATTCTCCCGTTCCGTTCTTCTCCCCGTCGACGTCATCCCAGAAAAGGCGGATGCTTCACTCAAAAATGGCATCCTCACCATTCGTCTCCCGAAGGCTGACACTACAAAGACAAAGAAGATACAAGTGAGAGGTTTCTAACGTTCGCATGCCAATTCACACCGTTCGATCCAATTGGCGGTTCCCTCATGCGGCGCTCTTCGCCGCTCTTCTTTTTCTGTTGCCAGAAAAGACACAGGCCCTCACTATGCCGAACGGCGTCACGCTTGAAACCGACGCCTTCGTCCAGATCATGAGTCAAGACGAGGCGAACACCTGGTACACGGAAAAGAAGAGTATCGCCTTCGCCGAGGATCAAAAGAGAGAATTTGAAAATAATTCCGCAGCCTGCAAAAAAGCGTGGCTTTTTTGCGATGTTTTCTTATCACATGCGACGCGTGAACATATCGTCCTCGAACACACGCTCGATCTCGTTCCTGATGCAATGCGGACAAGTATCAAAAGCTTTGCCGACAAAGCCGACCGTGATCCAAAGAATGCTCGCCTCACCGTTCAGGATTCGAAGGTAGTAGTGAGCGTTCCCGCTGAAAATGGCATTATGGTCGATATTGAAAAGAGTCTTCGGACGTTGGAGGAGATGCTCCGCACCTCTCAAAACACCGAGCTTTCCATCTCTTTAAAAAGTATAGTGACTCCGGCCAAGGTTTCTACGGAAACGCTCTCTAACCTCGGAATCACGGAACTTATCGGGACAGCAACGACAAATTTTCGCGGGTCGCCAAAAAACCGGATCTACAATATCAACCGGGCTGTCCAAGATTTCGATGGGATCGTCATTGATGCCGGCGCAACATTTTCTTTTGTCGATCATCTCGGCGAAGTCGATGGCGAGCATGGCTACCTCCCCGAACTGGTCATCAAGAATAATAAAACCGAGCCGGAGTTCGGCGGCGGCATTTGCCAGGTTTCAACCACGGTTTTCCGCGCTGCACTACAGTCTGGCCTCAAGATCACAGAACGACGTAATCACGCCTACCCAGTCCAATACTACAAACCCTACGGTATGGACGCGACTATCTATATACCGAAACCCGACCTCCAGTTCAAAAACAACACGCCCGGCGCCATCCTCCTCGTACCGGAAGTTGACGGAACACTGCTCACGTTTTCCATGTACGGCACCCGAGACGGCCGAACGACCGCCATTGATGGACCGCATATTCTCGAAAGTAATCCCGATGGCAGCATGAAGACTGTCTTTACTCAAACAGTAACTGACGGCAGCGGACAAGTATTTATCAATGACTCGTTCTGGAGCAACTACAAATCGCCCAGCCTCTTCCCGCACCCAGGAGACGAGCCCGTCTACACCGTCAAACCAAAAGACTGGTCAGAAAAACAGTGGCGGGAATACAAGAAAATCCGCTCCTAAGGGTCGGTTTGACAGCCTATCGACTGACCGGTACTATGGCCATATTGTTCCTTACGATAAATCTAACAAGGGATTTTCCTGGACAGCAGACTGCATAAGAGACCAGTGTGTCTCAGATTTAGCCTGCTGCTCCGGGAACTGACCCGACACGTGAAGCAGCATCCCCAGCTCGCCAGAGTCGCAACCAGGAAAGGAGGTGATCACTATCATCCCGAACCACGTTGGCCTCGCGCTCAAAACGCGATCACGCCAGCACTCCGCGAGCATGGTGATCAGTCGCACTGACCACCATGCCACACAATCGTCTCCAACTGAAGGAGTCCCGATGAAACATCTGACGACCGCAGCTGCCCGTGCCGCGCCGCTCCACGGCCTGCTCGCCACCGCCGCGCTGCATGCCCTGGCTGTCCAGAAGTTCGACGCCAAGACCGCGCCGACCATCGCACCCGCCGCGACCGACCTCGACACCGGCCAGCCGCAGGCGATCGCTTTCGACGCGAAGAAGCTGGGCGCCATCGGCACCTGCACGCAGCACCTGCGCCACGACTCGGCTGACCCGCCCATCGGTGTGATCTGCGGCAAGCGTGTGGTCGGCACCGACAAGGCCCAGGGCGGCGGCTACCACCGGCGGCGCGAAGTCGCACTGAACTGACCAGTCGAGGCGAAGATGCGTACCGCGCATAACCGCGATCCCCCGAACTGGCAGTCGGCGCTGGCTCCACAAGAGCCCTAGCGCCATTCCCGCTAAGGCACCGGCCTCCCGTAGGCCGGACCGATGGCCCCCGAGCATCCGCTCCCGGGGCCATCTTTTGTTTCGTTGACGGACAAGCCATTTTTCGCTAAGATGGAGCCACTGTTTGACAGTCGTTTTTTGTTTGGGTGCATAGCTCAGTCGGTAGAGCAGTGGCCTCTTAAGCCAAC
>CAZCTF010000047.1:0-7399 GCA_964501755.1 uncultured Bdellovibrionales bacterium
GCATCTCACGCTGGAAAAGATGGGTTTGGTTGGCGAACCGCTCGAGAAAGTTCGGCGTGAAATCGGTAAGCCGAACGGTATCATTCTCGTGACCGGCCCGACCGGGTCAGGAAAAACAACGACCTTGTATACAGCGATGGATATCCTCAATACCCCAGATGTGAATATCTCGACGGTCGAGGACCCGGTCGAGTACCGGATGCAGCGCGTCAATCAGACACAGATCAATACAAAAGTTGGTATGACATTTGCCGCCGCACTCAGGGCGCTTCTCCGTCAGGATCCGTATATCATATTGGTTGGTGAGTTCGGTTTTGTGGAGACACTCGAGATCGCCCTTCATGCGGCCATGACCGGCCACCTCGTACTTTCGACACTTCATACGAACTCAGCCGCAGCAACGTTGCCCCGCATGCTCGATATGGGCGCCGAATCCTTCCTCATCGCATCAACAGTGAACGTCATTATCGCCCAACGACTCGTCCGTCGGCTGTGTGTTGAATGCCGCAAGCCGTACGCGCTTGATGCTAAAGAAGTGGATTCGCTCGAGAAGCTTTACAATTTGGACGACATCCTTGTGGTGCTCAAAAAGAATCCGATGGCGAAAAAATTCGTAGAAAAAGCAGAGAAGTGGGAGGATATTGAGCTCTACAAGGCAGCCGGGTGCGAACAGTGCAATAATGAAGGGTATCGCGGGCGTGTTGGTGTCTACGAAGTACTCGAGATGGATACGGACATCCGAAAACTGGTTACCCAATCTGCGACGAGCGAGGAACTGGAAAAACAGGCGCGCCAGAACGGAATGGAGACCATGGTTGAGGACGGCTTTATCAAAATCGTCCAGGGCATAACGACCATTGAAGAGGTGATGCGCGCGACAAAAGAATAGTAGGGTATTATAAAGTAAAGAAATAAAATTTTTATGAATAAAAAGCTATTTATCGGATTTGTGGTTATGTTTTTTCTACTCGCTGGTATTGCATATGCCGGCTATGCTTACCATCGAGAGCAGGCTCAAATAACGCAGGCTGAAGCAATTCAAGTAGTGACTGAAATTCAGGCTCAGCAAAGACAGGAGCAGTCACAAAAGAACATTCAAGAAGACCAAAAGACAGAGGAAAATATGACAATGCTTCAGGGATTAATAGAGCAGTACGCCGCTCTCCCGACGCGCTCAAATCTTCCACCCGCTTTTCTCAGTGATCTTCATCTAGTGAAGAATTCGCTTGTCATTGAATATAATCCAAACTACGATTCGGTTAATCAACAGTTATTCGCGGGTATTCGATACGATGGCCTGGCGGGCACTGTCTATCAACTCTGTGCCAATTTTCGATCGGAGAATCTTCTTCGAAATGCTGGGGGTGGCGCATGGCAGCATGGTGACGGATACTACTGTTTCCGACTAGATAC
Organism: uncultured Bdellovibrionales bacterium; assembly: GCA_964501755.1. Classification (GTDB taxonomy): domain Bacteria; phylum Patescibacteriota; class Minisyncoccia; order Moranbacterales; family UBA1568; genus SSEF01. Next base: position 1,414 of record CAZCTF010000047.1, read on the forward strand.
AGTAGAGAAAGAAAGCGCTCGTAAAGGTATCAAAACGAAAGAGCCGGTCGCTAACTCGATCCAATCTCAACCTGAATCTTCAAAAGCCCCAATCGGTCAACCAGGTGCTGCAAATAATTTCTAAGAAGTAACTGGAAGTGATGCGCGCCACGAAGGAGTAAGCACTACTTCCCGTTTCCGGCGAACAAGCCATCATTCCGGAGGGCACGGCGGATATGGGCTTTGGCATTGGCAGTCTTGGTGAAGTCCAGCCAGTCTCGGCTGGGTTTTTTCTTGTTCTTTTCTGTGAGAATCTCAATAACCTGGCCGTTCACGATATGTTGGTCGAGGGGAATGATCTTGCCATCAGCCTTGGCGCCGGATGCGGCATCGCCAATTTGGCTGTGGATAGCATATGCGAAGTCGATCGGCGTCGCATCCTCGGGGAGCTCGATGATATCGCCTTTCGGCGTGAAGGCAAAAATGTGATTCTTGAAGAAATCGATCTTGAGTCCCTTGAGAAATTCTTCATCGTCCCGGCCGATCTCTTTTTGCCATTCCTGGAGCTGCCGCACCCACTCGAGTCCGTGCGGTTCTTTGGGGACGATATCTTTCTTCCGACTGAAGAAACTCTTCCAGCCGCGCTGGTCGCGTTCGGTGTAGATCCAGTGAGCGGCGATGCCGAACTCAGCCTCGGTATGCATTTTCTCAGTCCGGATCTGGATCTCGAGAATCCGGCCCTGCGGCCCGAAGACGGTCGTATGGAGTGATTGATACCCGTTTGGCTTGGGGAGGGAGATGTAGTCTTTGATCCGGCCGACCATCGGACGGTACTCACGATGGATGATACCGAGGGCTTCGTAGCAGTCGGCGACTTCGGGGACGATGATGCGGATAGCGACGAGGTCGTAGATACGTGTGATATCCATGTCATGGCGCTCCAGCTTCTTCCAGAGCCGGTAGAGGAATTTTGTCCGGCCGCTAATATCCATGACTTTAATCTTTTCTTTTTCGAGAAGCCGCCGAAAGAGCGTGACCGTTTCGTCCATGTAGGCTTTTCCCTGGTGGAGATATGTCTCTTCGATCTTTTTCGTCTCGGCATAGTGTTCCGGATCGAGGTATTGGAAACAGAGATCCTCGAGTTCACCCTTGATCTCGCCGATGCCGAGTCGGTTGGCGATCGGTCCGTAGATTTCCATCGTTTCGCGCGCAATCCGTTCCCGTTTCTCTTTCGGGACATGCTCGAGGGTGCGCATGTTGTGGAGTCGGTCGGCAAGTTTGATGATGACAACACGGATATCTTTGGCCATTGCGAGGAACATCTTACGGAGATTTTCGAGGAAATATTCCTCCCGTGATCCGCGCAGTTTGATCTTGCCGAGCTTGGTAATTCCGTCGACCAGATAGGCGACGTCTTCGCCGAAGCGTGTTTCAATCTCAGTAAGGGGGATCGGAGTATCTTCGGGAACGTCATGAAGGAGGCCGGCAATAAGCGTCGTCGTATCCATACCGATCTCAGCAAGGATTTTGGCGACATGGAGGGAGTGGGTGATGTAGGGCTCACCGGAACGCCGGAGCTGTCCCTCATGGGCCTTTTCAGCAAAGAGGAAGGCATCCCGGAGGCGCTTCTCAGCATCACTTTTGAGCGGGAAGCGGCTGGCCCTGATGACGGAATCGATTGAGATGGCGCTAGCCATAAGCGGAGTGTGTTTGAGCGAAAGACAGATCAGTTCAGCTCGGTTATTCTGTCACGATTACCAGACTCATTCAAGGAGCTGTCGGAATGCTTGACATATGCAACTAAGTTGCTATCATAAGGATATGAATGATTGTTGTCGTCCAAAGCTTTTCGATGCGGCGCTCCGGGATACTGAGACGCGGCGGGTGCTCTTGGCTATTCTGCATGATTCCGTCGGACCATTGGCTCCGCCGGAGATCATTGCTCGATGCCATAAAGCAGGGAGACGGGCGAATAAGACGACCATCTATCGTGACTTGGCTGCTATGGAGCGAGCGGGTATCATCCATCGCGTGATCGTGAGCGACCGGAAACAGTACTTTGAGTTAACTGAGCGCGGTCATCATCACCACTTCATCTGCCTTGAATGTGACCGGGTGGAAGACATCCTGCTGGACGAGTTCGATCTCGCCAAGCAGGAGACTCGCCTCGCCAAGCAAAAGGGATTTTCTGTTTTCCGGCATTCACTGGAGTTTTTTGGCCTTTGTAAGATGTGTGCGTAATGATGAAGGTATGATGACTGTGCCCGTCTACACATTTGGAAGTATCCTGGTGGTCAGTCTGCTTTCTTTGACCGGTATCCTGTTGCTTTCTTTTCGGGAGGATCTCTTCCGGAGGTACATCCCGCTCTTTATCAGCGTGGCAGTTGGTGCGCTATTGGGCGATGCTTTCATTCATCTCATACCGGAAGCTTTTGCGGATGCTGAGAACACAGATCGGGTTGGTCTTCTCATCATCATCGGCGTTCTCTCATTCTTTGTTTTGGAGAAAGTATTGCATTGGCACCATCATGGTGAAGATCTGGAAGAGATTCAGGTTCATCCAGTGGGCCGGCTCGTACTTGTGTCTGATGGCGTCCATAATTTTCTCGATGGCGTCATTATCGCGGCTAGCTTCGCGGTCAGTTTACCGCTCGGGTTTGCGACGACGCTTGCTGTCATGCTGCACGAGATTCCGCAGGAAGTCGGTGACTTTGCAGTTCTCTTGCATGCTGGATACACCAAGAGACGAGCGCTGGTCCTGAATTTCCTCTCCGCCCTCTCTGCGCTATTGGGCGCGGTCGTGTTTTTCGCTATCGGGGAGTTTGCTACTTCGCTCACAGAGCTTTTTGTCCCGTTGACGGCGGGCGGGTTTATCTATATCGCAGTCGCCGACCTCATCCCCGAGCTCCATAAAACTAAGCCGGGAAGAGGATCAGTCTACCAGTTTGCGGCCGTACTTTTCGGAATCGCAGTGATGGCCGGACTAACCTTTCTTGAGTAGTGTTTTTATTTGCTTAAATAAGCCATTTTATTAGTTCTATCGCCATCGGTAAGGATTGACAGAATAGCGGTTTTCGTGTATACTGCTGATAAACAAATGGGCATTGCAAAGGGTGATATCGGCGTGATGCCTTTTTGTTTTTCACCAGAGTAGTGCCTATTTTCAATGTAGTTTCCCAACCAGGAGAACGTCACATGATGGACAAGGACAAGAAGGATCTCTTCGTTTCCCTCCGCGCCGACATGGGCCATGCGCTTTGGACCGGCATCCGGCTCCGTCCGGAGACGGACATCCAGTTCCGGCTCGATCCGTTCTCGAACGGTTGCCGCCTGATCCGGGTGCGCCTCGTCAAGCCTGACGGTAGCAGCGCAGCGTTCACCACCGGCAGCTCGTTCGAGATGAGTTCGCTTGGCAAGGACCACGAACGCCTCGAGTCGATCGGCGCTGACCTCGTCGTCATCACGCGCTGCATCAGCCGGATCGCGGCCAACATGGAACCCGACGGCGGTGTGCTCCTGCGCGTCACGATCATGGACGAAGAGCAGCTGTTCCGGCTTTATGCCAAGGAACCGGACATGCCGCAGATCAACCGCTTCGACTGGTTCCAGGATCCGTCGGCGATGGTTGCCGACGACGTGCCGATCCACGTCCCGCGGCCGGTCGGTGAACTTCGGCAGCAGGCGGCGGCCTGAACCCTTCGGGCCGAAACGACAAGCGGCGGTAGCAACATTGATTGCCACCGCCGCTTTTTCTTTGTCAAAAAGTTATTTCTTTTCTGCCAGTTTGTGCGGATTGTGATTCGGACAGGTCTTGTCGCTGCAGCGTTCAGGAATTGTTTTCGTACCCTCCATCATGAGCGCACCACATTCCTTGCCGTCCCGGTCTTCACGCTTGTACGTGCAGAGCGCGCCGGTCGGTTTGGCCTTGATCGCGTGCTTGCAATCAGGGTAGTTCGAACAACTATAGAAAATACCGAAGCGGCCGCGGCGCTCGGTCATCTCGCCTTTCTGACAGACCGGACACTTTACACCAGTAGTCGGCAGATTAGCTGGATCATCCTTCTTCACATACTTACACTTCGGATAATTGCTGCAAGCGACGAATTTCCCAAAGCGTCCTTCGCGTTCGACGAGCTCGCCTTTCTCACATTTCGGGCAGTGTTCGCCGGTCGGTTTTGGCCCTTCGACGACCTTTCCCTCGAGCGTCAAGGCCCCGGTACACTCAGGGAAGCGGCTGCAGCTGTAAAACTTTCCCGTCCGACCGAGCTTCACGATCATATCGCTCTCGCAGACTGGGCAGAGTATCTCCTTCGGTGCCGCCCCGAGATTCGATATCTTTTCGAGCTTGTCTTTGCTTTTCACCTCCTTAGCAAACGGCCCATAGAAATTCCTGAGCGTTTTCTCGTATTCGCGATTGCCGAGCGCGATCTCATCGAGCTGATCCTCCATGTCGGCGGTGAAGGCATCGGAGAGAATTTCGGCGAAGTGGAGCGAGAGGAAATCGTCCACGACTTCGCCGGTCTCAGTAGTGATGAGTGTCCGGCCGTCTTTCTCAACGTAGCCACGGGTCTGGATGGTCTGGATGATTGACGCGTAGGTCGATGGTCGGCCGATACCGCGTTTTTCCAGCTCCTTTACGAGGCCAGCCTCGGTATAGCGTTTCGGTGGCTCAGTCCATTTCTCTTCGCTCGTAATCGATTCGAGAGTCAGGGTTTCGCCGACGGTGACTTTCGGTAGCTCGGTGTCTTCGCCGCGGGCGGCTGTATCTTCGGCAAGCCAGCCCGGTGTAACGACGATGGAACCGGTCATACCAAACACCGGTACGGCTGCATCGCTCGCGCGAGCGGTGATCTTTGTCCGAAGGATCTCGGCGTCGATCATTTGCGAGGCGATGGTGCGCGAACGGATGAGCGCGTAGAGCCTCTTCTCCTCGTCAGCCTTGCCGTAGATCTTGGTATCGATATGGGTCGGACGGATTGCTTCATGGGCTTCCTGGGCGTTCTTGCTTTTCGTCTTGAAAACACGGGGCATGACCGATGCTTTCCCGTAGGTCTTTTCGATATGCGCATGAACAGCACTGACAGCGTCCTTGTTCAGGTTGGTCGAGTCGGTACGCATGTAGGTGATGTGGCCGGCCTCGTAAAGTTTCTGGGCGACTTTCATCGTGCGGCTCGGGGCGAAGCCGAGGCGCGAACTCGCTGCCTGCTGCAGAGTCGAAGTCGTAAACGGCGCATAGGGCGAACGTTTGGCGGGCGTTTCTTTTACATCCTCGATAGTCCATGTGGCGCGCTTCGCTCGGGCGACCAGGTCTTCAGCACGCGCTCGGGCTTTTTCTTCTTCGCTCTTGGCTGATGGCTCGCTCGTGTACGTGAGCGTGAGATGTTTCTTGGCAGCCGTGGCAAATTCGCCGACGAATTGGAAATAGATCTCGGGGATGAAAGCGCGGATCTCTTTTTCACGCTCGACCAAGATATGGAGCGCTGGGGACTGGACCCGGCCAGCCGAGAGTCCGTAGCGGAGCTTTTTCCAGATGAGGCCGGAGAGGTCATAGCCGACGAGTCGGTCGAGGACACGGCGCGCTTCTTGGGCCTTGCGCAGGTTCACATCGAGCGGACGAGGATGGGCGATCGCTTCTTTTACTGCGGCCGGCGTAATCTCATAGAATAGGACACGGGCCGGTTTTTTCAGTCCGCAGGTCTCAGCGACATGCCAGGCGATGGCTTCACCCTCACGGTCGGGGTCGGTGGCAAGGAGGATAGTCGAGCTTTTCTTGGCAAGCGCCTTGATGGACTCGACGACATGTTCCTTGCCGGGACTAATGACGTAGTTCGGCACAAAACCCGCCTTGATGTCGATGGCGGCCTTGTTGCTCTTGGGGAGATCGCGGATATGGCCGATCGAGGCGACAACCTTGTACTCGCCGTCGAGATACTTTTCAATAGTCTTTGCTTTGGAAGGGGATTCGACGATGAGGAGTTTCATGGGGGAGTGTTAGCGTCCGCGAGTA
>CAZCTF010000048.1:0-7160 GCA_964501755.1 uncultured Bdellovibrionales bacterium
GCCGCATCACCGACTACGGCAAGATGCAGTACCAGCAGGCCAAGCAGGCCCAGGCTGCCAAGGTGAAGCAGAAGAAAGTTGAGACCAAGGGTGTCCGCCTCGGCTACCGAACGGAAAAGCATGACCTCTTCTTCAAGAAGACCCAGGCCGAGAAATTCATGCTGAAAGGCAACAAGATCAAGATCGACCTGATGCTCCGCGGCCGTGAAAAAGCGATGGGCGACAAGGCTAAAGAGAATCTCCTCGCGTTCGTGAAGACCATCACGGTCCCCCACAAGATCGAAGAGAATGTCACCCGGGGGCCGCGCGGTTTCAGTATCCTGATCGCCCCGGAATAAGCGAAGAGGTATTTATTTAATGAATCCAAGTCACTAAGCCAACCCTATGCCCAAGATGAAGACGAAGAAGAATGTGTCAAAGAAGTTCAAAGTCACCGGAACCGGCAAGCTGAAGCGCCGCTCGACCGGCCAGAACCACTACAACACCCGCGATACCGGCAAAGCCACCCGGGCGAAGCGCGCCGACCATGTCGTCCTGGCGGTCGATGTGAAGAACGTGAAGCGCGCCCTCCTCCAGTCATAATTGAAGCGGGGTGGTCCAGAGGATTTGACTTCTTCGCCCTTTTGAGACAGAATAGAGCATTCCTAATTTCGATTTTTTACCCCCATGTCCCGAGTCAAGCGCGGCGTGATGACCAAGAAGCGCCACAAGAACATCCTCTCGAAAGCTAAGGGCTATCGCTGGGGCCGTAAAAAGCTCTTCACCAAAGCGAAAGAAGCCGTCATCAAGGCTGGGAAATACGCCCGCCGCGACCGCCGCGCTAAGAAACGCACCTTCCGCGCACTCTGGATCGTCCGATTGAACAATGCCCTCCGGGAGAACGGCACGACCTATGCCAAGTTCATCGCTCTCTTGAAGACCAAAGCTATCGCCCTCGACCGCAAGGTCCTCTCCGAGATGGCCGTCGAAAATCCTGCTATCTTCGCCACCTTCGTCAAAGAAGTCCTCGCGAAATAACTCTTCCGAGAGACAGATAAAAAAAAGCCCGCACATGAGCGGGCTTTTTACTATCTCTGGCAACGGGGACCAGTCTACTTCAGGTACTTGTCGATAGCAGCCTTGAACTGAGCGAGCGGAAGCGCACCAACAACGAGTTCGCCTTCCACCTTGCCGTCAGCCGAGAGCTTGCCGATGACGAAACTCGGGGTACCCGAGACACCGGCCGCTTGGCCATCTGACATGTCTTTGGCGATCTCTTCTTTGTACTTCTCCTTGGTGGCACAGTCATTGACTGCAGTCGCATTGACACCGGCTTGAGCCAGGATCTCATTCATTTTTCCATCGGCGAGACCCTTGCCATTCGAAACCGTATTCTCAAAGTAGAGCTTAGAGAATTTGAAGTATGCTGCATCGCCCTTAGCTTCCTTCACGCATTGCGCCGTTTCCGAAGCGAGACTGGCCTTTGGCTCATGAAATGGAAGCGGGTAATCACGGAATGAGATGACCGCCTTGCCGGTATCCACATAGTCCTTTACAAGCGTGTCGTAGGATTCCTTGTGGAATTTCTGACAGAACGGGCACTCGAAATCGCTGAATTCGACGATCGCCACCTTGGCTTTCTTCCGATCGCCCATGACCGGATCATCGTCGAGTGAGATAGTCGCTGCCTGTGGACCCGCTTTTTCCTGTGTCGGGGCGGCAGCCTGATTATTTCCCGCTGCTGGGGCGGCAGACGGAGTACCCGACTTCATCGAGACGAGGACGCTCGCCGCGACCATAAGACCCGACAATAGGACCGCGCCCGCCACAATCCACGCACCCTTCTCCTCGGAATCAGCAGAGTGGCAGTTTCCCTTGTTTTCGCAGCAGGACTTGCCCACGTGCTCACTGTCCATTTCAACTCCTGGTTTCACTTCGTCCATACGCGTTTCTACGGTAGGTAAAGAATTATCCCTCCCAGTATACCAAATCTTCCCAAAGAGCGCATAAACACCCTTTACCCAGCGACTGTGGCAGGCGGAACGGGTGGCAGAGTTCCTCCCGATACCGGAGCCACGCTCGGTGGCGCTTTGTATCGACGGTAGTCTTCAGCGATGAGACGGATCGCTGTCACGAGCGGTGGAAGGAAATTTTTCCACGCGAGTACTTTGGCCAGCCCGTACGAACCGAGGAGAACAATTATCTCAAAGATAACAAACGCCGGCGCACCCTTTATGAGGAAGCGATGGATGATCGCGAACGCGAACATGAGATACACCGTCCGGTGGAGCATTTTCCATTTGGGACCCAGGTATTTCTGCGCCAGCGCATTCGACGTGAGGAGGAGCGGCAGGGTCAGCACATACGCCAAGAGTCCGAACACGTAGCGCGGATCCTCGCCCCAGATATTTCCCGTAAGCATCGGGGCGACGATAAAAACGTACCAGTCCGGATCGATCAGATAGCCAACGCCGTGCACGGTCGCGAGATACCCCATCATGATGCCAAGCTCCCGCCGGAGCATCATGAGCTGAAGAAAGAGACGTATCCGGAAGATCTTCGACAAGGGGCTGATAAAGAGGATGATGATGAGCAGGTTCGCTGCAAGCTCGCCGAACTCTTTTCTCATTTCCGGGAACAGAAATCCAAAGAGCGAGACATGGGCCACAACCAAGATACCCCGTTTCACGGAAAAAACGTGTCTCACGAGAAAGCCACTCGCCAGATCATGGAGGCGATAGGCAATCCGGAGGAGTGGAGCAAAGAGGGCGACGAGTCGTTCCATGAAGAACAGCGTATTTGTTATTTTTGGCCTGGTGCAGCTGAGCTGGACACTGGAGCGATGGTATCGGACTGATGTGCCCGCTGATAGCGGAAGAAAAGGACAAGAATAAGCGTCAGGACGATGCACTGGACAAGACCGAGAACGAGGATAGTTTGCGTCGAGAGTTTCATATGGACGTTTCCATGATACCGAAAGCGGCACGGCACGTACAGCCGAATCTGCTCCGAGCCAAAGGGAACTATGCTATTCTGGAGAAAAAGAACATGCCTGAAACCTCCCCTGCCGCTCCAGCTGCGGGCACCGATCCTCTCATTATCATCGACAAGCTCCGCATCATCTACAATCGGGGCAAGCCGAATGAGATGCGCGCGCTCGAAGAGACCAATCTCACGATTTATCCCCATGAATACGTGATCATTTTTGGTCCGTCCGGCTGCGGCAAGTCGACCCTGCTCTACTCCATCTCCGGACTCCAGTCAGCAACCTATGGCGATGTCTATATCAAGGGGAAGTCCATCTCCAAGATGACGGAGCGGGAGACACTCGATCTCCACCAGACGACGCTCGGCATGATTTTCCAGGCGTTCTACCTCATTCCTTCGCTCGATATCCTCGACAATGTCTGTCTCCCTCGCGTCTTCCGTGGCGAAAAGCCGTCGGAACGGAAAAAGGATGGCTTCGGACTCCTCCGACGTTTCGGTATCGCCGAGCAGGGCGACAAAATGCCAAACCAGCTCTCGGGTGGACAGAAACAGCGTGTCGCGATCGCTCGCTCGCTCGTGAATAACCCCGACATCATTCTCGCGGATGAACCGGTCGGAAACCTCGACTCCGAGTCGGCCCAGAACGTGCTCGATATCTTGAAGGAACTCAATGATGTCGACAAAAAGACGATTATCATGGTGACTCACAACCCGGATCACCTCGTCTATGCCGACCGTGTCATCCACATGAAAGATGGGCGTGTCATCAAGGAACAGGTCTTTAAGGAAAAGCGTCCGATCCTGAAGGAAAAGAAAATGGAGGACTTCCTCATGGAGGACAAGGAGGAAAATAGTGAACTGAAGATCCTCATGAACTCCTTCAAGAATCTCCTCCCGCAACAGGTGGACATGCTCCTCATTCCGTTCAAGGCGAAGCAGCTCCTTGCCCATCTCCTCTCCGAACTCAACGACGAACAGGTCTCGATGGCCGAAGCCTTTCTTAAAGAGCTCCTTTTCAAGAATATCGATGTGTCACTCTTTACTAATCGGCTCGATCTCGAGCTTGACCAGGGTGGCGCGGGTTGGAACAAACTCCGGGCCATGAAATTCGCCAAGCGCGTTGAGAACATACTCAATATGACGAATGCGCTTCGTACGACAACGGACGAGGGTGCTGTTGCGCTGAGTCTCTATCTCGAGAAAGAATTCCATCTGAAACTCAATGATGAATCCCGACTGCGACTCCAGGCAGCACTGAAACTTCGGCTCGAAAGCGCGATCGGCCAAATCGAGCTATCCAGAAAGCTCGACAAGTCCTTCATCCAGGGCGGAGTGGGTCTCCGCCGCGATACCGTTGAGAAAGTGACCCGCGAGATAGAGATTCTCATGCTTCTCAAATACAGCTAGTATGCCCCGTTACAAATTTGCAATCACTGGTCGGGCTTCTCTGGCATGTAAACGAGAACTACCCAAAAACCTAAAGAATACTATGAAAGAAGGAATTATTCATTATCAGAATTTGTAACGGGGTATGCGCTTCTTTGACGTCCTCAAACTCTCCCTCCGCATGTTCAAAGCACGCACGATGCGTACGCTTTTGACGATCCTTGGTATGTCGGTTGGTATCTCGGCCATCATGTTTCTCGTCTCTTTCGGCTACGGACTCCAGCGCACCCTCCTCCAAAAGATCACGACTTCTGACGCGCTCGTCTCGCTCGATGTGACTCTCGGTGAAGACAAAGAGGCGAAGCTAAACCAGGCAACCATCGAAAAGCTCGGGGGGATTCCTGATGTCATCGATATCATCCCCGCCCTCGAACTCGCCGGCCAAGGTCGCTTCAACAACATCACTCTCGATGTCTCCACCGTCTCGACCGGCCCGGCTTACCTCAAAAGCGAAGGACTGAAGGTCGAGGAAGGACGCCTCTTTGACCGCGGCAATGTCCGCGAGATCGTCATCACCAAGGCGGTCGCGCAAGTCTTCGGGGTCGCACCCGAGGAAATGCTTGGTAAGACGATGGCCATCACGCTTTTCATCAATCCGGACGCAGCGGGTCGCGGCACATCGGTCGATCTCGGCGAGACCTATACAATCGTCGGCATCGGCGAAGGCGCTGAGAACATCGTCTATATTCCGCTCGACTCGCTCGCCAATATCACGATCGAACAGTACACCAAACTCAAGGTGAAGTGTCGTTCAACGGACGTGATTGAACCAATCCGGACCGCCATCAGTGCCCTCGGCCTGACTGCCTCCTCTATTTCAGAGACGATTGACCAAGCCAACAAGGTCTTCCGCGCCATCCAGCTCGTCCTCATGGTGTTCGGCATGATTGCTCTCATCGTTTCGGCGATCGGTATGTTCAACACCATGACGATCACCCTCCTCGAACGGACCGAGGAAATCGGTATCATGAAAGCCATCGGTGCGTCGAAGTCCGATATCTCGCTCATGTTCGTCATGGAGTCCACCCTCATGGGTTTCCTCGGCGCGGTCGGCGGTGTCGGCATCGGCTATTTCGGTGGCCTCATCATCAATGTCCTCATCAATGCTGTCGCGACGCGTTTCGGCGGTGAGGCGGTCTCACTCTTCTACTCCCCGCTCTGGTTCGTCATGACCGTCATCGGCTTCGGGGCGTTCGTCGGATTCCTCACCGGTGTCTTCCCCGCCCGTTCCGCCTCCCGCATCGACGCCCTCGACGCGCTCCGGTACAAGTAAAGAATAAAAAAGAAAAGGCGGTCTCGAAGATTCATTCGAAACCGCCTTTTTCAAACCGGCCACGGACTAGTCCTCGACCACCATCGCCGCGCGTTGCCACGAGACGCTGAGGGATCCAAACTGGACATTCCGGCAGAGGAATCGGATCATCTCGTCGATCTTCTCCTTCGGGTCCTTGATCCCGACGAGCGTTTCCTTGAGACGGCCCGCGGCTGACCAGGACCCGGAAAGGTACCACATCTCCCAGAACCGTCCATCGGGGCCGCGGCGCGAACGGAGACATTCGAAGCCGAACTCCTCGAGCTTGGCAGTCTCAGCCCGATAGTTCTCGGGCGTGTAGTGGTAGCCGCAGACATGCTCGACGGTAAGGCCAGCATCCACCCCGAGCGGCATCGGCACTTCGCGGAACTCCATCTGCGTCGGACCTGGGAATGTCGGCTGCCAGAACGGCATCATCGTCTCGTCCTTTGCCGGCGCCGGGAGCGGTTCCCAGCGCGACTGTGTGCGGAGACGACCTTCGGGCGTCACGATGCACCAGCGGTGACCGAGCACCATGCTCTCGAGATTCTCCACCTCATCTCGGTTCAAGTTCCCGATCTCGATCCGGTCTGACGCGGTCATACTTACCCTGATCTTTTCCATGATCACTCCTGGTGGTGAGACGAGGCACATTGTTCCTCGACCCGGTTGAGCCATTCGTCATAACGGACGGCGAGATAGCGTTTCTTCAGGTCGATCTGCCCGACGATCGTTTCGTCCGGCTGGCCAAAGATTGATGCACGCAAGGCGGCGACGCGCTGATCGCCCTCGATGTCCTCGGCGAGACGTTGGAACTCGACAGGTGGCAGATGGCCCGAACGGAGCGCCATCGTGATACGCCGTGCGAGCTCGCGACTGAGCATAGTTTCCGACATGACAGCACCCCTTGGGTTAGGAGACGAGACCAAAAAGCAGCCTCCACGGGGCGGCGAGTGATTCGAACACCCAGACGAAGTAACGGTCCGGCAGCCACTCGAAATCGGCGACAATGACAAGTACCCAGACGAACATCGTGACGAACCAGACCATGGTATGCAACATGGTTGTGCCGGCAATCAGATCGATTGCGGTACGACGATAGCCCACCAGATTTTCTCTAGCTGAACGGGTAGGGAGGAAAAGGATCGCAGACGTAGCCGCGAGAGGCAGGAGAATGGCAATCCATCCGACGAGAAGCTGAGTATTCATACGGACTCCTGGAAAGGTACTGGGGGAAATTCGCACCCGGAGACTACCCGCTCAGGAGCAGTCCGTCAAGAGTATGTTAACCGATGAGCGTCTCCAGATCGAGAACTTCATCAATACGGATCTGCGCGACGAAATCCGGAACGTGACTGACGAGAATCATCGCGCCGGTGTATTTGTCGAGCGCTTCGGCGATGACCGGCAGGTGGCGGAAATTGATGTGATTGGTCGGCTCGTCGAGGATGAGGAG
>CAZCTF010000049.1:0-7027 GCA_964501755.1 uncultured Bdellovibrionales bacterium
ACCATGAAGACATACTGGCCGTTCTTGAGTCCGAATTTCTTGGCAGTCTCTTCATCTTCGATGCCGGTCACTTTCATGAGGTCAAGGAAGTGATTACCCGCCGCCCCGAGGATACCGAGACGAAAGGTGGCGAACCAGAGAAAGAGTTTCGGGATGACTTCGAAGATGCGTTGACGCGGCTGCTCAGCGCCGAAGAAGTTTCCACCTTCGATGCAGTGAGTCTCTTCGTTCTTGGTCTTGATGCCGAGTGCCTTGATGAGGGGACGTATGCCACCACGGCAGATATCGACGACGGTATTGAAAGAAACACGAGTACCGACGAATTTCTTCGTCGGAACCGTCTCGACGAGCGCTTTGAAAAGCGTATCGAGCTCTTCGGGCGTGATATTGTCTTCGGTCAGATTCGTTTTCACCAGGCGCATACCGCAGGCCGGATCGCTATCATTCACCTGCGGGAGGATGTGATGCTCGGAAGTGACCGTCGTGCCGGTCGCGTTCTTGCGGCCCGGTTTCGAGTGGACATCGGCCATCGCCGCGATGTGGTGGAACACGGTGTCATTGCTCGCCACGCTCTCGAGCTGCTCGAGGGTCGCGTCGCTCGGCATGAGCTCCTCACCGACATGAAAGACAACCGGGACTTTCATCTGGTCCGTCTTCATCTCTTGTTTGAGGCTGCCGACTTTTTTGATTGATGCTTCGTACATAGCGGGGAAATATTGGTTTATATCCGGGCGTAGAGATCGGCGTAGGCCCTGGCCGTCTCACGGAGGTCAAAATGGGTCTCGGCATAGGTCCGAGCGGCGCGGCCGATTTCCCTGGCCTGGTCCGGATTATGCTTTAAATAAAGGATTTTATCGATGAGCGCGGTACCGTCGAGCCGGGGAATAGTAGCAGAAATAGCATCATTTGAAAACTCTCGAAAGGCTTCCAGATCAGAGAGAATGACCGGTTTTCCGGAGGCATAGGCCTCGATGATGATGAGCGGGACATCGAATTTTCCCTTGAGGTCACCAACTGGGAAAGCGATCACGTCAGCCGTATTGTAGACCGCAGCCATATCGGCGGTCGCGTCGCCTTCGTCAAAGCGTACTCGGTCGAGGCAGCCGGCCTCGCGGAAGCGTTCGCGCACCTCTTCGCGCTTTACGCGGTCGGCTTCGTTCTTGATCCGGCAGGCGAAGAGAAAGACAAATGGCTCGGCGACCGCACCGGTAAAATGACGGATGAGCGTCTCGACGAGGTAATCAGTCGCGCCGAGGCGGGTGTATTCGCCGGGGTAGACGACAAGGAAATCATCGGCCGAGAGTTGGTACTGATCGAGGACGGCTTGGCTTTTGACTCGCGGTTGGTAGCGGTCCAGGTCGATGCCAGGGTAAATACGCTCGACATTGGTCAGGCCGAGGTCATTGAGTTTACGCTTGGTCGCGTCCGTGTAGACGGTGATGCGGTCAGCGAAGAGCAGCCCGCGAAGGGTCTTCGGGGAATACAGGTCGGTGCGGAGGGTGGCGACCGTCTGTATCGTCTTCCCGGTACTCGGCCGCGCGAGGGCGCGGATAATCCCGATATTCAGTCTCGTCGGGGTGAAGAGGTAATGCGTGATATCAAACTCCGATCTTTTGTTCCGGAGATACCGAAAGAGATCGGCTTTCTCGCGCAGTCCGAAATGAGCCGAGCGATAGACCGGCGCGAGTGTGGCGGTTGCCGGGAGTTCGGGGAGTGATGTATCTCGCGTACCAAGGAGGGTCAGCTCATGACCACTGACGGTTTTACCGAGAAAGTAGGCGAAGTTCTTGGAGGCTTCATCCCACGGTGGGACAATCGGTCGGGTCGCGAGGAGAACTTTCTTCATAGCGCGCGATAGATGGTTTCGTCCTTGCCCTCATGCGAGACGGTGATGGTGATGCGTCCAGCTGCCGGCATGAATTGTACCGAGGGGACCTGCGTCATATCGTTCCCGGGTTCGACTACGAATGTGCCCTCAGCGAGCGTCTGGCCATCCGCCGAGACGGTATAGCGGAAGTCAGCGGTCGCGGTATGGTTCGAGACGACAAAGACGAGACTCGACTGGTTTTTCGGTTCGGCGAAGGATAGACTCCACCAGTTCTTGCCCTGATTGGGATCGAGCCCGCGCTCGTTCACAGCAAAGAGATACGCAGCTGAGAGCGCAAAGAGAACGAACAAGCCGAAAATGAGGTGTTTTTCAGTCATAGGAGTACCCTCTCAGTATACCCGCTGGAGAGTGAATTTTCTAGAACCTATCTCCAATATACTTCATTTGAATTACTTTCCGTCCTTTTCGGCTGCAAAACCTCTCGTTTTCGTCAGGTTATCAACCGATAGCCTTCCTCAACCGATTGATTTTTCGCTCGAAAAGTCCAGGAAAGCGTTACAAAACTATCTTGGAGATAGGCTCTGAAGAAATCATTGACGGCGGGCAAGGCACTCTCTATCATGCCGGATACGAACGCTATGACCGAAAACAGCGAATCTAACTCAGAATCCCGTCCCTGGAACAAGATCCCGGTCACTATATTGACCGGCTTCCTTGGCGCGGGCAAGACGACCTTGCTCAATCACATCCTCTCGACCAAGACCGATGAAAAGATCGCCGTTATCGTAAATGAATTCGGCGCGGTCGATATCGATGGCGCGCTCGTCGCCAGTGGCGAAGAGCATCTGGTCACGCTCGACAATGGCTGCATCTGTTGCACGGTGCGGAACGATCTGGTCGAGACATTGACTGACCTCCTCAAGCGCAAACTCGAGATGGACGGAGCGGAAAAGCTTGTATTCGACCGCGTTGTCATCGAGACGACTGGCTTGGCCGATCCCATCCCGCTCATTCAGACTTTCATGATGGACGATGTCCTCATGGCGGCGTACGAAGTCTCGGCCGTCGTGACCGTCGTCGATGCGGTGCATATCGCGAAGCAGCTGGGCTATCTCCCTATCGCGGCCGAGCAGATCGCGCTCGCGGACCTGATACTCCTCTCCAAGACTGACCTCGCACCCGATGAGATACCCGAAACCGAAGCCAAGATCCGCGCTATCAATCCTGCCGCACCGATCGTGGCGACGACCAGGGGCGTGATACCGAATGCCGAGCTCTTTCGTGAGCGACGATTCTTTGCCGCACCCGACATCGCACATGACCACGCAGATCACAATCACGCGGACCATGACCATATCGGCGGGATATCGAGCGTCGTCCTCCGTACTGACACGCCAGTCGACATCGACCGGCTCTATGGCTGGATCGGGGAGCTGCAGAATAGCCTGGGGCCGAATCTGCTGCGCTACAAAGGCATCATTTATTCGGACGAATACCCGGGGAAGCGCGCTATCCTGCAGGGTGTGCACGCGCTCTATACGGTCACCCCAGACCGCGAGTGGCAGAGCGACGAAAAGCGCGAATCAGTCATCGTCGTCATCGGCCAAGACCTCGACCGCGAAGCGATTCAAAAGAACTTCCATCTAAAGACTAGTGAGCGAGAATAGTTGATCAATTGATTCACTATTTAATTTTTTTCCGTACTTTCCATACACCTCATTAAAATCAATAAAAAGCCTTTTATAGTCCCGGAAAAAGGATTCGGCGTTAATTGAAGGTATTTCTTCCAAGGATTGAAAAATGAATTTCTGCATCCGTCTAATTCCAGGGTACTGGTTTATATTTTTTTCTAAGCCGAGGGCTTCGACTAAATAAAGTTCATAAACGATATAGAAGGTGGCTAAGTCTCCGACTAGGTCCGAATTTAGTATCTCTAAACCCTTTTCAAAAATTTCATTCTCGTTTTTTATGAGCAATTCTCTAATCTCAGAATCTTCGACGAGAGCTAAATCGTTCTCAAAATTATAGTTTAGATTCGGAATTGCCCAGTTCAAGGCTCGACCTAGTAGTTGCAACTTGTAGCTATCACCTCCCAGTCCGTCTTCTTTGATATACCTATCAGCTACGCCCATCAGGAGGGCATCATGAATAAGAGTGTTTGCCTCTAACGCTTGTTTGAGTACTCTCTTCTTAAAAAACATACGGGTAAGAAAAATTCTACTTTAGATTATTTCGTTCAAAAATAGCGGCGGTTTGACTGGTGTAGAGCTTGGCAAAGGAGTCGGATTTCTCGAATTGCGCCTTGTCATACTCGGGGTTCACGACGAGGTAGCGGACTTCCGTTGTCCGATAACACTCTTCGCCAAATGTAGTGTTTGGTGTCGAGATCATGGCGAGGGTGCAACGCTCGCGGCGGTTGCCGCCCTCTTCGTAGCGGCCGAAGAGTCCGCGCGAGAGCGGGTAGCCATAGTCCCGGGCGAAGAAAAGCTTCATCCACGCATCGGCCGAGAGGTAGTTGTGGTCCTTCAGGATCATCTCGCCGTCGGTATGTGTCGCGAGGTACTCGGTCGCGGCAAAGGTCTGAACGAGTTCCTTCGAGCGGTCCTTGAATGTGAGCGAACTCGCATTGTCGAAGGAACCAGAGCCGACGAGGAAAACGAGGACAGCTGCGAGCGAGAGCACACGGAAATATGCGGGGAGGATAGCGCGACTCCAGAGCGTGGTGAAAAGCCAGGCGAGCGCGAATGCGGCGGTCAGGCCGAGCGGGTAGGCGATATAGCTCCCGATGCGGCTCGATGGGATATCGAGGAGGAGGAGATGTGGGTACATCGCCATGACGAGGAGTATGCCACCCCAACCAGCCGCAAAGGCGGTCTCGATCGGCCGACGACGGATAAAGCCCACTACGAGGAGAATGCCGAAGACGCCGAGCGCGACCCGGCCCATGCCGATAGAGTTCGAGACTTGGAAGAACGACAGCCCGGTGCGCGTCGTTTTGGTCGGGGTACCGATGGCGGAATCGATCGCGGCGGTATCGAGGTAGGTGGGGAGGGCGACCAGCGCCATGAAGACACCTGCGACAAAGAGGAATGACAGGACGACTGGGGAGAGCGCGAGACGGAACCAGTCACGGAGGAAGTCACGCCGGGCGAATGCGAGACCGAGCGCAGTCAGGGCGATGACACCAGCGAGAACAAAGGCGAGGACGAGGGTCGAGAGATGATGGGTATAGGCCAGGATGAATGAGAAGAACAATCCGAGCGCAACGAAGACCGCACGCCGCTCGGCGAGGCCACGATAGAAGAGGAGGAGCACCGCCGGGATGAAGAGATTGCCGAAGATATTGCCGACGACACCGCCCGTCACGAATTTCGCCTGCGGTGATGCCAGCGCAAAGAGGGGACCGAGGATAAGGAGAGCGGCGAGCGCGACATACTCAGGACGCACTCGGTCAGCAAATGGTTGGGCTACGCGGAAGGCGAGCGCAACAACCGCGAGGACCGAGAAGAGATTGATGATATGGAGAAAGAGGATAGGGAAGGCGCTCGTCATCGCGAGACCCGAGAGGGCAGAGAGGAACGCGAGCGGCAGGTGTTCGCCGATGATGAAGTCTGCGATGCCCCGTGGCGCAGCGACCGTCGCTGTACCAGTCGCGGGATCGACGACGACCTCGATCTTCTCATAGGTCGGGAGGGCCCGGGTCTCACGGATCACTTCAGCCCAGTAGACATGGTGCCCCAGATCGGTTGCGGTCGGGAGGATGTTCGGCGCGAGGTAGACGGTCCGGATGAAGAGCGTCAGCGCAAAGAGGACAAAGAAAATACGAAGCCCGTTCTTTGAGAAGGCTGGCACAGGCTCGGTCGTTGATCCTGCGAGCGGCTTTTTCGCCCAGAGTATCGCTCCACCGATGAGGCTGAGGAAGAGAAGCGAACCGCCGATATATGGTACCGAGAGCGGGAGCCCGACCCGGCCGAGGGTGAGCATGATGATATCGATCGCCGCGAGACTCGCGAGGAAACCAAAGACGAGTTCCTCTAGTCCGGAGAATGTGCGGCCGAAAATCGCTCGCCACCAGATAAAGCCCGGGACGAAGAAAGCACCAACGAGGGCGAGGAGGAATCCAACGGTATGAAGGAGGGCATCCATAGGTCTAGTGCGTATGAGTAACGCTTTTCATGAAGTCTTCGAGGAGCGCGGCATAGCGTCGGCCGATCACACTCCAATCGAAGTACTCCCGAGTGAAGGCTTGGCCGCGTTCGCCCGCCGCGACGCGCGTCTCTCTATCATGGAGGGTCATGAGCGCTTCGGCAAAGGCTGTGGCATTTTCAGGTGCGACGAGGCGGCCGTTCTCACCATCGCTCACGGCATCGGCGAGGCCTTCGAGCCGCGAAGCGACGACGGGCAGGCCCGCAGCGCTCGCTTCGATCACCGCGATGCCGAATCCCTCCATGTCGCCCGGGACCGGGATATTTGGCTGGACAAAGACATCAGAGTTTCCGAGGAGCGTCTCGCGCGTGGCATCATCGACGTGGCCGAGGAGGTGGACGCGGTCGGCGGTACCAGAGGCGGCAATCGCATCACGGATGGCCATCTCCTCGGGTCCAGAACCGGCGACGGCATAGTGAAACTCTGGCGGGAGGAGCGGGAGGACATGACGGATGAACCAGGCGGCGCCTTTGCGTTTCACGAGGCGGCCGATGGTGAGGAGGATGATTGCCTCGCTCGTGTCGAATCCGAGGACGGCAGAGAGTTTGGCGCGGTCTTTTGCGAACTGGAAACGGGCGGACTCGATGCCGTTCGGGATGACGAAGATCTGCGACTCGTCGAAACCGCGCTGTACGGCTTCGTCTTTGGTCGCGTGGCTAACCGCGATCGCGCCATCGAGCGAGCGGAAGAACGTCTTGACCCAGAGCGCCTGGTAAAGCGCCGACGGATAGGTGATGTCGAGGCCATGGAGGACGGAGACGACGGCTTTTCGGGGATTGAAGAATTTGGCAATGCTCCCAAGGAGTGCAAGCACGCCGTCGCCGAGGAGGAGCACATCATGCCGCTGCAAGAGGAGAAGCGTCTGAAGAATCGCCCATGGATAGAAGAACGGCAGGAAGCGTTTGCCGTGCCGGTTCGCGATGAGCGTCAGTTCGCACTCGGCCCCGACAAAACGGGCGAGATCGGCATTCTGCTGCTCGATACCGCCGACGA
>CAZCTF010000050.1:0-7021 GCA_964501755.1 uncultured Bdellovibrionales bacterium
CTCCAGGCCGGCTATGTGATGACCGTCCTTCCGGGTGGGGTTTCCTGGTTATGAACAAAAACCCGCCTCCAGAATTTGGAAAGCGGGTTCTTTTTTGAGATGTCCTCATGGCGGCAGGCTCGCAGGCATCACCCTTGCCGGGATTCGGAAGAGAGTAGGCTAGCCACATCTTCCGAATAGGAGCCGTGCACACCTGCCACCGAAGAACACCTCGCGATTCAAAAAACGATTGGTGTTTCGAACATAGATCCGTTTCGGTCCGCTGTCAAGATGCCATGCAAAGAGGTTCTATCGGACGAAACCGACTTTTTCGTAGACCTCGCGGATTTTCTTTTCGGATAGCGTACGCGCCTTTTCGGCACCGGCGCGGAGCACAGCGAGCACCTCGTCATCCGAGATCGATGCGAGCCGCTCCTGGAATGGCACGAGGAAATTCACGACTACCTCGGCCAGGTCCGCCTTGAAGTCACCATAGCCACGGCCGACATACATCGCCTCCACTTCGTCGACTTTCTTCCCCGAGAGGAGCGTATAGATATTGATGAGATTCATGAGGGCCGGCTTGTCATCATCGTAGACGATTGTCGTGCCCGAATCCGTCACGGCTTTCTTGATTTTCTTCCGGATTGTATCGGCATCATCGGACAGCGCGATATAGTTATACTCGCTCGCAGCTGACTTCGACATTTTCTTGGTCGGATCATCGAGGCCCATGATGCGCGCACCCTCGCGCTGGATGAGCGGTTCCGGCACGACGAATGTCTCCCCAAAACGGCTATTGAAACGCTGGGCGAGATCACGGGTCAGTTCAACATGCTGCTTCTGATCCTCCCCGACCGGCACTACGCCAGTGTCATAGAGCAAAATATCTGCCGCCATCAGTACTGGATAGTCATAGAGCCCAACACTCACTGAACCGAAGCGCTCAATCATTCGCGTAAAGGCAAGCCTAGAGAATTCTGATGTAATTGATATTACATCGGCATTTCCTTTAATCGTTCCATTTACCGCATACTTTTCAACAATGGCTTCAAGCTCATCTTTAGAAACATGGGCACGCATGTCATCAAAGTTAACTCTTGCCTTATCTTTAAACTGAGTCATTCTTGCAAGTTCTCCGTTCTGCGTAATCGTATTTAAAATCCACCCGAGCTCCGCATGGGCTGGGACATGGGACTGGACAAAGAGTGTTGATTTTTTCGGGTCGATGCCGGCGGCCAGATAAATCTTGGCGATCTCGATGGTCTTCTTCCGGAGTTCCGCCGGGTCCTGTGGCACGGTGATGGCATGCATGTCGACCACACAGAAAATCGCCTCGTACTGGTCCTGGAGCGGCAGCCACTGCTTGATGGCACCGAGGTAATTGCCGAGGTGGAGATTACCCGATGGCTGTATGCCCGAAAAAAGTCTTTCCATAACAAAACAAGAGTTGCAGAATTATGGCTCAATTCTAGCATAAAAGGAAAAGGGCGCCGCGTACTACGTACACAGCGCCCCAGAACTCTGCTGAACCAATCCCTCCTCTACCGGTACGTATCCTTGATGTAGCCCGTACGGCGACGGGTGGTATAGTACCCGCTGAAGTTACAGGTGGTGTTGTCGAGCCGCTTGTAGGAACCCGTGATGAGCCAGGACTCTCCCGACCCGTCTTCGATACCGACCGAGTAAATCCTCGCCTGCACGGTGTCATCTGACTTCATGCGGAAGGCAACCGTTCGACCACCGGTGTCGAACAACGCCAACATGAGGTCGAACTTGGAGGGGCCGTCGACAATCACTTGGGACGGGATCATCTGGTTCGTTTCCATCCGGAAACTCCTTCTTCAAAGCCTGCTTTGGTGAGGCAGCAGGCACACCTCCTTATCCCTGACTTTCGCCTAGGACGACCTGACCATCCGGACAGGAATTGAACTTTTTAAAGAATTTTTATTGTACTCTTTTTTTCACATTCTGTCAATAATAAAAACAGCCCTATTACGGGCTGTTTTTTGGCTCCTTCGAGACTTTAGACCTCGACCACGACCGGGAGCACCATCGGGCGCCGTTCCGTCTTCTGGAAGAGGAATTGCCCGACCTGCTCACGGATCTGGTTGCGTACCAGTTCCCAATCAAGCGAGGTGTCCTTCGAGGTGTTCTTCTTGATGATGTCCTGAACTTTGCGTTTCACGTCATTCACCAGGTCAAAGTTCTCCTTCACATGGATAAAGCCGCGTGACGTGATCTGGATATTGCCCATCACTTTCTTGGATCGGCTATCGATGACGACGGTCACCGCGAGCATGCCGTCCTGGGCGAGCATCTGGCGATCACGGAGCACCACGTGCCCGATATCGCCGACGCCGAGTCCGTCGACGAAGACATAGCTCGTATCAGCCTTTTCTTTGCGGATAGTCGGCATACCGTCGTCCTGTTTCGGGATTTCGAGCACGCCACCGTTGTCGAGGACAAAGACGTTCTTCTCTGGATAGCCGAGACGGAACGCGATCTTGGCCGCTTCTTTGAGGAAGTAGTGGTTCGCGTACACCGGCATGACATAGGTCGCCTTTACCTGACGGAGGATCTCTTCAATCTCCCAGATGGTGCCGTGGCCACCGATGTGGATTTCCATGATGTCCGAGTGGACGACATTGTCACACTTGCGATAGAGGTTATCCTTCAGCCGCTGGATAGAACGCTCATTTCCCGGGATGACAGACGATGAGAACACGATCGTATCCGACTTCTCCAGCTTGATGAAACGGTGGTTGTCAGTGACGATGCGTGAGAGCGCCGCGTTCTGCTCGCCCTGCGCGCCAGTACAGATGACGACGATCTGGTTGTTCGGCACCTTGTGGATATCGGCAACCGGGATGAGCGTCTCTTTCTTCACCTTCAGATAACCGAGCTCTTGGGCGACTTCGATGTTCACTTTCATGCTGTAGCCCTCGAGCGCGACGCGCTTCCCCTGTCGCTCAGCATACTCGATGAGATAGGCAACGCGGCGGATCTGGGACGCGAACGTACCGATGATGATACGGCCCGGGGCGCTCTTGATGAGGTTCTGTAGATTGGTATGGACTTCCGTCTCTGACGGCGGCAAACCCTTTTTCAGGGCGCCGAGCGACTCCAGCATGAGGAAGGTCGGCTGCGGCAGTTCCTCGAGATGGTTGTACTTTACTTCGGATGCTGCCGGATCCATCGGTTCGTTCGTAATGGTCCAGTCACCCATATGGATAATGGAACCGTTCGGCGTAACGATCGCGATGCCCATCGCATCCATGATCGAGTGCTCCACTTCAAAGAAGCGAATCTCGAAGACACCGAGTTTGATGCGGTCAGCGAGCGACTTCACTCGGATGGCCTTCAGTTTCTTCGCCGCCCCCTTTTCCTCGTCCTCGCATTTGCGCTGGATCAAGGCGAGCGTGAAGTCCCGGCCGATGATGGTCGGATAGTTGAGCTGCTTCAAGAGAATCGGTGCGGCACCGATATGGTCGAGGTGACCGTGCGTGAAGAGCACGCCGCGGATATTCTTTTCCTTTCCCTGGAGATAGGAGACATTCGGCACGATGTAATCGATACCAGGCATGTCTTCCTCCGGGAATTGGAGGCCCATGTCGATGATGATGATATCCTCTCCGTATTCGAAGATGGTCATATTGCGGCCGACTTCCTCATTGCCGCCGACTGGGATGATGCGGAGCTTGCCCGCCTCGATTTCCGGAACATCCGGCGCGCCCATTTTACGGGCATGGACATTGCGGACGATCGGCTGCGTGCCGAAGCCTCGTTTGCCGCCGCGTTTACCACCGCCACCGCTCTGAGGACGGCCTTTGCCGCCTTCACGCGGACCCGACTGCTTGGGGGCAGCCGAAGTACCCGGTACCGAAGTCGAGCCCGTCCGTTCTGGACGTGCTCCCACGGGGCGGGCGAATTTCTTATGATGCGGTTTTTGCCGGCGCGGATTCTGGCGCTGGGCAACGATGCCCTCGAATGCACCGATCGGTGCCGGACTACTCTTGGACAGGCCTACAGGCTTGTCATGATTTTGCTCTTGCATAGTGCATGAGTGGGACAGCGGACGAGCCTGTTCGGCCAGTCACTGTCAAATTAAAAGGATAAAAAATAAATTACTGAAAAGTGTATCTGCCAATGACAGACAAAAACTTTGTAGAGTTTTGGCTGCTCCCGCTCACGCGTGAGAAGCCCTTTTCTGTGCCGAGAAGAGGACTCGAACCTCCATGCTCTTGCGAGCGCTAGCACCTGAAGCTAGTGCGTCTACCATTCCGCCATCTCGGCTCTTTGTTTCCTACTCTGATAGGAAGTCTTCTGCTAAGGGCTGCAATCTGAGTCACAGTATCACGAAGTGCTCTTCCACTCAACTAGACCGAAGCGCTACTTTTTTTCTTCATCGAAATCGTATTCTACTTCCTTGGCGCCGCTTTCCTTGAGACGCTCGACGATCTTCTTGACCTCTTCGGCTCGGCCTCTGGCGTAGACGAGGATACTATCGGCCGTCTCGATGATGGCGATATCCTCGACGCCGATAGTCGCGATCAGACGATCATTTGCGCTATGGACAAAAACATTCTTGGAATCGATCCCAATATGCCGGGTCTCAGCCGGCGTACCATCAGAGATCTCAGCTAAACTGTCGAACGATCCGATATCGCTCCAACCGAAGTCCCCCTCGTAGACGATCACTCGATCGGATTTCTCGGAGACGGCATAGTCGAAAGAAATATTCGGCAATGTTCCAAAACCCTCGACGAAATCGCTCCATGATCCTTCGAGACCAGTCGCGATGGGTTCGGCATACGCTTTCGTCTCACCAAGGAACGTATCGAGGTTCATGAGGTACATGCCCGAGTTCCAGGCATACTCGCCGGAGCGGATATATTCCTCAGCCAATGATTTCTCCGGCTTTTCACAAAACTGACTGACTCGGAAGTATTCACCTTTCTGCTCGCCCTTCCGGATATAGCCATAGCCGGTCTCTGGCGCAACGGCATGGATTCCGATCGTGGCAACATGATCCCCTACGGTATCGAAAGCGGTTTTCAGCGTCGCCAGGTAGCCTTCAACATTGCCGATATAGTGATCTGAGGGAAGGAAAAGGACACGTTCTTTCGGGTCTACTCCTTTTTCGGCGAGGAGGTATTTGACGGCGCAGGCCATCGCTGGGGCAGTGTTCAGGCTCTTCGGCTCGATGATAACCTGGCTCGCCTCGTAATCACGGTCAATCTCATGAATCTGTTCCAAAACATTAGGATAACCATCCTGATTGGTGATGAAGAATATCCGATCCATCGGCATAAGCTTCCGCATCCGGAGATAGGTCTCCTGCAGAAGCGAATGCTCGCTGTAGAGTTTCAGGAATTGTTTCGGATAATTCTTCCGGGAGAGCGGCCACAGGCGCGTGCCTGATCCACCGCAGAGTATGACACTATACATACGTGAATTCGGCATCAGTCGACGAGGAGTTTCTTGAGCTTTTCAACCATATCCACCGGGGTCGGATCCTGGCCGTACTCGAGTGCGAGATAGTATGAAGTGAAATCACCGAGCATGACCGAGGAGAACATCTTCTCAAACACCGTCTCACCTTCCAAATCAATGACCTCAACCTTCACGCCCTGCGCTCGGAGCAGGTCGGCTGTAATACCGAAACGCTTCCCGATACGTGGGTGATCCACTGGATCTCTGAGAAAAATGGCACTAAAGCTGCCTTGCGGCAAAGTCCAGCCTACCATCTCATTATGATTGAGCTCCGGAAAGACATTCCAGAAAGCAGGTGTCTTGGCGTTCTCATTCAGCTTGATCTTCCAGACCAAAGCCACTGACTTGTAGGATTCCCCACTATACACTACTGGCGTCGTTTTGGCAAGCCAGGCGGCCAACTCTTTTCCTTTTTCCTCTATTTCAAGCCTCTTCTTTCCATAACGGCCCGTCGCGGCCAAGATTTCTTCACGAACATCCGGGACCATACCGAGATTCAGAAAGACCTGAAGGAAAGCCGCTACGAAATACCCGGTTCCCATGCGTGGCTGAAAGGTCGGATTTGGAATCGGTAGCTTGATATGCTGGATACCATGTTCGCGACAAATATCCTCCAATTTTCCACCACTCGACACGCCGATCGTCGGTTCACCGTTCGCGATGAGCGCCGCAAGTGTTTCGAGCGTCTCCTCGGTATTACCAGAATATGAACAAACGAAATGAAGTACTTTACCGCTCATGCGGGCCGGGAGTCCATAGGTGCGATTCTGGACAATCTGAATCGGCGCCATATCCGAAAACCGGTTCGCGACATCGGCGAGATAGGTCCGCAGAAGATCGGCAGGGAGCGCCGACCCACCCATGCCGGAGAACATAACCGTATCATATTTCCCCTCAAGGCGGATATGCTTCCCGAGTTCGAAACCGGCTGCGAACTGTTCCGGTGTCTCGAGGATGACCTGACGGAGGTCATTCACATCAATCGGATGGCTCATAGTGTCTCTGTTAGTGATTATGGGACTATGTCCGAGTAAAGCTATTTCCGAACCCGCTTCGTTTCCAGATACCATGAGGCAATATCTGAAAGCCGGGACGAGGGGAAATTGATTGGATATGCATCGATACCCTGGACGACATCGGAAACAACGTAGAGATAGTTCGGGCTGTAGAGAAAAACCGCTGGATGCTCGCGCGCGATGATACTCTGGAACTTCTGAAATACTTCTTTGCGCTGCTCCGGATCAAGCATCTCGCGGGCGTCCGCCAAGAGCTCGTCAACTTCCTTGTTCTCATAGAAAGCAAGGTTGAGGCCCGGGTCGTTCTTCTGGCTTGAGTGCCAGAACGAGTACGGATCCGGATCAAGCATGCTCCCCTGGCCGAAAAGAAGTGCCTGGTATTCGCGCGGACGGACGATATTCTGCTGCAAATCAGCCTGGGACAACACCTTTACATCGACGTGGGCACCGATAGCCAGCCATGAATCACGGAGCAGATCTGCGGTCCGCATCAGCTCGGGCCAATCCGGAACAGCGAGCTCGAAACTGAG
>CAZCTF010000051.1:0-3298 GCA_964501755.1 uncultured Bdellovibrionales bacterium
GTTCCGTCCACCCTAACGGTATACCGCCCAGCGGGGAGCGTGCCAAGCTCCATGCGGCCCTTTTCCTGTTCGCTTGGAACGTCGTTGACTTCCTTCCACGTCGCCGTGCAGTCCCAGGTGGGTTCAGCTTGCGCTGTCTTCACCGGGGCAGCCGGAGCAGTGGTCGGAGCCGGGGCAGGCGATTGGTGTTCACCGTTCACCTGACCGGCGGCGGTCGTCTGCTCGGCGAGGATCGGAGCGATCTTCGGGACCAGGCTTTCGTCGATTGTCCGGTGGAGCGCTTCACAGCGGTCCTTGTCGGCCTGGCTGGCATCGGGCTTCAGTTCCTCGTAGCACTTCACCGCTGCGTCGATGCGCGCTTGGCGGATCTTGGCGCTGGCGCTGTCTCGTGCCTTGTCGGCCGGATTGACCGACCAACGCGATTCGACCCACGTCGACAGTCGCTTCCATTGCTCGGGAGCGACGGCGTTGGCTGTGTAGCCGAAGAGCGTCCAAGTGATGAGCGCGATCATGATGCCTGCTGCCAGATTCAGGACGAACTTTCCGTCCTTGTTGGTGTACATCGACCAGATGGTCAGGAACACCGAGCAGGCGAGGATGGCGATGGCGCCAATCGGATTGCTTCCGATGGGCCAGAGCGCTAGGACGAAGAAGGGGAGCGAGCCGTAGAGCGCGACCGCAGCGGTGAACCGCCCGAGCGCGTTGATCCACGCCTTGCCCCACTTGGTTCCGTCTGCCAGGCTGAGTCCTGCTTCGCCACCCGGTTGAGCGGCGAGGAAGGCGGCAGTTGCCGGTCCGAAGAGATTGGCCGGCGTCAGGATGCACACCACGGCAATGAGCAGGAACGCCATCGCGGCGATCCAGTTCAGGTGCCGGAGCGATCCGGGGAACAGCACGTTCAGCACTGCGCCCACGACGATCGCCGCGAACAGGGCCAGGAGGCCGAGTCGCGTGACGCGGAAGTAGCCCTTGTGGAAACTGAGCCACTTGCCGGTCCAGTCCGCATTGGCGAGCGGGCCGAGGTAGTCCGAGAGCGACACGTTGGGTGCCGCGGGGGTTGCGGGAGAAGTTGCCATTGCTGACTCCTAGTTGAACTTGGCGGCGACACCGAGGATGATGACGCCAACCACGATGATGGTGACGAATATCCTCGTAAGCCGTTTCTCTGATTCTTCCGGTGTCCGCTTCCCGGCCTTCCGAGCCTCGTGGGCTTGGATGACCGGATCCTGGAAGCGCTTCACCATCTCCAGGAGGTAAAGCTGGTACGCCTCGTGGCGTGCCCGCCGCTCCCCTTCGGGGGCGGCTTCCACGGCGGCTCGCAGTTCCTGCGCCCGCGCACTTTCCGTGATGCGCCGAAGCGTCTCACGGTCGGTGGCGAGGAGGACGGCGAGCTCATGGAGCGCCGTGTCATGCTTGCCGTAGTACTCCTTCCATTGCCGTTGCCATTCGCCAGCCTTGTCGGCCGCCGCTTTGGCTGTGGCCGCCGCCTTGTCCCTTGCATTGTCCGTGATGGACGCCGTGGTGAGGAGTTCGACGGCCTCGGCGGTCGTGAGGTCGGTGAGGAAGCGAATGATGAGCCGACCCGCCGGGTTCGTACGTTGCCGCACGTTGTGGATGTCGATCCGCTCGGGCTGACCGCCAGGCTGTTGGCCCTTGGGTGCCTTCGGAATCGATGCCGTGCCCTGCAGGTGCGACTCGTGGCCGATGATGTGCATCAGCTTCTCGGCCCCGCCCGATTTTCCGTCGTCGCGGAGCTTCTTGAAGATGGCCATCAGCTGGCGGAAGCGTCCACGGGTGACCGTGTTGTCTTCCGTCGGCATGCTGGACAGGTTGGTCCCGAAATGGGCCTCGGCCATCGCGATGAGCGCATTGAGCTCATCGATCATGCCGCGACCGTCTTCCCTGGCTTCCTTGGTGCCATCGTCGACGTCGGAAGAGCTTGCACCCTTGCCGAGTCCGACTTTGCTGAGCAGACCGCGGACGCTGTTCATCTGGAACAGGTTGAGGATCTCGAGGAAATTGACCCCCTTGATCATGCCCTGGAGGAATTCTGCTGCCATGATGATCTC
The DNA here is from genome assembly GCA_964501755.1 of uncultured Bdellovibrionales bacterium. GTDB lineage: Bacteria > Patescibacteriota > Minisyncoccia > Moranbacterales > UBA1568 > SSEF01. The sequence goes on from CAZCTF010000051.1 coordinate 2,070, forward strand.
CTTGATCAAACAGTTGATTGTAAAGGTACCCGCAGGTGGCGTACTGCCTCCTGGTTGTGTGCGGGTACAACCCGAATTTCACAACAGTCTATTCTAGCATAAAATCGTTGAAAAGTCAATCCTGAGAGCGCATAGATTTATGGCTTGGATAAGGCGTAAAATACGATTTTTTTATTCCTTCCTATCTCGAGTATTTTCTGATTGACAAATGCCGGGTTCGACCGTAGAATGGTCATGCAAGGTTTACGGGAGGTCGAGTTCGCGGAAGCGGGCTTTTTTTGTCGGAAATCCCCATATATCAGTCAATAATAATGTTTTAACGAGACAAGCTTATGCCCAAGCGCAAAGTAGCTGAAGCAGCCGAAGCGGAGAGTCTTTCTGGCCGGCTCGGAGAATTCGGCAGTGCCGTGATGCAGATAGCTGAGGAGAAGAATCTCCCGCGTGAGAAGGTGTTCGAAATCGTCGAAGCCGCCCTCGCCGCCGCCTATAAGAAGGACTACGGCAAGAAGGGTCAGGTCATCAAGAGCAAGTTCGATGAAGTGACGAAGTCAGCCGATTTCTTCTTGGTGAAAGAAGTCGTCGATGAGACAATGCGTGATTTTACCGTGGAAGAAGAATCGGAAGAGGGGGCACCGGAAAAGGAAGTCGCACGCCCGGAACCGGTGGCTGAAGAACTCGACGAGGACCGTCTGCCGCGTTTCAATTCCGAACGCGATCTGACGCTCGACGAGGCAAAGATCATGAAGAAAGATGCCAGGATCGGCGATATCATCGAGATCCCGCTCGAAAGCCATGAAGACTTCGGCCGTGTCGCTGCCCAGACCGCCAAGCAGGTCATCATCCAGCGGATCCGTGAGGCGGAGCGCGAGACGATGTTCACCGAGTACAAGGAGAAGGAGGGTCAGGCCGTGAATGGTATCGTTCAGCGGATCGAGGGTCGGAATGTCTTTGTCGATCTCGGCAAATCCACCGGCATTCTTTTTCCATCCGAACAGATCCCGGGTGAAAACTACCGCATGGGCCAGCACCTGAAAGTGTATCTCACCCGCGTCGAATCCGATCCGAAGGGCCCAGGGCTTATCCTGTCGCGTGCTCACCCGGAGATGGTACGTCATCTCTTCTCGCTTGAAGTGCCGGAAATCTTTGCTGGCACCGTCCAGATCAAGGCGATCGCCCGTGAAGCCGGGAGCCGAACCAAGATCGCGGTCGCCGCGAACGAGGACGGTGTC
>CAZCTF010000051.1:3308-6893 GCA_964501755.1 uncultured Bdellovibrionales bacterium
CCAGACGGTCATCGATGAACTCGGCGGTGAGAAGATCGACATCATCGAATGGAACGAAGATGTCCAGAAGTTTATCAGCGCTGCTCTGTCGCCAGCCAAGGTGCTCGCGGTTGAACTGCATGAGGATGAGAAGCAGGCAATCGTGAAGGTGCCGGCCGATCAACTCTCGCTCGCGATTGGCAAGCGCGGACAAAATGTCCGTCTCGCCGCCAAGCTTACCGGCTGGCGTATCGATGTGATGAGCCCAGAAGAAGAGGCTCCGGCTGTTGAGGCAGAGAAAGCGGAAGAAAGTGCTCCTGAAGCCCCAGAGGCGGCTCCGGCGGCTGAGGAGGTTGAGACAGAATAGTTCGCGTGTTCTCTATCCGTAAATATTACGCTTATGAACCTGTGGCATGATGTGAAGTTGGGCGACAACGTTCCGGAAGAGATCAATGTCATTATCGAAATCCCGAAGGGTTCGCCGAATAAATACGAGATCGACAAAGAAACGGGTCTCATCAAGCTTGATCGGGCGAACTACTCAGCCGCGCCGTATCCAGTGGACTATGGTTTTGCTCCGCAGACGCTCTGGGATGATGGTGATGCGCTCGATGTCATTGTGCTTTCAACTTTTCCGCTCGCGCCCGGTATCCTCGTGAATGCTCGGCCGGTTGCTATCATGGAGATGATCGATGGTGGTGATTCGGACTACAAGGTAATCGCTGTCCCGGTTGATGACAAGCGCTGGGACGATGTGAAAGATCTGAAAGACATCAATAAGCACAATCTGAAAGAATATCAGCATTTCTTCGAGACCTACAAAGTGCTGAAGGGGAAAAAGAACGAAGTTGTAGTACATGGCTTCAAAGGACGGAAGGATGCTCTCGCGGCGGTCAAGCGTTCGGTGAAGCTCTATGAGAAAGAATTCGGGAAGCGGTAATTCGAGAGACTGGAAGACATATTATGGAAGTCAAAGTACAGAAGCTGCCGGCCTCGCGCTGGGAAATCGTGGTGACGCTTCCATGGGAAGAGTGGCAGAGCCATAAATCCCATGCGGTCGAACACATGGCTGAGAACGTGAATCTCGCCGGTTTTCGCCAGGGCAAAGTGCCGGAGGCAGTTCTGGAGCAGCGTTTTGGTAAAGAAGCGATTCTCGTCGAGACAGCCGAGCACTCGGTCCACCATACCTATCCGCAAGCGCTTCTCGAGGCGAAAGCGGAGGCGATCGGTCGGCCTGAGATCAAATTCGATGCTGTGAAAGAGGGTGAGGCGCTTGTTTATACGATTGTCACGGATGTATTACCGGAAGTCACCTTGAAAGAGTGGCGGAAGGACGTAGCGAAGATCAATGCTGCTGCTGCAGAAAAGAGGGTGGAGGTTGCGAACGAAGAAATGGATAAGGAACTCGCCGAACTCGCCAAGATGCGGGCGACTTTTGCTCCGGTTGAGCGTGCCGCGGCAACAGGGGATACGGTAAAGGTCGATTTCGAGGTCACCGTTGGTGGTGTGGTTATCGAGGGGGGGAAGAGTACAGATCACGCGCTCGTGCTTGGATCGGGGACATTCATCCCGGGTTTTGAGGAGCAGATCATCGGGATGAAGTCGGGTGATGAAAAATCATTCGAGCTGACATTTCCGGCGGAGTACCACGCTAAACACCTCGCCGGAAAGACAGCACAGTTTGCGGTTGTGCTGAAGTCGGTTGAGGAGCGCCAGATTCCGGCGGTCGATGATACGTTTGCAAAATCACTCGGCAAGTTCGAGACCCTCGAAGAGGTAAAGACGAATATGCAGAAGGGGATGCTCGAAGAAAAAAAGCGTGCCGCGAAAGAAGAACGGCGTGCCGCGATTCTTGATGCGTTGATTGTCGCTGCCGAGATGGAATACCCAGCGATTCTCGTCGATGAAGAGGCGAAGCGGATGCTTGGACAGTTCCGCTCCCAGGTAGAATCGATGGGATTCGAATGGGAAAAGTATCTGGCCGAAACAAAGAAGACTGAAGCTGAGCTCGCTACTGAATGGGAGCCACAGGCGAAGAAACGGGTTGCAGCGGAGCTTATTCTGCAGAAGCTTGCCGCTGACGAATCAATTGACGTTGATACCGAAGCCGTCGAGGCTGAGATGAATAAAGTGTTCCAGTACTACAAGAACGTAAAGCAGATCGAGGGGAAAGTTGATATGGGGAAGCTCTACACATCGGTCCGCGGTCAGATGGTGAATGATAAGGTTCTTGTCTGGCTGGAGAGTATTGAAAAGTAGCTACAGACTGTTCGGGTCAAATAATACGTACGCCTATGTCGTCCATCCAGAACAACTACCTCGTCCCGATGGTGATCGAAAAGACCGCTATGGGTGAGCGTGCCTATGATATATACTCGCGGCTTCTGAAGGATCGCATCATTTTTATCGGTTCTCCGATTGATGATAGCGTCGCGAATACGGTCATTGCTCAGCTGCTTTTCCTCCAGTCCCAAAGTGCCAAAGAGGATATAAAGATTTACATCAATTCGCCCGGCGGGTCAGTCACATCAGCGATGGCGATCTATGACACGATGCAGCATGTAAAACCAGATGTAGAGACGATCTGCATCGGTCTTGCTGCCTCGGCAGCCTCAGTGCTCCTTGCTGCTGGTGCCAAGGGTAAGCGTTTTGCGCTCCCGAATGCGGAAGTGATGATTCACCAGGTCCTCGGTGGTGTTGAAGGACAGGCGACGGATATCGATATTCATGCTCGGCATATCCTGAAAGTGCGTGATCGGCTCAACAAGATCCTGGTGAAACACACGGGCCAGAAGCTTGCCAAGATCGAACACGATACGGATCGCGATTACTTTATGACTGCTGAAGAGGCGAAGGTGTACGGCATTATCGATAAGGTGCTGTCGTAGTCTCGTCTCCGTTCCAGAAAAAGAAAAACTGCCTAATGGCAGTTTTTCTTTCAGCTATGTTTGCCATGATTAGGCCATGCTGGAATCAGTCGCCTTTTCAGTACAGACAAGTCGAGCCATGAGGAGGAGTCCGCCGATAATCGCAAGGTTTTTGAGGATCATCGTGTATTGCATCTGATCCTTCATCGCATCACCGGTGAACGTCGTATGCCCAAGGATGGTGGCGACGACGGTAAAGGCGATGAGCATGTCGATCGCGAGCCCGGTCTTCCAATTGGCGAGGAGCATGAGGCCCCCACCGAGCTCAAAGATGATCGCCAATACAGTCAGTACCGGAGCCACTGATTCGTTGGTGAGTGACCCAACATAGCCGACCGTCGCGTCAAACCCAGTCAGCTTGCCGAAACCAGCCACCACGAAGAGAAGCGCGAGAAACACGCGAGCCGCCGTTGGGGTCCAGGGCGCTGTTGCACAGGTCTTGGAAAACATAGCCTTACTGTTAGTGATTACTACCTCTAGTATAGCGCCTCCTGAGGTATGCTGGGTCAACTCCTGTCAACCCCATTCCCTCTTTGAGATAAAAGAGGATATTTGGGACGAAAACCTCCTAGGGAAGGAGGAAAAAAGAGTGTCCCCGGAAGGAAACATCCTCTGCCTACGGCAGACGGGAACCTTCATCAAGCGAGCACGTATGTGCCCCGAGAGAGAATCGAACTCC
>CAZCTF010000052.1:0-6403 GCA_964501755.1 uncultured Bdellovibrionales bacterium
GATCCGTGTTTTCACGACACGTCTCGATACGATCTACGGCTGTACGTATGTCGTGGTCGCGCCCGAGCATCCTTTGCTGAAGAACGTAGAATCGAGAATATCGAATATCGAAGTCGTTAAGAAATACATCGCAGATACCAAGAAGAAGACAGACCTGGAGCGGACCGAGCTGAACAAGGAAAAGACGGGCGTGCTCCTCGCTGGAGTCGAAGCGGTTCATCCATTCACGGGTGAGCGTTTGCCAGTCTATGCGGCGGACTATGTACTCTCGACCTATGGTACCGGAGCGGTGATGGGTGTCCCGGCGCATGATGAGCGCGACGCCGAGTTTGCAAAGAAATACGGACTTGAACTGCGACCGTCAATCGAAAATGTAGAAACGGCGATTGAGACAGAGGAGATTTTTACTGACGATGGTAAGCTCGTGAATTCGAAGGAATTTACCGGTCTTTCTTCAGCCGAGGCGCGGGAAAAGATGGCGGTGTGGCTCAAGAAAGAAAAGCTGGGAAAGAAAGTCGTGAACTATCGATTGCGCGACTGGCTCATCTCGCGACAGCGCTACTGGGGCGCACCGATCCCGATCATTTACTGTGAAGATTGCGGCGCGGTCCCGGTGCCGGAGAAGGACCTTCCGGTGAAGCTTCCGACCGATGTTGATTTCCGTCCGGACGGCGAATCGCCGCTCGTCCGTTCCAAGAGCTTTCACAAAGTGAAATGTCCGAAATGCGGCCAGAAAGCGCGGCGCGAGAGCGATACGATGGATACGTTCGTCTGTTCGAGCTGGTACTATCTCCGCTACGCTGATCCGAAAAATACGAATCAGTTCGCTTCAAAGAAGGCGCTGGAGAAGTATCTTCCGGTAGATTTCTATATGGGTGGGGCCGAGCATACGGTGCTCCATCTGCTCTATGCGCGTTTTTTCACCAAGGCGCTCCGGCAACATGGTTATGTCGCGTTCGATGAGCCGTTCCGGAAACTGCGTCACCAGGGCATGATCCTCGCCGAGAATGGTCAGAAGATGTCCAAATCAAAGGGGAATGTGGTCAATCCCGATCAGGTGATCGCAGGATTTGGCGCGGATAGCCTGCGTCTCTATGAGATGTTCATGGGCCCCTTGGATGAGATGAAAGTGTGGAATACCGCGAGCATTATCGGACTTCGCCGTTTTCTCGAGAAGGTCTGGAAGCTCCAGTTAAAAACCAGTAGTCAACAACCCGTCATCAAAAACACGAAGCTCGAATCTCTCATGCACAAGACGGTCTTGAAAGTGACTGAGGATGTCGCCGAGCTAAAATTCAATACGGCAATCAGCGCGCTCATGATTCTGGTGAATGAGATAGAGAAAGAAGTGGGCATTCCTGAAAAGTACCTCAAGACCGTGCTTGTTCTGCTATCTCCATTCGCGCCGCATATGACCGAAGAACTCTGGCAAGAGCTTGGCGAGAAGAAATCGATCTTTCTCACGCCGTGGCCGAAGTATGATCCGAGAAAGATCCGTGAAGAGACAAAGGTGATCGGCGTCCAGGTGAATGGCAAGGTCCGTGGCACGATTGAGTTGGCCGTTGATGCGACTGAGGCCGATGCGAAAGCGCTTGCACTCGCCGACCCCAAGGTGAAAGCCTTCACCGCTGGCAAGCAGGTCCGGAAGTGCGTCTATGTGCCGGGCCGTATTCTCAATTTCGTCGTCACTGGCTAATCACTCAACCTATGTGCGGTATCGTCGGCTATATCGGACAACGACCTGCTACAAAGTTCCTCGTTGAGGGATTGAAGCGACTCGAATACCGAGGCTATGATTCAGCGGGGGTTGCGTTCATGGCACCGGGGAAAGTGCGTATCGTTCGCTCACTTGGTAAAGTTGCTGCGCTCGAATCTAAACTCGGTAGTCAAATTGCCTCGGGCATGGGCATCGCACATACTCGTTGGGCGACGCATGGCAAGCCATCAGAGAAGAATGCTCATCCGCATGCCGACTGCTCAGGCCGTGTTGCGGTCGTGCACAATGGAATCATCGAGAACTATCAGGAACTTCGTACCTCGCTTGAAAAGCGGGGGCATCGTTTCCGTTCGGAGACTGATACCGAGACGATCGCTCACCTCATTGAGGAGGAGATGAAGACTATCTCATTTGAAGAAGCATTTCCGCGGGCCCTCCGCGCCCTCCGGGGTACCTATGGTATCGTCGCAATTTCGAGCGATACACCGGACTTTTTCCTTGCGGCGCGTCAGTCCAGTCCGCTCGTTATCGGCATTGGCCGGGGCGAGATGTTCATCGCATCGGACGTTTCGGCGATGGTGGGTGATGTGAAGCGCGTTGTGTATCTTGATGATGGCGAAATCGCCAAAGTGAGCCGGGATGGCTATAGCGTCAAAACACTCTCTAGTCGGAAACGTGAGAAAGAGGAGGTTGAGCTCGAATGGGACCGGGCCGTGGCCGAGCGTGGAGGTTTTCCACATTTCATGCTGAAAGAGATCTTTGAACAGCCCAAGAGTTTTGCTGATGCACTCCGTGGACGGCTCCTCGTGAAAGAGGGTCGGGTCCGTCTTGGTGGCCTACGTGCCGTCGAGAAACGGTTGCGTCAGATTAATCGCATCGTTATCGTCTCATGCGGTACGTCGTATCACTCGGGTCTCGTCGGCGAATACCTTTTGGAGGAAATCGCTGGTATCCCGACCGAAGTCGAGATGGCATCGGAGTTCCGCTACCGGAAGCCGATCGTCGATCGGAAGACCATGGTAATCGCGATTTCGCAGTCAGGCGAGACGGCCGACACGCTCGCCGCCATCCGCGAGGCGAAGTCACAGGGAGCGCTCACTATCGGCATTGTGAATGTCGTCGGCTCGACGATTTCGCGGGAGACCGACGCCGGTGTGTACTGTCATGCGGGTCCAGAAATCAGCGTCGCTTCGACCAAGGCTTTTACTTCGCAGCTCGCCATCCTTTCGCTCCTCGCGGTTTATCTCGGACAGGATCGCGGACTGGCGCCAAAGACGGCTGCTCGGATCGTGAAGGCGCTCGCCGCCATCCCGAAACAGATGGAAGCCGTGCTCGAAGAAGCGAAGGTCATCAAAACGCTCGCGAAGCGGTACGCCAAAGAACGGCACTATCTCTATCTCGGACGGAAATATAATTTCCCCAATGCGCTCGAGGGAGCCCTTAAGATTAAGGAAATCGCCTATGTTCCCGCCCAGGGCTATCCGACCGGCGAGATGAAACACGGTCCAATCGCGCTTATCGAGCCGAAATCGTTCGTCATTATGCTCATCCCGGATGATAGTGTCTACGTGAAGAACATGAGCGGGATGGAAGAGATTCTGGCACGCGGCGGGTCGGTGCTCGCTATCGCAACAGCGGGGGATCAGGTGATTCGGACAAAGGCGACACGGGTGATCACAACACCGAAGACGCTCGAGATGCTCGCGCCTATCCTTTCGGCGCTGCCTCTCCAGCTTTTCGCGTATTTTGTCGCGGCTCTGCGTGGATACGATATCGATCAGCCGCGCAACCTCGCCAAGAGTGTCACGGTTGAGTAATATAGCAGTAAGGCCCGTTGGCCCATTTTTATTCCTACAGTCTGAACACATGAAAAGCAGCATTCCTGAATTTCTTCCACTTGATCGGCCACTCATCATCTTCGACCTCGAAACAACCGGTCTCTCGGTTGGTGAGGACAAGATCATCGAGCTTGCCTATGAGAAGATCATGCCGGATGGCAGTGTGACTGCTCATGTCGAGCGGATTAATCCTGGTCAGCCGATTCCGCCAGAGGCGAGCGCAATCAACGGCATCACGGATGCGGATGTCGCCACTGCCCCGAGTTTTGCCAAGCTTTCGTATTCTCTCTGGAGCGCGTTTGAAGGCGCGGATGTTGGCGGTTTCAATATCACGGGTTTTGACCTGCCATTTCTCCGGGCCGAGTTTGCCTCAGTCGGCAAAACGTTTGACTACATGTCAAAGAAAATCCTCGACGCGAAAATCCTCTACCACAAGATGGAGAAGCGGGATATGTTCGCCCCACGGAACCTGTCGGCGGCGTACAAGCTCTATTGTGGCAAAGAGCATACGAGCGCACATACTGGCGCGGGCGATGTTCGCGTGACGGTCGAAGTGATTGAAGAAGAACTCCGCCGCTATCCGGAGTTCCGTGATTGGAAGTATCTCGCCGAACTTCACGGGAACAGGGATTTGCTCGAAAGTGCCAAGACTGAGCATGCGAGCTACGAGGATACAGTCGCACGGGCCAATACGCTTTTCTAAAATACTATGCAGAGTCTCGATGCCATCATCTTGGGAATCGTCGAGGGACTAACGGAGTTTTTGCCGATTTCTTCGACCGGACATCTCGTACTCACCTCGCATCTCCTCGGCCTACCAGAGACCGATTTCTTGAAATCATTCGAAGTCGTCATTCAGCTCGGTGCGATCCTCGCTGTTGTCGCGCTCTATTGGCGGAAACTCCTTTTTGATCGCCGACTGATGCAGCGGGTTATGGTGGCACTTTTGCCGGCGCTCGGGGTTGGTTTCCTTTTTTACGCGACGATTCGCTCACTCCTCGAATCGCAATTGACGGTCGTGACGGCGCTCTTTATCGGTGGTGTGGCGCTTATCCTCTTTGAACGTTATCGCAAGGAACCGGAACATCCGACGACAGTCGAGGCACTCTCGTACCGTCAGGCATTTTTCATCGGCCTCGGACAGGCACTTTCGGTAGTTCCTGGAGTATCGCGAGCCGGGGCAACCATCGTCAGCGGGCTCCTCACTGGATTATCCCGCCCGGCGGCCGTCGAGTTCTCTTTCCTCCTCGGCGTACCGACGATGATCGCGGCGACAGCGCTCGATATCGCGAAGCATCATTCAGCTTTCTCAGCCGCGGATATCCAATCGCTTATGATCGGTTTCATGATCTCTTTCCTCGTCGCGATCATTGCGATCAAATTTCTTCTTCGCTATGTCGAGACGCATTCTTTCATCGCTTTCGGCGTTTACCGCATCATCGTCGCAGTGCTCTTTGCTGTCATTCTCCTCTAAAATCATATGCAGCCGATATCCGGGAAGCCTATCGCGGAAAAAGTGCTCTCACGAGCGCGGATGATTATTCAGGAACGCAGTATCCGTCCGGGTCTGGCCGTAGTCATGGTCGGGGATGATCCGGCTTCTGAGATCTATGTCGGCTTGAAAGAACGTGCGGCAGAATCAGTCGGTGTTGCGTTTGAGAAACACGCGTTGCCCGAGACGAGTCAGACCGAAGATGTTCAGGGGATAGTCCGAGCGCTGAATGAACGCTCGGATATCCACGGCATCATCGTGCAGTTGCCGCTTCCTGCTGGCATCGATACTGATGCCGTCATCGCGACCATCCGTCCAGAGAAAGATGCGGACGGATTCCATCCGGAAACGGTTGCGCACTTCCTTTCCGGCGAGTCATCGGTGCCACCAGTATTTCCGCGGGCGATTCTTGCGCTCATCGAGAGTACGGGCGTTCCACTTAATGGAAAGCGCGCTATCGTTTTCGCGAATTCGGCCCTTTTTGCTCGCGTCATGGCTGTGACGCTTGGCCGGACTGGTATCCAAACAGTGGACAGCCTCACCCTTGGCGCTGACATGGCGTTGGCGCAGACGCGCGAGGCGGATATTATCGTCACAGCGACCGGTAAACCGCATTTTCTCCAAGGGCATATGGTTCGTTCGGGAGCCATCATTATTGATGGTGGGATTACTCGCGTGGGCGAGCTGGTCATGAGTGATGCTGACCCACGGAGCTTTTCAGATACTGATTGTTTCCTTACCCCGGTTCCCGGCGGTGTCGGTCCGGTCACGGTCGCTTTTCTTGTGAGCCGCGTGGTGGAACTTGCCTTGGGTGGCGAAAACGAGGGGAGTATACTAAGTGTATGAAGATTGTTCGGAAAAAACTTAAAGGATCGGTGCTTGGGTTTTCGATTATGCTCCTTTCTCTTCTTCTTTTCTCGGGGATTACCCTCGTTTCTGTTTCGGTACTTGAGCGTAAGGCGAGCTTTGCCACCCAGAAGTCCGTAATCGCCTTTCAAGCGGCGGATAGCGGAATGGAACGGGTCTTGAAGCGCATCTATATCAATAATTCACCAGCGCTCGCGACGGTCCCGTTAAATGGTGCCGTATCTGATGGGACACTCAGTACGTTGGCAAACAATCTCGCCAGTGCTTCGAGCAGGAGTTGCTCGAGTGGAGCTGTTAGCGGTACGAATAGCAGCGGTACAAATTATACATTCCAGGTCACCTTTTATGATAAAGATGGAGCCGCAATCGCTTGCAACAATGCCCAGTGGCGGGACCGCGTCATCCGGATCCGGAGCGAAGGCTTTTATCAGCGGACCTCGCGCGTCATCGAGACCGGTATCCGTCCGAGGGAGTAGGAGTCTATCTAAA
>CAZCTF010000053.1:0-6277 GCA_964501755.1 uncultured Bdellovibrionales bacterium
GTTATTTGACGTCGTGAAAATAAAAGCGATGCATCTCGTGATACACCGCTCAAAAAAATAAGTGTTTGACTTTCGAAAAAGCGCTCTTACAAGCCAGTTTTGTCCAGCACGGACCGGAGCGAATCTTTACTCGTCCCAATGATCCACTGCCGACCACGCACTGCATAGTCGACCGAGAGACCAAGCGAGGCATCAACATTCGTGAAACGCACTGGTCGCTCGAGATAGGTACCGTCGCGGAATGCGAGATTGCTTTTTGGTGCCGTCGTAACATCGAGGAAGAACGGTTCGAGTGCAGCAGCCAAATTCTTTTCATGCTTCTTCAACTCTGCCTCAAAGGCCGGGACGTCTTTGGCATAGGCGAGGAGGGCAACCCGCGGACGGCCATCGTCGATGAAAATATAGAGCGAGAATGGTTCATCGAGAGTCCCGAGAAGCTCCACTGGAATATTCAAATTGGCCAGATAGGCAAAACGGGAAAATGCCAACGGATTGAGCTTTTGGTCACGAATCAGGAATTCAACTGCACCGGGGAGACCGTCTTTTTGGATAGTCTGTCCCACCTGGAGCAACGTGCTCTTGATCTGATCAGCGGTCACTGTTTCCGTATCAAAAGAGAGAATATTCGGCTGAGCTGTCAGATATTTGGCTTGGCTCGGCGATTCTGCACGCAGTGTCGTCTCCGGCATCTTCGGGGATTCCACCCTTACTTCGGTTGCCCCGTTTGAATTCCGGATAGACTGCCACCAGAAGTATCCCAAAGCGCCAATCGCCATCAAAAGAAGAATGACCGCAACGATGGAAATGATGCGGATCCTTCGATCCTGGAAAATTCCGGATAGGCTACGAAAAAGGCGCGGCATTGAAGCTTGGAAGGCTGGTGCAACAGGCTGGTGCTCTGTAGTGAAAGCAACGGTCTCGGATTCTCCCACTGCGGAAGATTTTGGTACAGCCATCGGCAATGGAGGGTCAAATGTCGGTGTTTCCACAGCCACTTCAGCGGGGGCTTCAATGGTCTCAACCAAGAAAGGGCTCGGCTCCACTGAAACGGGCTCTGCTTCAGGGACAGTCGCAACCCCCGGCGCAGCAAAAAACGGGGCTCCAACCGCCGCATCCGGCCGGAAAATCACAAGCGGCTCGGTTGGTTCAACGATATCCGTCGGAATTTCGCGGCCAGCGATATCATCTTCCATCGTCCGAACGAGCGCGAGGAGGTGCTCTGGAGAATTCGGCGATTCAGGGGCAGATTTTTTTGTTTTAAACCAATCCATACAAATACAAAAGAGGGGCTATTCCTCTCTTAGTATACTATCTCTGATTTTCTAGCGCTATTCTTGATCTTCTTCACCGAGCTCCTGGCGGACCATCTTCGCCTTCGCCATCTTGTGCGAAAGGTTGATGCGGCCCTGAGCATCGATTTCTTTCACGATGACCGCCACTACATCGCCAACTTTGACGATATCCTCAACCTTCTCGACCCGATGGTCGGCCAGTTCGGAGATGTGGATAAGACCTTCCTGGTTCGGGAGCACCTCAGCGAAAGCGCCAAAGTTCATGATCCGGGTCACTCGTCCCTGGAACATCTCCCCAACGATAACTTCACGAGTGATATTACGGACCCACTCGACCGCTTCTTTGGCGCTGGTCTCATCGACTGAGGTAATAAAGACCGAGCCGTCGTCCTCGATGTCAATCGAGACACCCGTCTCATCGATGATCTGGTTGATCATCTTGCCGCCAGGACCGATAACATCGCGGATCTTCTCAGGATTGATATGGAGGGTGATGATACGTGGAGCATACGGGGACATAGTCTTCCGTGGCTCTGGGATAGCTGAAAGCATGACCTGCATGATCTCGAGACGCGCTTCTTTGGCCTGCTTGATCGCGATCCCGAGCATATCCGGCGTAAGGCCATCAATTTTCACGTCCATCTGCATGGCGGTGATACCGTCTTTCGTTCCGGCTACCTTGAAATCCATGTCACCGTAGTGATCCTCGAGGCCCTGGATGTCAGTCAGCACCTTGAAACGGCCATCCTTGCCGGTGATAACACCCATCGCAATGCCAGAAACCGGTTTCTTGATCGGCACACCAGCATCCATGAGGGAGAGGGTCGATCCGCAGGTCGAACCCATAGACGAGGAGCCATTCGACGAGAGGACTTCGGAGACGAGATGGATAGTGTACGGAAATTCTTCCTTGGACGGAAGCACTGGGATGAGCGCTTTCTCAGCGAGTGCGCCATGACCGACTTCGCGACGGCCCGGGCCGCGCATCGGCTTGATTTCGCCGACCGAATAGGCCGGGAAATTGTAGAAGTGCATATACCGCTTCTTTTCATCCGTTTCCATCGTATCAACAACCATCTCGTCTCCCGGGGCACCGAGCGTTGTGACGGTCAAGACCTGCGTTTCACCGCGAGTGAAGAGTCCTGTGCCGTGGGTACGTGGCAGAACGCCGACCTGAGAGGCGAGCGGACGAATTTCGGTCAGCTTGCGACCATCTGGCCGAGCATCGCGCTCGAGGATATTGGTGTGCAGCGCCTCATCCGAAAGCTCCTCAGAAATAAGCGAGAGGACTTCGGCCTGATGCGGCTCATCAGGAAAGTTGGTGGCAGCATATTCAGCTGCTTGTGCTTCGATTTCAGCAACCTTTTCCACCATCGCCGCCTTAGGTCGGAGATAGAGAGCCTCAGCAAGGCCAAGCGAGCCGATATACTCCTTCATCTTCACTTCAAACGCATCACTTCCTACGAGGAGTGCTGCTTTTCGTTTCTCGCGGCCAGCCTCTTTTTTCACGCTTTCAATGAAATCCGTGATTTTCTGTATTGCAGCGTGCCCGAAACGGAATGCTTCGGTCATCTTTTCTTCCGGAATCTCGTTGGCACCACATTCGATCATGTTGATCTTGTCATGCGTACCTGAGACGAGGAGATCGAGAGAGCTCGCACCCCGCTCTTCGCTCGACGGATTGAGAACGAAACCGCCATCCCCGAGAATCCCCACGCGCACCGCGCCAATCGGTCCGGCCCAAGGAATATCCGAGAGCGTGAGGGCTGCTGAGGCCGCGATCATCGCGACGACATCCGGATCATTTTCGCCATCAATCGAGAGAACGGTTGTCACGACCTGGACTTCATTCCGCATCCGACTATTGAACAGCGGGCGGACCGTCCGGTCGACGGCGCGACCCGAGAGGATGGCATCGTCCGAAGGACGGCCTTCGCGTTTGATGAAGCGCGATCCCTTGATCTTACCCGCCGCATAGTACCGCTCCTCGAAATCCACCATGAGCGGAAAGTAGCCCGTGATCCGGGACATTTCCTTACTCATGACAGCGGTCGCGAGGACGACCGTATCACCGTACTGCACCGTCACGGCACCATTTGCCTGGCCGGCGAGTAATCCTGTAGAGATGCTCAATTCACGCCCGCCGAGCTGGAGAGACCATTTTCTGGCTCCTTGCATAGAGTTGAACCGCCCTGGGTTCATAAACACGCGGTTTCATCCAAATCACTTCAGAAAAAACCGTGTACCTATAAACCCTCTAGGCGGAAATTACTTGGTTAACGCCTGTACTCTAGCCTCTTTTTACCCGTTTTGTCAAAAGAAAAAACGACCACTTGGCCGTTTTTCCTCTTCCGGCACTCAATCTAAAACAAGTCATCGAGCTTTTTCAACGCGTCTGCTATTTTCTTGGCCTCGGCTTCTTTGGACTGTTCCCTGGCTATTTTCTCTTGGTGCCTTTTCTCCGCTTTTACCTTGATCTTGGCGATATAGCCTTCAAGCACTGCCGTATAGTTGCCCAAGGTGAGAAGGGTTTTGAAAAGCTGATCAGCCTCAGGACCGGCACTCGTCATCTTGGCTTTCTCAGTCCCGACTTCCGCTTCCATTCGGGCGATATCGCCAAATTGCTGCATGTGACTCAGGAAATCGCTCTTTTTCTGCCAGCCTTGTTTCTGAGCATAACCGTTTTCTTTGGCCAGATTGAGCGCGAACTCCCAGTCCAGATCCGACTCCGTGTGATTCAGCCAGGAGTTTCTCTCTTGAGTGACCTCACGGCGCTTGGAAGTCGCCACCTTTACCGCTACGCCATTCAGGGTACCAGACATGCCAATCTGCTTTTGATCCACGATGTCTGCTGTCCAGTGATGCGGCCCCATGAGAGCATACCGATTCACATACTCTTGTTTACCCACCACTTTACTTTCAAATGGCCCGCCAGAAACTGCGAGCTCTACCTGCGCTTGGTCAAGCCCGAGCGCCGCTATCAACACCTCGCGCCGCTTGCGAAGTGTCTCGAGTATTGCCTCGGTCCGCTCAACTTGAAAAGTAAGATCACCATATTCTCGGCCATAGGGACCATACTTCTCATCCAGTGTCACCTCGTTGACGAGTTTCAGCGCTTCACCAAGCTTTGCCTCAGTGGTCGCTGGATCAAGCTCCAGAGCCTGCCGCAAGGCCGACTGGCCAGCCTGCTCCCGCTCGAGAGCGACCTGTTTTTCTCGCCTCCACTTTTCCGCGGCTGGTTTACCCTTCCGTTCCCACTCATCCTCACGGGTGATCTGTTCTTGAGAGTATCGAACAAATTGCATATCATAGGCCGCGTAGGGTGAGAGTTTTTCCATCAGCTCTTTCGCTCGTTTATGGACATCATGCTTCCCCGTGAGCCGATCCTCGCCTTCGATCTCGATCACCGGCATCTCCAATTTAGAAGTGAACTGATTGTAATTTGCATCGAGCTGTAGGTCGGCTCCAGCGTAAATATAGACTTCTTTTCCTTTATATTTCCCCGTGATAAAAGATTTTCCGTAGCGCAACTTGCCCTCGTCATTCCAATAATACTGCTGGTCAATATAAAACTCATTCTCTTTTGGGTCGAAGCCGTTCTCCTCGCACCATTTCATGTGCGTAGCCCGCTGTTCGGAAAGTTTCCGTTGATGTTCATTCGTCTCTGGCGGATATTCGGAACTATCACCACCATACTTTTTCTCGTATTCTTCCTTGGTCGGCTGCGATTGTTCAAGCATAGAGCTATGGTAGAAATTATGCCTTCATAGTACCCCCCCCCCGATGCTTTGGGTCAAATGGAGAAGGCCAGCAAAAAAACAGGCTTACGAAAGCCTGTTTTCAGTAATTCTCAGACCTAGATCAGGAACCGCTTCTTGTTCTCAGAGAGGTTAAGGAAATCGTCCGCTTTCTCCACAAGCTTGGCCGAAGACGATTCGGCAAACGCGATCACCTCGACGCGGCAGCCATAGGTATTCTGGAGATATTCAACGAGATGAACATAGTCGCCATCACCCGAAACGAGTACGATGACGTCGAGCTTCGCTGCCATCTTGATCGCATCGATCGCGATACCTACGTCCCAATCACCCTTACGTGATCCGTCTGGAAAAATCTGGAGATCTTTCGTCATCACATCGTAGCCGCTCTTTGTAAGTGCTTCGAAAAATTTTTCCTCCATCCCCTCTGTCGTCTTAATGCCGTACGCAAGGGCGCGGATGAGTTTGCGCTCATTCACACCGGCCTCGAGGACCGCCTTGAAATTCACCTTTTTGCCATACAGGACGCGTGCGCTGTAGTAGAGATTCTGAATATCCACGAGCACGCCAACCCGCTGGTCACTGAACTTTGCCATATTTGTCGTTCGAGCCTGCGAGACGCTACAAATATGAGCATCCTGCCAAGCTTCAATTATCAAAAATTACCTATCCACCGACCGAGCCGCGAGGCGAGGCCGTGGCAGATATGTTTATCTTACCACTTACTCCCTCTGGAAGCGGGGCGGATGCCATTTCCATCAATCCGGTTTAAAAACTGCTAGAACAGAAACCGCCACTCGCGTGGCGGTAATCTTTACAATCCAAGCTTCTTCACAAGCGTCTTCTGAGCCTTCTCATTCGTCTTCTCGAGATAAGCAAGGAGTTTCTTGCGCTTGGCCACCATCTTGAGAAGACCGCGACGCGAATGAAAATCCTTCTTATTCTTCTTCAAATGGGTCGTGAGCCGTTTGATCTGCTCTGTGAAGAGGGCAATCTGGTATTCCGGAGAGCCCGTATCCGAATCATGCCGTTTCACATCACTGGTCACTTTTTCCTTCTGCTTGTGCGAAAGCGCCATAGCGTCTAAAGTCAGCGATAGACTCGTCTCGCCAGCAATCTGGCCGACCAATCTAGGCTCGATGTATAAAAATTACTTTCTGAAAATAACACGGTTTACCATTTCTAGCAAGCCTCAGCTTATTTTGACATTCCGCAATCAGCCTGTTT
>CAZCTF010000054.1:0-6243 GCA_964501755.1 uncultured Bdellovibrionales bacterium
GGCTCTCTTTAGGGAAGAGTAGGCAATTGAAAGGTGGTTGTCAATCGCCTATAATACTTCTATGGCCAAAGTAATCGCGTTCGTGAATCAGAAGGGTGGTGTGGGGAAAACCACGACGACCATCAATGTCGCTCGCTATCTCGCCGAGGCGGGGAGACGCGTCCTTTTGGTCGACCTCGACCCGCAAGGCAATGCCTCGTCTGGTCTCGGCATCCACGTACGGAACCTCGAGAAGAATCTCTATCATGCGATGACGCTTGGGCTTCCAACCGTCGAGATTATCCTTGACATCGGTATCCCGAATCTGTACCTGATTCCTGCGGCGCAGGATTTGGCCGGGGCCGAGATCGAGATGGTGCACATCAGTGATCGCGAATTTCGTCTCTATCATGTGATTCGCCAGGTGCGCTCCGAGTTCGACTACATCCTCATCGACTCGCCGCCATCGCTCGGACTGCTCACGGTGAACGGCCTCGTCGCGAGTGACGGAGTCATTGTCCCGGTACAGACGGAGTACTATGCGCTCGAGGGACTGTCCCAGCTTCTTGGAACGATCGAGCTCGTCCGCGAGCGGCTCCAGCCGAACCTCCAGATCTACGGCGCACTGCTCACGCTCTTTGATCGGCGCAATCGTTTGGCGCGGCAGGTGGTGGAGGAAGTCCGGCGGCATTTCCCTGGGCCAGTTTTTGATTCGGTTATCCCGCGTTCCGTCCGGCTTGCCGAAGCCCCGAGTTTCGGCAAGTCCATCCTCGATTTTGACGCCTTCTCCAAAGGCGCGCGCGCCTATCGGGCAGTCGTGCGTGAGATTCTCGATCGCGAGGAGGCCGAGAACGCACAAAAAGTATAAAGTATCCGGTATTACGTATCAGGTATGGACGGGAAGAAGGTGAAGAGTTTTGTCGACTTGGATGCATGGAAAGAGGGGCATCGGCTCGTCATTGAAATATATACGCTCACTCGAGAGTTTCCCAAAGAGGAGGTCTTCGGTATCGTGAGTCAGATGCGGAGATGTGCTGTCTCCATCACCTCAAACATCGCCGAAGGATTCAGTCGGCAATCTTCGAAAGAGAAAATCCAATTTTACAGAGTATCATTAGGATCGCTCACTGAATTGCAGAATCAGCTGCTCATTGCTCGTGATGTCGGATATCTGGCAAGCAGCGCTTTCAAAAAGCAGGCAGACCAAACCGTGAAAGTCCAGAAAATTATCAATGGCCTGATAAAATACCTGAAAAACGATATACCTACTACCTAATACGAAATACATAATACGGTGTATCTGATACACTGACTCTATATGGCACAGCAGTACGGACTCGGCCGGGGACTTGCTTCCCTTATTCCGCCGAAGAAAATTCCTACCGACCCTTCGACCGCTACTCCGCTTCCGGAGCCGGCCGCTTCAGCACTGCCGTCGGTGACCGTTTCACATCCCGATGTTCCGCTCACCCGCGAGATCGCGGTCGGTGATATCGTTCCGAATCCGCATCAGCCGCGTCTCCATTTTGACGAGGCGAAACTCGTTGAGCTCACCGAATCTATCCGGGAGCACGGTATCCTCCAACCGCTGGTTGTATCGTCTTTGGCTGCCGGAAAATACGAGCTCATCGCGGGCGAACGGCGGCTTCAGTCGGCGAAGCGCGCTGGTCTCGCGACCGTGCCGGTCATCGTCCGAGCAGCGACGGGTGATCAGGAGAAGCTCGAGCTCGCCATTATCGAGAATATCCAGCGTCATGACCTGAATCCGATCGAAGAGGCGAAGGCGTATCTTCGACTGACTGATGAATTCGGTCTCTCTCAGGAGGAGGTATCAAAGAAGATGGGCAAGAGCCGTCCGGGCGTCTCGAACACGCTCCGGCTCTTGACGCTCCCAGTCGAAATCCAACGGGCCATTATCGTTGGGGACATCAGCGAAGGCCATGCCAAAGCGCTTCTGTCGATCGAGAACCCGGAAAAGCAACGCGCGCTCTTCGAGCTCATCCTGAAAGATGAGCTCACTGTCCGCGAGACCGAGGATAAGGCGCGTGAAGTGTCCGTCCGCTCGCATCTCCGCACGGCGCGCGAGAAAGCCCCCGAGCTCGCTGCCAAAGAAGAGTGGTTGACTGAACAGCTCGGCACGAAAGTGAAAATCCAGACGCGGGGCAAAGGCGGCAAGATCACCATCGAGTACTACTCGAACGAGGAATTGAACGGGATACTCGGCCGGCTAGCCTAAGGAAAGTATCCGGTATCTCGTATCATGTATTTCGCTATACGGTCCCCATGGATTGTGCCAAATACCTCATACCCGATACGAAATACGCATACTCACATGTCTCTCACCCGTCACCGCACCATTCAGTACATCGGGATCCTCCTCGCGCTCGGCTTCATCGCCGTCGGCTATTGGTATTTCCGTTCAGAGGCGGCCCAGACCGTCACGACGGGGAGTGATACGGCTCGCCCGGATTTCGAGGCGCCGCTCACGACGGACCTCAATCTGACACGCGGCAGCGGCAAGCCGACCTTTACCCGTTCTGATGGCGCCCATCGCGAGGCGACCGTCACGGATTTCGAGGGACTGATCAAACCAGTCCGGGATGGCGAGGCGCGGTTCGTCGGCGCGAGGCGGGTGGAGAATCTGCTTGGTTATACCGAAAGGCTTGATTACAATGAAGCGTCTATTTGGTATCAGCTTCTCGGTGCGACCGCAACGGCAAATACGGTCGCCGCGCCAGATGGGACTATGACGGCCGAGACGGTTTCGTTCGGGACAGATGTAGACTCGCGCCTACAGTCTCGGGTTTCTTATATTACCGCTGGCGAGACGTATGTCTATTCCATTTGGCTGCGCGCGCCGTCGGCGACCAGTGTCGAGCTGTATATTATGGATGAAGTTTCTCCGTATCTCAAAACAACCGTCACGGTCTCAGTTTCTACCGTGTGGCAGCGGTTTTCTGTGACGCGGACGGTGGTCGATGCTGCAGCATCGGATATATTGATATGTCTGAGCGGAACAGGAAGCGCCACGACCTTCTATGCCTGGGGCGCGCAGGTCGAGGAAGTGACGGGGCAGGCCAATCAGAACCCGAGTGAGTACGTCTCGAACGATGTCAAAACGCTTGCTCCCTATCACGGCGCCAATGTCGACAACGTGAAGTACTTCGCCACGGAAAACGGTAATACGGTCGCGAGCAATGTTGTGACGGAAGCCACAGGCGCGGCCATCCCCGAGGCGACACTACAGGGCTATCTGGCGGAAGGCACACGGACGAATCTGGTACCCTACAGCGAGCAGATGGATCAATCGGTTTGGTATAAGTGGGACAGCACCATCACGGCGAACGCTGCCGTGAGTCCGCGCGGACGGACGACCGCTGAAAAGCTTGTCGAGAATTCATCAACAGCAGCGCATTATGTCGTGTATGATCCCATAACGATATCATCCGGAACCGTATATACGGTCTCGGTATACCTGAAACAGGGGGAGCGGACCCACGCGCAGGTGCGACAGCAGACGACCAATGGCGCGGTCTATGCCAATGTCGATCTGGCAGCGGGGACCATCACTGCGAGCGGGGTGTTGTTTGGGAGTGTCTGGACCTTTACGGACGCGACGATCACGTCGGTCGGGGATGATTGGTACCGCGTGACGGTTTCGGGGTCGAGTACTGAGACGAATGATAAACCTGTCGTCTTTCTACAAGACGGCGTAAACACAACATATACCGGCGACGGTTCATCAGGCATCTATCTCTGGGGCGCGCAGCTCGAGCAGGCAGCCTTTGCATCGTCGTATATCCCCACGACGACCACGAGCGTATCGCGCGGCTCGGACCAACTGTACTACCCGGGCGCCGGAAATTTTGTCGATGCGGAAGGAACCGTTTCGGTCGATGTGACGCCGGAATGGTCTGATATGTTCAATCTGGATACGTACAGTCCTCGTTTTGTGACATTCACTACCGAGGCGTATCTCTCGCTGTGGTTCTGGAGCAATGGGGGGTCGAAATTGTTCGTGGTGGATCGGTCGACGGGGAGCGGCGGGACACGCAACAATCCGTCCAAGGCGTCACCGGGATTTTCTGCCGGTACGCTCGCGCGGCTCGCGATGAGCTGGCAGGATGGATCGACGGATTTCGTGAAATCATTCATGGACGGCTCGCTCGCTGCGTCGACCGCGTCTCCGACGGTGCCGTTTGACACGCTCCTCGCCGGAAATGTCTATCCCGGCGGCAAGGGCGGCAACAATACCGCCTATGCGAGCATCAAGAACTTCAGAAGCTGGAAAAAAGCCATGTCCGAGACGTTTCTGAACAATTCGACCGCCGGGCAGTCGGGGGTCATCAAACAGTCGGTCGCCGAGACGGCCGACGATACCGGCCTCGTCGGCTACTGGTCGTTCGAAGACGGCTCTGGCACCAAGGCGACGGATTTCTCGGGGAACGGGAATACCGGCACGCTCTATTCTATGGAGTCAGGGGACTGGGTCGATAGCCCACGCGGGAAAGCGCTCTCGTTTGATGGAGGAACGGACGAGTATGTAAATGCCGGACACGGTTCTTCTCTCGAATTCACCGGCGACATCACTATATCAGCGTGGATCAATCCCAGCTTCCTGGCGGACTATGATATGTTCATAGGAAAATACACGAGCTCTACGGATACGGGATATGATATTGGTGTGATGAGTAACGGATCACTCACCCCAATATTTCGTGATGGATCGCACGTAGAACAGTTTAGTACGGTCGGGCTGATTCAGACAGGCGTCTGGCAGCACATCGTGGTCACTCAGCAGGCATCTGATTGTAGCGTGCGGATTTATCGGAATGGGGTGCGTGACAGCGTGCTTACCAGCCAGCCCTGTTTTGACGACGCGAGCGGCTATGATCTATCTATTGGTAGCCGGAATAATTCAGTTAACAATCATTTCCCTGGTTCCGTCGACGAGGTCCGTCTCTACAATCGCATCCTCTCCCAGGATGAAATTATGGATCTCTACCAGCTCGGCGCCACCAAGCTCAACGTTTCCCAGAACACCAAACAGACCAGCGGCCTCATCGGGCTGTGGTCCTTCAATGGGCCGGATATCTCGGGAACGACCGCCTATGACCGGAGTGGCCAGGGGAACAATGGCACGCTGACCAGCGGTCCGGTCGTGACGGAGGGCAAAGTCGGCCAGGCGCTGTCGTTTGACGGCACGGATGACTATATCGCTCTCACAGATAGCACGACGCTGAAACCGGCACTCTGGACGGTCGCAGCCTGGATCTATGCGGATACCGGAGCGGTACTGTATCGGGGAATTTTTAGACCTTCCTATGGTAGCGGCTATACATCCGGTTTTCTCCTACTGATTGACAATGCTAACAGAGTCGCTATTCGTTATGGCAACGGAACAGCATATGTCAATTCAATGAACAGCGGGACGAGCGTCCTCGGGGCCTGGCATCATGTGGCCGCGACTTTTGATGGTACGACGATGGCGCTGTATCTCGATGGAGTGGAAAAAAGTTCGATAAACGCCTCTACGTTTGGGTATAGTGTGACAAATGACTCTGCGTCTATTGCCGAAGGTCCCGGCACGGAAAAGTTTGACGGATTGATTGACGAGGTCCGCCTGTATAACTATGCTTTTTCTGCTCCTGAAATCGTCGCGCTCTACAACATGGGCCGCTAGCCGTTCATGCCAAGTTTGATTCCCAGATAGTTGTTTGATTGCCTCCAGAAGACTATCTGGCATATCCTGGCACGCTCGATGAATTCCATCAATCATTCGTCTTTGGTCGGGGCGCCCGGTTGAGCGATGTCATGATTGATGGCGTGGGTATTTTCCTCGCCCTCTTCCTCCTCATCTTCCTCCTCCTCTCCCGTCCATCCGAGCGATGATATACTAGAGACGGTATCAGGTATCTCGTATCATGTATTTGGCTATACGGTCTCCATGGATTGTGCCAAAGACCTCATACCCGATACGAAATACGCATACTCACATGTCTCTCACCCGTCACCGCACTATCCAATATATCGGCATCCTCCTCGCGCTCGGCCTCATCGCCGTTGGCTATTGGTATTTCAATGTCCGCGCTGGGGTCAAGACGAACACATCCGGCAGTCAGCCGCAAGGGATGAACGATCTCTCGGCAGGCATCGTCGCCTACTTCCCGCTCGATGAAAACACTGGCACGAGTGCCGCCGACGCATCCACCAACGCCATCACTTCCCTCACTCTGACGAATAGCCCCACCTGGACCACCGGAC
>CAZCTF010000055.1:0-5601 GCA_964501755.1 uncultured Bdellovibrionales bacterium
CAGCTTTGGTCGATTCGGGCCAATCAATCCGGTCGAGACCCGAGAGAAGGCCGGGGATTTTCTTGCCGTCCTTCGCTTTGGTTGGTTCGATGAAATCGGTGATCTTGAAGAACCACTGCTCGAGGTCTTTCTGGATGACGACATCGCCCGAACGGTCACATTTCCCATCGATCACCTGTTCGTTCGCCAAGACCGTCTGGCATGACGGGCACCAATTCACTTTCGCCTTTTTCTTGTAGGCCAGCCCGTTCTTATAGAGAAAGAGGAACATCCACTGTGTAAAACGGTAGTACTCCGGACTCGACGTGTTTAATTCGCGCTCCCAGTCATACGAGAGGCCAATCGATTTGATCTGACGGGTGAAGTTCTTGATGGACTCCCGTGTCTTCTTGTCGGGATGGATACCGGTCTTGATAGCGAAGTTTTCAGCCGGCAGTCCGAATGCGTCCCAGCCAATCGGGTGGAGCACATCATACCCTTGATAGCGCATGAAGCGCGCATAGATATCGGTCGCGGTGAAGTTCTCGACATGGCCGACATGCAACCCGTCGCCCGACGGGTACGGGAACATATCGAGGACATAGTACTTACCCTTCGTCCCCTTCGGCTTCGAGTGGCTAGTTGCCCAGGCTTTCTGCCACTTCTTTTCGATCTTTTTTGGGTCGTATTTCATGTCCATAGGTGTGCGTTAGCTCCCCCACTCTAGCCCAAAGAGAGCCTTTTTTCAAGCTGAAAGAACACGCGACCAACGAGAAAAATAGGGTTAATTTGTCACTGTTCCCAGGTACTCTATACTAGAGGTATCGTACCTTCAGTGAGGAGCAGTGTCATGCAACAGCATGCCTTGATGATCAAGACCACGCGCGGACAAAGAGTTCCCAGTGATCCGCGCTTCCTTTGGGATGATTCTCCGCCAAGAGGTGCGCCACCATTCTATCCGCCCTATGCGGATCCTACGCCACCCCCGAACTTGAAAGTTCTCCTCAGGGATACACGTGGCCATTAGAGTCGCTATCCCAGCGCAACGCCCCGCTTCATAGGGCGTTTTTTCTTATAAAAAGGCCCCGCTCTCGATCGAGAGCGGGGTGTTTTCTTCGTGCGTGACCCTTGCCTTATTTCTTTTTGAACAGGCGGCCGGCAACGAATCGTCCAAACCGATAGGCAACCCAGATGACGAAACCGTAGACCACGAGCACCGGGACGCCGCTAATGAGAAGGGCGACGAGGGCGCTGCCGAGAGCGATGCCCCAGCGAGAGATATCCGAGATCGATTGTTTCACGACATTGCCATCGCGCACCGGATTCGTATCGACCGCAACACGCGGATCCTCGGTAATACTCATCGAGATGGACGCCATCGCAACCTGGCCGACGAGCGAACGCTGCTCGGCCTGGAGCCGCTCAATCTCGCTCCGAACCATCGAGAGCCGCTCAGTCACCTCGATCACATCGCTCACCTTGGTGGCCCGATCAAGCAGTGAGACGAGGGCGGATTCTTCAGCACGCTTGGCATTGAGCCGAGCTGCGATATCGATATCCTGATCAGTCATGTCGCTCGCATTCATGTTCTCGCCAACGACTGAAGAGGCGGCTTTTTTCGATTCGTCAATCGCCACGTCCAACCGATCAGCCGGCACACGGACGGAAAGCCAGGCTGTCTTCACTCCCGTGAGCGGTTGAGTAACGTTGGCGTTCTCTACATAGCCTCCGACATTCTTCACGATTTCCTGAATCTTGGTGACTGTCCAATCCAGACTCTGTGCCCGAAGATTAAGTGAGGCGCTTTTCACAATCTTCCGATCAGTGACGCCAACCGAGATGGAATTCATCATTGGCATCGGCACTGGCATCGAGTCGACAGCCATCATCGACGGAGCAGCTATTTCGCCACGCCACATTTTACCCGCTCCCACACCACCCATCATTGGGCTATCTATTGCCATGTCTTCCTCGACCGTCATTGGCATCCGACTACCAGCTACATTCAATGCGATATGACTGCGCTTCGGCAAAAGCGCGATAGTCTGCATAAGGAAGATGCCGAGCACTGGAACGAAGAGCACAAGCACGAGAAGCAACCCGCCGATACGCACGTGTTTTTGCCACAAAGGGCGACGCACTGCCATATGATTTTATTTATGTGTTACGCAAAACAAACGAAGAGACCCTTAGCCTCTTCATTCTACTCCTGGATTTCTGAACACGCTAGCGCCGTTGCAGATATTTTTAAAACGCACGAACTTATATTTGCTTTGGGTAACAAGATTCTGTAACGGTGCTAGCTATTTTCTCCGCCAATCACGGAAAGTGGGGCACGACCGCGATGCTTGCGCGCGACTTTGAGCCGCGCCATCTCTTTCTCAAGCGCCGCGGCAACACGCACATACTCTTCTTCTCCCATTGAGACCTGTTCTTGTTTGATTTTCTCCGCTCGCATACGTGCTGCCTCGGCTCGTTCGATGTCGATTTCTTCGGCCCGCTCAGCCGTATCAGCCAAAATCGAGAGGGTATTCGTATCAAATTCGACAAAACCACCGGAAACCGCTAGGTTCTCGGTTGAATTATCGGTATGATGTACGATAATCTCCCCCGCCTTGAGCGCACCGATATACGGCTCGTGATCCGGCAGTATCGTGACATCGCCGTCGATAATCGGCAGCGTCGCGGCCGAGGCTTCGAGCAGGGCCACTGACCGTTCCGGCGTGACGATTTTTATCTTGAGAAGCGACATGGGATTCTTTGCTTAATCCTTCTGGGCGGCAGCGAGCACTTCGCTAATCGCACCCTTCATATAGAAATCCTGTTCCTGGATTTCGTCGAGCTCACCCGAGAGGATCTTTTCAAAGCCCTCGATCGTGTCTTCGAGCTTCACATATTTTCCCGACGCGCCGGTGAACTGCTCCGCGACGAAAAACGGCTGTGAGAGATATTTCTGGACCTTGCGAGCGCGCGAAACAACGAGCTTGTCCTCCTCGGTAAGTTCTTCCATGCCGAGGATGGCGATGATATCCTGCAAGTCCTTGTACCGTTGGAGAACGCGCTGCACGCCGCGCGCAACCGCGTAGTGCCGCTCTCCAACAATCTGTGGATCGAGGATAGTAGAGCTTGAGTCAAGTGGATCGACAGCCGGATAAATACCGATTTCCGTCAGCGCCCGGTTCAAAACGACCGTCGAGTCGAGGTGAGCAAAGGTGGTCGCTGGCGCCGGATCGGTCAGGTCATCCGCCGGCACATAGACCGCCTGGACCGAGGTGATCGAACCCTTATTGGTCGAGGTGATACGCTCCTGGAGTCCGCCCATTTCTTCGGCGAGGGTCGGCTGATAGCCCACGGCGCTCGGGATACGACCAAGGAGAGCGGACACTTCCGAGCCCGCCTGGGTGAAACGGAAAATATTATCGATGAAAAGAAGCACGTCCTTGCCTTCGCTGTCACGGAAATCTTCAGCCATGGTCAGTGCCGAGAGCGCAACACGCTGGCGGGAGCCTGGCGGCTCGTTCATCTGACCAAAGACAAGCGCGGTTTTGTCGAGCACGCCGGAATCTTTCATTTCGTGATAGAGATCATTTCCCTCGCGCGTCCGCTCCCCGACACCAGCAAAGACCGAGTAGCCGCCGTGCTCCTGAGCGATGTTACGAATCAGCTCTTGGATCACAACGGTCTTACCAACACCGGCACCACCGAAGAGACCGACTTTACCGCCCTTCATGAAAGGGCAGATGAGGTCGATCGACTTGATACCGGTCTCGAAGATCTCAGCCTTGGTCGACTGCTCCTCGAAAGACGGCGCGGCACGATGAATCGAACTACGTTTTTCAGACGAGACCTCTTCCTTGCCGTCGATCGCATGGCCGAGCACATCGAACATCCGGCCAAGAACGGCTTTACCCACCGGAACGCTGATCGGGGCACCGGTCGCAACCGCTGCGACACCACGTTTCAAGCCGTCCGTTGAACCCATCGCGACGGCGCGCACCCGACCGCCACCCAAGTGTTGGTGTACCTCGACGACGAGCTTCTCGGCACCGACTTCGAGGGCATCATGAATTTTCGGCAATACCATACCGTCGGCAAATTCGACGTCGATGACCGGACCGATAACCTGGATGACTTTTCCTTCATTGTTCATAATGCATTGCGTTATTTCAAAATTATCCCTGCACCGCCGCCATACCGGCCGAGAGTTCGGCGATCTCCTGCGTGATCTTCCCCTGACGGAGCTGGTTGTAGGCAAGTGTGAGGTCGGCCGCCATCTCTTTCGCCGCATCGGTGGCACTTTTCATCGCGACCATTCGCGCGGCTTCCTGCGAAGCGTTGGACTCGAGGACGGCGTGGAACAGTTCGGCTTCAATGAGGCGCGGGATGAGCGTCTCGAGCACTGTCTCCGGCAGAGGCTCGATGAGGAATTCTCCGCCGATTATACCGTTCGTTTCGAGACCGAGTTCGTCCAGCATCTTTTTCGAATCTTTTTCAGTCACCGGGAGCAGCACCCGGACCTTCACCTTCTGTACCAGCGCCGAAACATAATCGGTATACACCATAACCACTCGGTCCACGCGGCCAGAGAGGAATTCATCCAAAATGACGCGAGTTACCGGCTGCATGTCCGTCACGCGGGGGTAGTCGAAGACGCCTGGGAAAGACGCGACGATGTTCCCTCGCATGCGATGGATAGCCTGATCACCCTTCTTCCCGAGTGTAACGTACGAAGCCTCGCGACCCTTGTCTTCGATCCGCGCTTCGCGGAGCTTCTTCATGACCTGGGTATTGAACGAGCCGCATAGACCACGATTGGAAGTGATAACGACGTAGAGTTCGCGGGCCACCGGACGTTCGACGAGAAGCGGGTGCTTGTCGAATTCGACGGCAGCCGTCACGCGATGCAGAACGGACAACACCGACTGCGCGTATGGTCGCATGGCGAGCGCCCGTTCGACGGCGCGACGCATCTTCACGGCCGAAATCATCTCCATGGCCCGAGTGATCTTGCCCGTTCCCTTTACGCCTTTGATGCGCCTTCGGATGTCTTTGCCGCTCGGCATAGGAAGAATTATTTTTAGGCGACGAAGCCTTTCTTGAATGAAACGAGATGGTCCCTAAGGAGCGCTTCCACTTCTTCAGTCAGCGCCTTTTCTTTCGCAATCGCCTCGAGGACAGCCCTACCATCACTTTCAAGTGAGACAAGAAATTCCTTCTCGAAACGAGCGATCTGATCAACCGCGATATCATCGAGATGGCCGCGCGAGAGTGCATAGAGAAGCGCAACTTCTTTTTCAACAGTGAGCGGCGCGTACTGGGCCTGCTTCAGAACTTCGACGGCACGACGGCCGCGTTCGATCGAGCTTTTCGTCTTCTCATCGAGGTCGGATCCGAACTGAGCGAATGCCTCGAGCTCACGGAACTGTGCCAGGTCGAGACGAAGTGTCCCCGCGACCTGCTTCATCGCTTTGATCTGCGCGGCGGAGCCGACGCGCGATACCGAGATACCGACGTTGAGCGCCGGACGGATACCTTTGTAAAAAAGATCGGATTCAAGATAGATCTGACCATCCGTAATCGAGATAACATTCGTCGGAATATAGGCAGACACATCACCTGCCT
>CAZCTF010000056.1:0-5536 GCA_964501755.1 uncultured Bdellovibrionales bacterium
CCCCAGTACCATCGACGGGCGCCCCGAGTCCAGGCGAGGTCTGCGCCGTGTACCAACGGTACTCGAAGTCGTAGTCATTTTCGGACCATGTTTCCGAACCAAAGCGTCCTGTGCAATGCAGGGTGCTTTTCTTTTCCCTCCAGATTATCGCTGGGGTATACTGGGGACATGGCAGAAACACAGGAAAACACTGGCAAAAAGGTGCTCATGATCGCGCCGACCCCGTTCTTTTCGGACCGGGGGACGCATATCCGTATCCTGGAGGAGGCGCTCGCCTTGGAGCGGCGCGGCTTTACGGTGACGATCGCGACGTACCATATCGGCCAGAACCTGCCCGAGCCGCTTGCGGAAAAAGTCGAGGTGCGGCGTATCCTGCGGCTGCTGTTCTGGTACAAGAAACTCGAAGCCGGTCCGGATTGGCAGAAGATCATCCTCGACCTCATGCTCGTCCGGAAAGTCTTCTTCCTCGCGCGGACGACGCGGCCGGATATCTTGCATGGCCACTTGCACGAGGGTGTGCTCATCGGCTGGATCGTACAGAAAGTTCTGTTCTGGCGACATATGTTGCTCGTTGCGGATTTCCACGGCAGTCTGACCAAAGAAATGGTCTCGCATGCGTATCTCCGCACTGGACTGCTCCGTCGAATGTTTGAATGGGTGGAGTCGGTCGTCGATGATCTCGGCGACGCGGCCGTGACGAGTTCGTGGAAGAATACGCGCGAGATCGCGGCCATCCGGAAGAAGAATGCGCCGATCACCGTACCAGACGGTGTCGGGACGGATGAGGCAGAGTCGATCGAGTTTCCTCGGTCCGCTCTCCGTCGCAAATACGGCATCCCTGAAGATACGCTCGTCGTGGCCTATACCGGCGCCCTCGTCGCCAACAAAGGCATCCAGCATTTTCTCTCGGCGATCCCGCTCATCCTCGCGGGCGACCCGCGGGCGCATATCGTCATCGCTGGGTTTCCCTGGAATGAAGTCGCGGCATATTTCGAGGGCAAGCCGTGGATGGACCGGGTGACACCGATTACCCCACTCCCGTATTTCTCGCTCCGCGAGATCCTCGCCATGAGCGATGTCGGCATCGATCCCAAGGAGGAGGGTGTGGGACAGGCGAGCGGGAAAATGCTCCAGTATATGGGGGCGGGACTGCCGGTCGTGTGTTTTGATACGGAAAACAATCGCGAGTATCTCTCCGACGGCGGCGAATACGCACGCATCATCTCGAGTGTGGGACTGTCCGATGCGACGCTTCGGCTCCTCCGTGATCCGGAATTGCGCCGACGCAAGGGCGCAGCCAATCAGGCGCGGGCCCGCGAGAAATTTTCTTGGGACCGGACGGGGGATATACTGGCAGAGGTGTATGCTAGACTCTTAGCGAACAAGACCTGATATGCCGACCAGTCTGAATGAAATCCGCCGCCGAGCTGTCGAATTCGCCAAGGAATGGGAGAACGAATCGAGCGAAGATGCCGAAGCCAAGTCCTTTTGGGATGGGTTTTTTCATGTCATGGGGGTCCATCGTCGCCGAGTTGCGACGTTCGAGGAACCAGTGAAGAAAGATGATGGCCGTCAGGGTTTCATCGATCTCCTGTGGAAGGGGACGCTCCTCGTCGAACACAAGAGCCGAGGCCGCGACCTCGACCGGGCGTTTCAGCAGGCGACGGACTATTTCCCGGGGTTAAAGGATGCCGAGCTCCCGAAATATATCCTCGTCTCGGACTTTGAGCGATTCCGGCTCTATGATCTGGACGATGGCAAAGAGCATGACTTCACACTTCGTGAACTACCTGACAAGATCCATCTCTTCGGCTTCATCACGGGCTATGCCAAGCGCGAGTACAAAGAGGAGGACCCGGTGAACATAAAGGCGGCCGAGATGATGGGTCGTCTCCATGACCGGCTCGAGGCGGTCGGCTATACTGGCCACGTGCTCGAGGTCTATCTCGTTCGGCTTCTCTTCTGTCTCTTTGCCGATGACACGGGTATTTTCGACAAGGGTATTTTCCAAGACTATCTCCGTCTGAAGACAAACCAGGACGGGAGCGACCTCGCCGCGCACCTTGCGATGCTCTTCGATACTTTGGATAAATCCGAGACCGACAGACTAACGAATCTTGACGAGAGTCTCCAGGCTTTTCCGTATGTGAATGGCAGTCTCTTCAAGGAGTCATTACCACTCGCGAGCTTTGACGCGCCGATGCGTGACGCGCTCCTCGCATGCTGCGAGCTCGACTGGGGCAAGATTTCCCCGGCGGTCTTCGGTTCGCTTTTTCAGAGTGTGATGAACGCGGATGAGCGTCGCCAGCTCGGCGCGCACTACACCTCGGAGAAGAACATCCTGAAGGTCATCAAGCCGCTCTTCCTCGACGAGCTGTGGGCCGAATTCGAGCGAATCAAATCCCAGCCACAGAAGCTGCTGCGTTTCCATGAAAAACTGGGTACGCTCCGTTTCCTCGACCCGGCCTGTGGTTGCGGCAACTTTCTCATCATCGCGTATCGCGAGCTTCGACTCCTCGAGATAGCGGTGCTGAAACAGTTCGTGAATAAAGAGACGAGTGCCGTCAGTCTCTCTGTCGAGTCGCTCATGCGGGTGAATGTCGATCAGTTCTATGGCATCGAGATCGACGAATTCGCCTCGCAGATCGCGCGCGTCGCGATGTGGCTCATGGATCATCAGATGAACATGCTCGCGTCGATCGAATTCGGTCACTATTTCCGCCGCCTGCCACTCACCGCTTCGGCCACCATCGCACATGGCAATGCGCTCCGGCTCGACTGGAAAGAAGTTGTTGCGCCGGACAAGTTGAGCTTTATACTTGGTAATCCGCCGTTCGGTGGAAAGAAAGAACAGAACGAGGAACAGAAAGAGGACATGGCACTGGTCTTCTGTGGGCTTAAAGGCGTGGGAATCCTCGATTATGTGACTGCCTGGTATGTGCGGGCAGCTGAGTACATGTCAGAAAATAAAAATATACTCGCGGCTTTTGTTTCGACAAACTCTATTACACAAGGAGAGCAAGTGGGTGTGCTATGGCCGTTCTTATTAGGAAAGGGTATCAAGATAGGCTTTGCTCACCGGACGTTTAGATGGACATCCGAAGCGCGAGGCAAAGCGGGTGTTCATTGTGTGATCATTGGCTTTTCATTGAATGAGATAAAAGAAAAAAAGATTTTTGACTATTCTTCTGAAGATGGCGAAGCAAATGAATATAAGGCGTCGCATATTAATCCATACTTGGTTGATGCTCCATTCTTCGCACTTGAAAATAGGAGAAAACCAATCACGCCAGTTGAAGAGGTTTCATATGGTAGCTTCGCTCTTGATGATGGACAGCTGACACTATCTGAAGAGGAGCGACTTACTCTTATTCTAGAAGCTCCGGAGTGTGCAAAATTCATCAGGCCTTTTATTGGTGGACAGGAACTCATTCATAAGGAAAAAAGATTTTGTTTATGGTTAAAGGATGCAACCCCGGAAGATATCAGAGGATTTCCGTCAATTTTAAAACGACTTGAAGCAGTCCGTTCCTGGAGGCTCAAGAGTGAACGAGAAAATACGAGAAAAATAGCTGATACCCCATATCTTTTTGCAGAGATTCGACAGCCAAATTCAGACTATCTTGCGTTCCCAACAGTTTCATCGGAAAGAAGACACTATATTCCTATAGCTTTTCTTTCAAAGGATGTAATTGCATCAAATCAAATCTACATCGTACCCAACGCCTCACGCTACAGTTTTGGAGTACTTACCTCAGAAATGCATATGGCTTGGGTGCGCAATGTATGCGGACGTATTAAAAGCGATTTTCGATATTCGAACTCTATTGTCTACAATAACTTTCCGTGGCCGGAGGCAGTGAGTGAGGAAAAGAAAAAGAAAATCGAGGAATGCGCACAGGTAGTGCTCGATACACGGGCGGGGTATCCCGATGCATCGCTCGCTGACCTGTATGATCCACGAACGATGCCAGCCGACCTGGTGAAGGCGCACCGAGAACTCGACCGGGCTGTCGATCTCGCGTATCGCCCGCAGCCATTTACGACCGAGGCCAAGCGGATGGAGTATCTCTTTGAGCTGTACCAGAAATACACCGCCGGACTATTTGCTGCAAAGAAAACCAAAAACGCCAAAATATGAAAATGCTCCTCATCAAAATCGGGAAAGCGTGGAGTGTCATCCGGCGCGATGGTGTGGTCCGTGGTGGGCGGCGCGTGCTAGCGGCGTTCACCGCGCTCTTTGCCTCGGTCGAGCCGGGCGATATCCTCTTCATCTCGGGTGGGGTGGGGGACAGTGCCCGCTATCGGACGACGCACGTCGCCGAGGAACTCCGGCTCCGCGGGTTCCGGACATCCGTCACGGTGCAGGATAATCCGCGCCTCCTCTCGTATGCGGACCAGTTTCAGGTTTTCGTCCTGCACCGGACGCTCTACACGGGTGCGCTGCCTCGCTTCATAGAGCGGCTGAAGCAGCTAGGGAAGACGATTCTCTTTGAGACGGACGACCTCGTCTATGATCCGAGTTTTCTCGTCCACATGGATTACTGGCATCAGATGAACGCCCTCGAACGCAAACTGTATGAGCATGGCGTCGGCGGCGAGATCCTCGCCGACCCCGCTGTGACGGTCGCGACGACCACGACGAGTTTTCTCGCTGACAAGCTCCGGGAGAAGGGGAAACAAGTATTTGTAGTTCTCAATAAATTATCGCAACAAGATATTGAGTGGGCTGAAGGGGCTTTGAAGAAGAATCAAGAATCAAGAATCAAGAAGCAAGAAGTGCAGCAGAGCTTCGTGCGCGTAGGGTATCTCTCTGGAACGCCGAGCCACAACAAGGACTTTGCGACGATCACGGACGCGCTCATCACGCTGTTCCAGAAATTTCCAGCGATGCGGCTCGTCCTCGCTGGTCCGCTCGATACCGAGGACCAGCTCCAGAAATACGCCGACCGCATCGATCGGCTGCCGTTTGTGCCGCGCCGGGAACTCTTTGCCAATATCGCCTCGCTCGACGTGAATCTCGCGCCACTTGAGATCGGCAATCCGTTCTGCGAATCGAAATCCGAGCTGAAGTTTTTCGAAGCGGGCATTGTGGGCGTCCCAACGGTGGCCGCAGCAACACGGACCTTTCGTGAGGCGATTCAAGATGGGACCGATGGGTTCGTCGCATCCTCGACCGACGAGTGGGTGGAGAAAGTGGGCGCGCTCGTTGCTGACCCTGAGCTCCGCGCCCGGATCGGCCGAGCCGCCCGCGAGACGGCGCTCGAGGAATACACAAATGCCAATGCAAAAAATAAGGCGTACTATGAATTCCTCCGATCGATATTGAAGAAACACTAAGCCGGAGATGGTTATGGCGAAACGCATTTTCCCTGAAAGTAAACTGGCGCACCGCTACCTCGACGGTCTTACCGGTCTCGAGATCGGTGCCTCGGCGCACAATCCCTTTGGCCTCGACACAAAGAACGTCGACATCGCCGACGAATTCAACAAAAGCACCTACAAGAAGCGCGAGCTCCAGATCTCGGGCGAAGTG
>CAZCTF010000057.1:0-5359 GCA_964501755.1 uncultured Bdellovibrionales bacterium
GTGAGGAAACGATCCAGTCAGCATCACTGAACACCCACTCCCGCTTTCCCGTAAAACGGTTCAGACAGTAGAGATTGCCATCATAGGCGCCAAAAATCACCTTATCCTTATAGACTACCGGGGATGAATGAATATATTTCCCCTCAGCCCCAAACATGACACGATGCTTCCATACCGTCGCCCCATCGGACGCGCGTAAACAATGAAATACACCTTCATCCGCGCCTATATATACATACTCCTCCACAAGAAGTGGCGCAGATTTCGGGGCAACCACATAAAGATTAGGCCGTCTTGCAAGACACACGCAGAAATCAACCTTGAACTTATCCAGCCTAGGTATAGGACGATCCAGAGGAATAATATTCTTGACCGGCAGATCACCCTGAAAATCATTTAGTTCAAAAACACTGACGATCTTCACTCCCCGATCAATCAGATCTTGATAGGTAGAGAGGTCGCGATATCGGATACAGACAAAAACAGCCGATACCGTGTGTCCCCTGTCTTCAAGGATCTTGATCTGCTTTCGCAGCGTCGTACCCGTATTCAAGATATCATCAACCAATACGATTGGGTCATCTGTAAGCTCACCCTCCACCAGATTGGCGAGGCCACTCTTCTTTCTGGACTTCCGAATAAAGAAACCATTCACTCGTCTCTCCTCAGGGGAAAACACCGAAACGCCCGTTACAAGCGGGATAGCCCCCGATTCCATACCACCGACCTGTATAGGACCAGGGAATTCGCCCTGAATCGAATCCCAGAAAGAACGCGCAAATTCCTCGAGGAATCCCCTGTTAAGTGCCTGACTCTTGAAATCTATGATCCACCGTTCTGACTTCCCACCCGCCTCGGAAACCGAACGAATTTCTTCCTTGTAGGCTTTTTGAACAACAATTTGATGAAGTTTTTTTGACATAACGTATCCCGCGTTCATTGTAGCAATCGCTGAGAAAAGATGCATTGTTTTTTTCTATCCAAAAAAATCCATAACCTCAAGTATAAATCTATCACATGATGCAAAATTGATGCTCTATAAAGCCATTTTTCTGTTCTTTATGATTTGACTTATCGGTCAAATATGATAGAATATGGAAGCCAAATGACATCGTCATTTGTGGTCCTTTCCCATCTCACCCCCTCTTGAAAGCGAGGTTTACTATGAAGACCTTTCGTGTTGTGAGATTCCTCTTTGCGGCGCTCCTCGCTGCAACCGGAACCCTTACCGCCCAGGCTCAGCCCACCACCCGGGCGAACTCGGCCGGCTTAGCTTCCACGTCGTGGCTGGTCACAGTCGACGGCGAAGCGAAAACGCGCACGCTCCTGATCGCATCTGCCACCCCGAAGAGCGATGGCTCGCTTCTCCTGGAGGCGACCTACGGTCTCACGGGCGGTGGGATGCATCCGGCGGAAGCCCAGATGGGCCAGAGTGGCAGTCAGCGCCAACTCACTCTGACCACCTCGGCCAATAGCACGATCATTGCCACCGAGCGCCCCGACGGAACCTTCCAGGGCACGTTCACCAATAAGAACGGCGTGGTGAAAGGCGTTATCGTCGCCAAGCTGAGTGGCGACATCCGGCTTGCGGCCAAGTCTGCAACCGAAGGAACGCCGGCGGGTGATATCCCTTCCGAGTGCTCAGCCTACGCCGGCGCCTGGGTTGGCCGCTGGAATCAAGGCGGATTCGGTGACATGTACCTGCGCATCACCGATGTCCGATCGGTCGGTGGTGAAGGCTGCATGGCCCGCTACTCCTACTCCTCGAAGGTGGAAACGGTCCCTAGCAAGAAGACGCTCGAGATCAAGGATGGAGCCATCGCGTTCGTCTGCAACAGCTCCACCGGTGGCACGTGCGTGTTCACGCGCAAGAACGACGCCCTCTGGGCAAGCTACACCAATCCGGGTGGCGGCCAGAACAGTGGCGTCTTCAAGCGAGTCGAGTGAGATCACATGGCGGGAGAACTTGAGCGGGTTCCTGGGAGATGCGCCACATCTCCCTCTTTTTTTACTCAATAAAAGCTATGCAAGAGGAACATGATAAAATTCCCTTGTTGCCTAACATACGCTCTTTTAACGTTCATACGAATGACTGACGGGTTGATTAAACATCGTATCCGGAAGAAGGTTTTTATATTTTTAGGTTTGCTCGGAAAGATTTCTGTGCCCCTCGTCATTGTTGTTGCCTTTTTCGTATTCGCTTTTCCCGCTGCCTCATTCAAATTTGGCAATATATTTTTTGGTGACATTCCTCGGCTCTATCAAATCGACACCGCACATTTCCTCTTCAAACAGGCAGCATATCCACGATTGCATAGCGAACCAGCCCCCTACGCTCACTACCAGCTTTCGCGGACTTACTTTATTCGCGGAGATCTCTTTTCTGCTCTCGACGAAGCCAGAGCCGAGCTCACCGCGTATCCCGACCACACCGGCACCTACTACATCCTCGGGCTCACCTACGGATACATGAACCGCAATCATGAAGCGATCGATGCATTTTCCCAGTATATAGAGACTCATCCTGGCACCTGGGCCGGTCGAAACGATAAGGCCTGGCTCCAATTCCGGATCGGTGACATCGATGGCGCACTCGCTACCATGGAACCCATCGCAGAGAACTTCCCCTACACTCCGTGGGTCCAGAATACGCTCTGCGCCCTCCTCCTCAACAGAGAAGACCGGCTCGCAGAGGCGGAAAAGGCCTGCTCTCGGGCCAAAGAATCAATTGACAAAATGACCGCCAGCGACTGGGGCCGCGCCTACCCCGGGAACCATCCCAAAATATACGAAAATGGGCTACAATCAATGCATAAGTCAGTAGAGCAGAACCTCGCCATTCTCTCAGCACGAAGAGACAACTCGTCAGAGTCTCGCGAGGAAAAATAAACATGGAGTTCGCACCTATGCAGCATAGTAAAAAGGTTCTCGGCACAGCGATGTTCTTGTTTAAATCACTCCGGAAATCATCTGCTCTTTCTTATTCTTTCCTCGGCGTTTTTCTAGTCCTTTTCTCTGTAGGAATCTATGTCGGTTTAGGGCCATTCGAGCCGTCATCGGCTGAACTGTCGTTTGCTGAAACTTCAAACCGGGACGGTCTTGTCGGCTCCGTCATTCCGGCGAGCTGCGACAGTGATAATCCCTACCGAAATCCAACCACAACATTTAGCGAACCAAGCACTCCCGGAAGCCACTTTGCGGGTGACTGCGTAACCAACTGTCCGTCAGGCCCTGGCACATATGACCCTTACTGGGATCCAACAGCTTCCGCCTGCCCTACTTCTCGATACGTCATCTGTCCAACGAGCGCGACCGTAGATGCTGGTGGGACACAGCAATACCGGGCCTACTACCGGGTCGGCGGGCTGAGCTGCTCCAATCTCACCGGAGCGACAAACGTCACCAACCTTGTCACGTGGACCAGCGGGAGTCCAAGCATCGGAACTATAGGAAACGGGGCAACTGCCGGCCTTGCCAGCGCTGTCACTACAACGGGCGGAACAACCGGCATCACTGTTTCAAACTACGCTGGTAACGCAGCTCCCGGCGCAACATTCGCTGTTCGATCCTCGTCCACCGCTCTTCGAATCTGCCCTACCGTAATAACGCTCATCAGAGGCACGGCCTACAACATGCGCGCTTTCTACCTCCTCGGTGGCGTCGATTGTGAAACCCCTGGAACAGCAGTTGAGGTTACCAACCTTGTCACGTGGACAAGTTCCGCCCCACTCATCGCAACCGTCGGCAATGGCGGAACGGCGGGTCGTATCAATACTGTGGCACTGGGACAGACGAATATAACCATCTCTTCTTATGCTGGCCGTACCGCTCCGGCCGCCAAGGTCATCGTTGTTGGAGGAATGGCCATCTGTCCAATAAGCGCATCAACCTATAGTGGAGGAACGACGCAGCTCCACGCCTACTACAAGCTCACTGGGCCAGTAAATTGCAGCAACCTTACTGGGACTAGCGATGTAACTGGACTCGTCACTTGGTTTAGCTCTAATACAAGCGTCGCCACCGTCGCAGGAGGACTGGTCACCGGTGTTAGCAGTGGCGGATCCGACATCACCATTAGCCCGTACAATGGGGCCTCCGCTCTCCCCGCGACAGTCACTGTCGGTGGCGGGTACAAAATCTGTCCCTCCTCTGCGATCATTGGGAGTACTGGATTCTCTTTCCGCTCCTATTACCGTGCAAGTGGTCCCGTAAACTGCGCTAACCTCACCGGAACAAGCAATGTGACCAGTAGCGTGACCTGGTCAAGTTCGAATACAGGTGTCGCGACTGTCGGCAATGGCGGGAGCGCCGGTGTGACGATGCCTGTCAGTATCGGATCAAGCAATATCTCGACCACTGCGTACGCAGGCATCCCTTCCGGTAATGCAGTCGCTAATGTCATCTGCATCCCATCGGTCTCGTGTTCGAGTTCTGGCCCGGCTGCTATCGCCGCCAATACCTGTCCAAACCAAACCTTCACCATAGATGATGGCTGCGGATATTCCGTCATCTGTAGTGGGACACGGACCTGTGACTTCAACTGGAAGGAAGTGGGACAGTAGAAATATCCTTTCGGCGATATCTCATATAACAGAACAGCTATCACCAAACGATAGCTGTTCTGTTTCATTTTCAACCGAAAAAACTTCTTCCGATATCAAAAGCTCGAGATACTCGGTCGTCGCAAAGACCTTTTCACCAAAATACTCCAGCTCTTTTCGGTACGTTTAGAACTCCGCGTGAGATATGCGTTCTGCTCCACTTTAGGCCGTGAGTTCCTACTCAGAACAGACGGGGGTCCCTGAACATGCCTCCCCACAAGAAACCATCCGACTAAACAATCAGGTTGAGGAATAACTCGTATGCCCGGTAAGGGACACGGATGGATGCACTCAGAAACATTGTCGCCCTGCTTGATGTTGGTTGAAGTGATAGGTATACCCAGATGTGCAGAGATGGGGAAACATTTTTTTGATCACATACTACCTATCAATGGGCCCGGCTTCGATACGCGAAACAACCCCGATTGTATGATCGGCTCTTTCTGCTATTTTGGTATGGCACAAACCCCACTCTCACGTATGAGTCACACCGCGATGCAGAGATGCGACGGATCACGCTCCGGTGACATATAACACCAAAAAATACATCTGTTTTTGTTTTTGTACGACGATATTTTTTCGCTATTGTTTGCCAGAGTCATACTTACTCGACTATGATGAAAAGGACGCAAAAAGCGCTTCTCGAAAAAGCGCTTCGTGCGGAATGTCAGTTCACTTCAGGAAAAGGTTAATGGATATTTTCCCTGAAGTTTAGACAGGTGGTATGATCCTGTCTTGGGAGAGGAGAAGTGTCCGCG
>CAZCTF010000058.1:0-4843 GCA_964501755.1 uncultured Bdellovibrionales bacterium
TTTCCTCCTGTTCAATACCTATGGGATACCGGCAGTAGTTGCGACGGCTGTTTCTGTTTCCCTCGCGACGATCTACTCGTTTGTGCTCAACGCGAAATATAACTTTAAGGTCAGTGATCGTCTGGGGATGCGTCTCGTCCTCTTCTCTCTCGTAAGTGGCGCCGGTCTGCTCCTTTCAGCTCTCGCGTTGTATGTCGTGCATGATATGTACGGAATTAACGGAAACATCGTGAAGATCGCCTCATTGCCGGTTATTTTTGTGGTGCAGTTTTTGTTGAACAAGCATATATCATTTAAGTCGAATAATTTATTAACGAGACCACTATGAAGAAATCAGTTGCTATCATTGGTGCTGGATATACTGGCTTAGTTGCTGCCTATCGCCTCGCCAAGGCCGGGCAGGCGGTTACGCTCTATGAACGAGAGTCGTATGTCGCCGGTCTCGTCTCGGGATTTTCTTTGGATGGGATTGCGATGGAGAAGATCTATCATTTTCTCTATAAGACCGATGCGGATATCCCCGGCCTCCTCGAAGAGCTGGGCGTCCGGGAGAAACTCGTCTTCCATGATAGTTCCGTCTCGACGTACTATGATGGAAAGCTGTATCCATTCATGACCCCAGTGGACATCCTGCGCTTTACCCCGCTTTCATTTTTGAATCGGATCCGTTTTGGTGTTGTCGGTCTGTATTTGCAATTTTTGACCCGCTGGGAGCCCTTGACCCGTGTCACAGCTTACGATTGGATGCTGAAATGGTCAGGCAAAGAAGTCATGGACATTATCTGGACCCCGCTGCTTAAGGGGAAGTTCTCGAAATACTATGACAAGATTGCCATGTCTTGGCTTTGGTCACGAATCCGTGTTCGGGCACGATCCAAGGAAAAGGGTGATGTCGTGGAGAAGCTAGGTTATTTTACTGGTGGTTGGCACATTGTGGCCGATCGTTTGGTCGAAGAGATTGAGAAGCTTGGTGGGGAAGTCCGCGCAGGCGTGCAGATCGAATCACTGCGCTCCATCCCTGAGTCGGGGAAGGTCGAGGTAATGATCGGTGGCTCTCCCATTCTTCACGATACCGTGATTGCGACTATTCCGACCCATGTCTTTGGTCGTCTTATTGAAAATGATCCATTGGCGACAGCCGAGTACAAGACTCAGCTCGCGAGTATCGACTACATCGGTGCCGTCGTCATGCCGTTTGTTTCGACACAGCGTATCACCTCATATTACTGGCACAACATCAACGATCCTCGCTGTCCGTTCCTTGTATTTCTCTCGCTTTCGGAGTTGGCTGGTTCGGAAAATTTTGGTGGTAAGCATGTGTATTACGTCGGGGCCTATGTTTCGCACGACCACCCCTATTTTTCTCTCGAGAAGGAAGCTATCATGGATGAATGGAAAGCCGGACTGAAGCTGATGTTTCCGGATTTCGATGCTTCGAAGATTACCGCTGCTGAGCTGTTCCGCTTCAAGAACGCCCAGCATATTGTCGGAATGGGTTACAAGGAAAAGATGCCAGCGTATCAGACACCACTTCCGGGTGTCTACCTCGCAAACTTTTCTCAGATCTACCCGGACGACCGCGGTACCAACTATGCGGTGCGTGACGGCAATATGATTGCCGATATGGTATTGCGTAACCAGAACGCCTGAGACAGTATTCTCATCTATGCCCAAGCTTGACCTCACTATCCTCCTACCGACCTATAACGAAGCGGCCAACATCGCTCCGCTCCTTCGGGCTGTCGCTCGCTCGCTTGAAGAGAGCGATGTGCGGTATGAAATCGTCTTTGTCGACGATAGTTCGGATATGACACCGGATGTCATCGCTCGCATGCAAGAGGTCTACAAGAATGTCCGGCTCGTTCGTCGGGCACCAGAAAAACGGACTGGGCTTGCGACAGCGCTCGTCGACGGCTTTATTGCAGCGAAGGGCGAATATATCCTCTGCATGGATTCTGATCTCCAGCATCCACCATATGCCATACCAGAGCTTATTGCGAAACTTCGCGAGACGGGCGCTGATGTGACCGTCGCGACGCGGTATGCTGCTGGGGGTAGCGCCGAGGGGCTTGGTACGTTGTACCGTCGAGCCGTCTCCCACCTGTGTCGATTTGCAGCGTGGGCGATCATTCCACAGACGCGCAAGACCACCGATCCCGGGAGTGGCTTCTTTGTGTTTCGGAAATCTATTGTCGAGAATCTTAATTTTCAGGGCCTTCAAGGATTCAAGATCCTGATCGACATCCTCGCCCGGACCAAGAAACTTCGAGTTTCTGAAGTTCCCTATACTTTCCAGAAGCGCATCAATGATGAAAGCAAGGCGACCGTCGAACAGGGGATCGCGTTCCTTCGTCATCTTGTTCTTTTGAAGTTGCAGAGTCTCTCGCCTGAGGCAACAGGTCCGAAGAGTATTGAAAGCGCTATCC
Organism: uncultured Bdellovibrionales bacterium; assembly: GCA_964501755.1. Taxonomy (GTDB): domain Bacteria; phylum Patescibacteriota; class Minisyncoccia; order Moranbacterales; family UBA1568; genus SSEF01. Next base: position 2,427 of record CAZCTF010000058.1, read on the forward strand.
CGGCGCGTCGAGAGCCCTGGAACTGGGGTCGCATCTCTCAGACGCTTTTGATCGATGGCGCTATCGCCCTCGCGATTGGTCTGGTCGGGTGGTACCTGGTTGGTTACTACGCCGCCTTCAATTATTTGTACACGGGCTATGAGGACTGGATCTACCATGCGTTCCGAGTGAAGTCGCTTCAGGACCATGGACTGGTCGCCTGGGACCATATCTGGAGTAATGGTATCGGTTATTGGAAACTGTCTCAGTATGTGGCGCATTACATCATGCTCGGCGTCGTCGAGCTCACGGGTCTCCCAATTACCAAGGTGCTGCTGCTTTCTCTTGTTGTTCTCTACATCGGTCTTCGGGTGGCATTGTACGGCATCCTCCGTCTCCTCGGCGCGAATCGGATTTTTGCCGTGTTGCCAGTGATCGCTTCGTACACCATCGTCCAGGAATGGGGTTCTATGCAGGATTACTCCATTTATATCGCTTTCATTGCCTTTCCCCTCTATCTCCTGCTTTGGATCATGGCTTTTCGTGATCTCAAGTGGATTTATGTCTTGGCGGCGGTCACCGGCGCTGTCTGGACTTTTCATCCTGTATTTGGTTTCAATGCCTCAATTCTGCTTGGTCTCCTCGTTGTCTTTTCAAAACTGAAATCCGATTTCTCAAAAATCTTCCGGGTAGGCATCGTCTATTTCCTTGCAGCGGCACCATTTTTGACCTCGTATTTTACGGCCGGTTACTTCTTCACTAACCCGCTCTTCAAATCGTACATCTATCTCTCGACATCGGTACTGGCTCCGTACGGTGGTCTCAGCATGCTCTATTGGCTCCTTTTCGGGATTATCTGGCTTTTGGTTATCTGGCGCTCACAACTCGTTCCGACCTGGACCAAGGTACTGCTGGTCTATGCGAGCGTTTACCTCGTGCTCATTTACCTTGGACAGAAGGATTATCTTCCGAATTTCCTCGTCCAGTTCCAGTTCTCACGCGGCATCACAGCGGTCGCATTTGCTCTCGTCCTCGTTTTTGGTGTCGTGCTCCAGCGGACGCTCGGCGCAGTGCAAGGACTTGGTATCAAACTTGTTGCTACTGTGCTCATCGCTGCGGGCATCGTCCATGCCGTTGATATCGCTTCACGTTACTATGTTTCACCACCGGTCAATGAAATCCAGAATGCCGTTGCTGAATATTTCACCGATCATGAATTGCCGAAGGGCAATGTCTTTACAGAAAATGTTTCTGAGGCAACCTACTTTGCTCCCGCTGGCGTACGGTACGTCACGTCATACAATGAGCATATGTCGCCCCATCCCTATTCGACACGTCTCCGCGTTCTCATGAATAGTCGGCTCGGTTACACGGGTATTTCGCAAGCCCATCTCCGGAACATCGAGAATTACGCCACCGTTCTTGGTATCGAATATCTGTTTTTGCCTGCTGCGTCGCCCTTGGTCACGGGCTTGACCACTAAGGATGGGGCAATGTTCGAGGTGGTTGCACTCGAGAATAGCGAACCGCTGACCGACGCGATAGCCGTGCTCCGTAACACGTCGCCGATCGTATCTGCCTTTGCCGTTTCACGCACGGAAATTTCTGACCGACTCCTCAGTGATGAGCTTCCATTGCCAACGATTCATATTGCCTCCTATAAGCCATGGGATGAACGGATTGCTGAGATGGCGGAGATCATGCGTTCCTCAGTAATTGTGCCGATCGAAGTCGGATTTGTTCCGACCAATGTACTGGAGATCGGTGGTGAGTCATTTCCCAAGTTGGATACGATGGATGATCCGATCATCCTCGTGAATCAGAGCTATGATGCGAAGTGGCAGGTCACTTCACTTGAAGGCGGTGAATGGTCTGTTCGGCCATCGACACTCCGGCTTATGGTTTTGGAAAAATCGGGGAGTGTCCCGGCTCAGACATTTGAATTACGCAATGATTGGCCGTGGTGGCACTGGCCGGTGCAATCACTCGGTGTCGTGATGACACTTGTGGCCGTGCTCTGGACTGCGAAGACGCATGGTCTTATCCGGATTTCGTTCAGGAAACTCTCTCGCTATGTCAACAAATAATACTCAAAAACCAGAACGCTTTCTCGCCTCGACACGGATCGATAATCTGACGATTGTCTTTCTGCTCTCGGCGCCGTTTGTCGTAGTCTTTTACGCCTCTTTCGTCTTCAATCCAGCCAATGCTGATCATCTCGTACTCTATGCTTTCCAGGTGTTGGCGGATGCGATCAGTATCACGGTACTTGCCGGACTCTGGGTGACTGTCCTTCTCGATGTCGTTGTCGAGTGGCATCATCGATTGAAGCGTGTCTGGGATGCCTCATTTCTTGAGACGAGCCCGACGATTGACTGTATTGTAACGACCTATAATGAGCCGAAGGCCGTTATCCGTAGGACGCTCCAGGCACTGAT
>CAZCTF010000059.1:0-4726 GCA_964501755.1 uncultured Bdellovibrionales bacterium
GTTCAGGCACCACCTCCTCAGGCGGATGTGCCTGAAACTCTCGGCCAGCGCACCCATCGAGTCCGGGATCATTGTCCCAGTTGAGGTAGCACGGGCAGGCGTTCTTCGGTGGGAATCCGTGTGGGCAGAGGTTCGTCGTCCGCACCTGCAGCCCGCTGGGCCGAGTCATGAACCCGGCTGCCACAGCACTTGGGTCTTCGATAAACACAGGCATGAGATCTCCTTCGCAAGAGTGTATGGGTAGAATGCACAGAGACTGTATCCTCTCTCTTTGAGCATGTCAAATATATCAGAGGGGATCCCCATGAACCCCTCTTGGCGGAAGACTATTTAGAGCAATGTAAATGCGCCGACCCGATCCCCGGCTTGCGGCCGCATGACACGGACTCCCTGCGTCACCCGCGAGAGGAGCGGCACCGACTGGAACGGTACGCGAATGATGATGCCTTTTTCCGAGGTGACGAGCATATCGGCCTCTGCGTCACCCTCGGTCGTGATATGCGCCCCGACGAGCTTACCCGTCTTGGCTGTCACATTCATGGTCTTGATCCCGGAGCCGCCGCGTTTCTGGATCTTGTAGTGCTTCAAGTCGCTCCGCTTTCCAAATCCATTCTCCGAAAGGATGAGGAGCTCGCGATCCTTACCACCCTTTTCGACGACATCCATCGCGACAACATGGTCTCCAGTCCGAAGCTTGATCCCTCGGACACCGGCAGCGCTCCGACCCATCGGACGCACGTCGCCTTCCTTGAAGCGGATTGCCTGTCCGGTCTCGGTCGTGATGATAACTTCGTCGGTACCAGTTGTCGGCGCCACCCAATTGAGTGTGTCACCCTTTTCGAGATTGATCGCGATGAGGCCTGAGCGGCGGACATTCGAAAATTCCTCGAGTTTGGATTTTTTCACCGTCCCATCGGTTGTCGTCATGAAGAGGAATTTCGAAGCATCATCTTTGCCAAGCGCGATCATCGCCGTGATCTTCTCTTCATTCGAAAGCTGGAGAAAATTCACGATCGCCTGACCCTTGGCCGTGCGGGTTGATTCGGGAATCTCGTAGGCCTTGGTCTGAAACACCTTGCCAGTATCCGTGAAGAACATGAGGTTGTCATGCGTCGCAATCGTGAGGACTTTGGCAATTTTGTCTTCTTCCTTCGTTGTCGCGCCGATCACGCCCTTGCCGCCACGCTTCTGCACGCGGTAGACCGTCGGGTTCATCCGCTTGATATAGCCGTCGTCCGTGAGTGTGACAATCGCTTCCTCGTTCGGGATGAGATCTTCTTGGCGGAACTCTCCAATGCCGTTCTTCATCACCCTGGTCCGACGCTCATCACCGAATTTTTCTTTCACCTCAACGAGCTCCGTCTTCACGAGTGCCAAGATCTTCTTCTTGTGTTTGAGGAGGTCTTCGAGATAGGCGATGAGTTTCAATTTTTCAGCCAGTTCGTCTTCAATCTTCTTGCGTTCGAGACCAGCGAGCGTCTGGAGTCGCATCTCGAGAATCGCAGCCGCCTGTTTGTCAGACAACTTGAACTTGCTTCTAAGGTTCGCATGCGCCTCTTCCTTGGTCGGCGACTGTTTGATCGTCTTGATGATCTCGTCGATATGATCGAGCGCCTTCTTCAAACCCTCGAGGATATGAGCGCGATCCTTGGCCTTCTGCAATTCGTATTCGCTCCGCCGGGTGACGACGCGCTCACGATGGACGATATAGTGTTCGAGAATGGACTTCAGGTTGAGGATCTGTGGATCGACACCATCAACCAGCGCCAGCATATTCACGTTGAAATTCTTCTGCAGGTCAGTGAGCGTGTAGAGTTTGTTCAGAACTTTCTGTGGGAACGCGTCCTTCTTCAGGTCGATCACGATGCGGACGCCATCCTTGTCAGATTCATCGCGAAGGTCGCGGATTCCCTGGATTTTATCCTCTTTCACAAGATCGGCGATTTTCTCAATGAGGGTTGCCTTGTTCGTCGCATAGGTCATCTCGGAAACGATGATCTGGAACGCACCCGCTTTGGTCTCGACAATCTCGGCAACGGCACGCGAGATAATCGGCCCGCGACCCGTCGCATAGGTCTCGCGGATGTCTTTGGTGCTATAAATGATGCCGCCCGTCGGGAAGTCCGGCCCCTTGATGAACTGCATCAGGTCGTCGACATCGCATTCCGGATTGTCGATCTGGAAACAGATCGCATCGACGAGCTCGTTCAAGTTATGCGGCGCGATATTCGATGCCATACCGACTGCAATACCGACGGTGCCATTGAGGAGGAGCTGCGGCAGTTTCGCCGGGAGCACGACCGGTTCCTCATGCACGCCATCAAAGTTCGGGATGAAATCCACGGTGTCTTTCTCGATATCGATGAGCATCTCCTCGGCAATGGCTTTCAGTTTCGCTTCGGTATACCGGTAGGCCGCGGCGCGATCCCCGTCCATCGAGCCGAAGTTTCCCTGCCCCCAGATGAGCGGGTAGCGGAGCGAGAAATCCTGCGCCATGCGGACCATGGTGTCATAGACTGCCGTATCCCCGTGCGGATGATATTTACCGAGCACTTCACCGACAACCGTCGCGGACTTCCTGAATTTCGCGCTCGAGCGAAGACCAGTCGACCACATCGAGTAGAGGATGCGACGATGCACCGGCTTCAGTCCGTCACGGACATCCGGCAATGCGCGGCCAACGATAACCGACATCGCATAGTCGAGATACGACTGCTTCACTTCCTCAGTGATATTCCGGCTTTCGATGCGACCAGAGTGAAATTCGTTCTTGTCGGACATAAAATTTATGGTAGCGGTAGAGCCTCTTCTTCAGCCGGTCTTTCCCCTTTTGGCATCACGCCCTCTTCATCCGGATTAAGTCGCGTCCGATTTTCGGTCTGCTCACGGACAAATTCTTCGCCAGATTTCGGTTTATTCATTGCCGCCGTATCCTTGCCAGAAAGTATGTCGTCAAGAGAAAAATCGGAAGGCTTCGGTAAAATTCCACCATTAATCGTTGATGTTTCGTTCTTCGCGACTGATTTCTTGAATCCCTCAGTCACCGTAAGCGACCAGACAATGATCACAAAAAACATCGATGCCGCGACACATCCGATGACGTAACGCCGTCGGATGTGTTCTGGCTTAGTCTTCACTTCATCAACCCAGTCTTGGATATTCCAACGCATACGTGCACATGAATTTAATTCTTCGCGAGAAGCACGACTTCGAGATTCTTTCCCTCCAAGTCTTTCTTCTTCACATTCCACTTGACAATAGTCTCTTTCGGGCAGTTCCCCATCACTTTACAAAACGGTTTCTCATCCGGCAACGATGTCGTCATACCGGCGATCTTGTAATGCATCGGGATCACCGACTTTGGTTCGATCTTACGGACGAGCTCATCAATGGCATTGACTGGGAGCGTGTCCTCGCCACCCGCCGGAACAAAGAGGATATCGACACCGGAAAGCCGCTCAATCACATCCGGCGCCGGCTCATCACCGAGACCGCCCAAAAAACACAATCGCATCTCCTCAGTTTCAAAGAGAAAAATGGTGTTCTGGCCAAGTTTTGCTCCGTTTTCCGCATCACGGGCACTCTGGAAACCGAGGATCGCCACTCCCTTGGCCGAATACTCGCCCGGCGCAAAAATCTTCACCGGTTCGCCCTTTATCACATCGAGCTCCACCGATCCGGGTGATTGATGAGAGAGGAGGATTACATCCGCCTCACCCTGAGGAGCACGCAGACCGAGACCCTTCTCCGGCACATCAGTCACGATCACAATATCCTCGGTTGCCCGGCCATTCGGCTTGGTCGTGATCTTGAAGCAATAGTCGCCGTAATACTGGATATTCATAGAGAAAGAGTCCTTTTACACGCAAAGAATACGCTTATCTTAGCAGGATTTCCCTCTTGGAGCAAGGCATTGTCAGTACCAACAGAAACGAATAACCAGCGCTTGATCAGCTATTTTTCCTTGACTTTATAAAGCAACAGTGTCATATTGCAGGGTCCGTTTTCAGCGCCAATGAAGCACGGACTCCTCCTTAAAAATCCTCTTCCACCCGACTCCTGAAGGAGCTAGTTCGATGTCTACCATCCACCCGCTTGCGAAAATCATCATCTTTCTCGTCATTAGCCTGTACCTGTTCTCGGTGTACGGGTCGCCGAAAAGGTACAGCTGGAATGAGGTGCGTGTCCGCGGTATATGCGGTTTGATCGCCATATTCGTCATGTTCTCCTGGGAGGACATATGGACTTTCCTGTTCGGCGTCCCATGAAGAATTGCACCGAAAGCTCTCAACTCCCGAAGGAGAATCCATGAAATCCCTCTATCAGTGCACGGATGCCGAGCTTCGGACGCGGTACACCTGGTCCCGTCGATTGGTGCTCGGGCTGCTCGCGATCGTGATCGCTGGCTATGCCCTCGCCTTCGCGTTGGCCATCAGCGACCACATGAGCGACTACCCCGTCCTGTGGGTAGCCCTCACCAGCATCGCTGGAATCTGTCTCGTGGTCTATCTATGCCACGAACGGATATCGATTGCGGTCAAGCGCCGGCAGATCTGTGCGGTAGCCATCGCCATCCTTGGCGAGGCGCTCCCCGATTCGGGCTAAATCACAGCGCCCACTCCGCCCCGCTTAGAACCTAGGTCGGGGCGCATTTTTTTACCCCTTCGCTGGCGCTTGCCAGTTCCCCCTTCCTCTGTTAGACTGGCAGCACCTTAATTTACGGTAA
>CAZCTF010000060.1:0-4411 GCA_964501755.1 uncultured Bdellovibrionales bacterium
AGTTTTCTAGTACGTTAGTGTACCCCAGTCGAGCCAAAACCTCCAGCCCCGCGACTGGTATCGCCAAGCTCATCTGTTTCCTCGATCTCTGGGCGCTCGACTTTCTGGATGAGGAGCTGGGCGATCTTTTGCCCCTTCCGTATCTCAAACGGCTCCTGACCGAGGTTGATGAGGCCGATCAGATACTCACCGCGGTAGCCGCTATCGAGCACGCCTCCGAGCGTTTTCACACCAAATTTGTGGGACGGTCCGCTTTTGTCCCAAACAAGAGAGACATAGCCATCCGGGAGTTCGATCGCAATCCCCGTCGGCACGGATCCCCGCTCACCAGGCGCGAGCACCATATCTTCGACGGAATACAGATCCATACCCGCGTCGCCCGGATGAGCAAAGGCCGGAACCTTGGCATCGGGATGGAGTTTTTTGACACGTATTTTCATAGCTTCCATTTAGAGTGCTTTGTTGACGGCTGACCAAACTTTCTCGGCGATCTTCTCCCGCGTGAGCATTTCACCTTTCGCCGTACAGTTGATACGTTCCCAGCGATTCAGTTTCTTCACGAGACGGAGCGCGTTCTCTCGGCTCTCGGAAAGATGCTTCACATTCGTTTCGGCCAAGTCTTTCTGTCCTTTCTTCAGGTACACCTTCTTCCGCTGTTGTTCCTCCTGACTGAGAAGCTTCTGTGCGACCTCGACTGGCACATCGAGATAGACAATCGCGTCGGGCCGCGGCAAACCGAAAACCCCATGCTCCATATGATCGAGCCAGCCGAGGAACTCCTTCTGCTTTTTCGTATCGTGGATCTTGCCGCCCTGATGGATTTGATTGGCGCTGACATAGCGATCGAGAACAACGACGTACCCTGCCTTGAGCCACGCCTCGATCTTTGGCCGTGACTCGAACCGGTCGGCCGCATAGAGCACCGATCCAATATGCGGATCGATCGCGATGAAGTCACCGAAGTCTCCAGCAAGACAGTGGCCGAGGAGTCGGCCGAAATGATTCGCCTCGTACTGTGGAAAGTCGAGCGTCTTCGTCTTGTAGCCTTCGGATTTCAATCGCGCAAGAAGGAGGCGTGTCTGGGTCGCCTTGCCGGACCCATCACTCCCATCGATCACGATCAGTTTGCCACGCTTTTTTGCCATACTATTTGTGTGTGATTACTCCAACCACCGTATCGAGTTTCCCCTGGAGCTCGGACAATTCGCCTTCATTCACGATCATGAAGTCGGCCAACGCGATTGGTGTCCCCTGCGTGAGGCGATTGAGTTGCGCCCAGTCACGCTCTTCGGACTCCTGCGGTGTGAGTGGCCGGACCGGTCGGTGAATGAGCCGCTCATGGCGGAGACTCGGCCGCGCGTGGATAGCAATCGTCGAGAATCGCTCGCGGAAATGCTGTTTCAAAACGCGGTACTCGTCACCCGAATAGAGACTCTCCACGAGGACAACGGGAACGTCACCGAGCGCCTCGATCTTCTTCACGACTTCCTGCGCATAGTAATCGTCGCCATGCAGGTTGCGGAGATCCTCTCGCACAAGCCGTTCATTCGCCTGATTGCGCTCCAGATTTCGGCGTTTCATCTCATCAAAGGTCACATCACCGAAATAGACTTTCGGCCAAACATGCTTTGTCATCAGGTATTCGATGGCTTCGGATTTTCCGCTTCCTGGCATTCCGAGCACAGCAACAATTTTCGGCATAATTGGTCGTTGTTAGGTTTCTTTATTTCTTCGTTTCTTCCTTCATCCACTCTCGCTTCGCACTGTCGACAAGCACCGCGAACTCGCGATTCCCCAGCATAAGATCGACGATCTGCCGCGCGAGGAGACGACCCGCGGCTGAATCGCTCGGATAGTGCACGCCCGCGATCTCGCGGTTCACCGCGACCCGGAGCGCATCGCTCTCGAACTCGGCCGCCCGTTCCGGCGCTATCGCCGTCAGAAGGAAAGCGATCGCGTGTGCCTGCGTCGAGTGACCGCTCGGGTACGCACCATGCTCCGGCACATCGATCGCGGTTGTCAGGGTCGGGTCGAGCTTGTGCGCCCGCACGCGGTCGAGTTTGTTCTTCACCCGCATCACGACGGGATTGATTTCATCGAGGAGCTGGCCGATCGCTTTACCCGTCATCACATACCGCGGATCTGACATATACGTCGTGATCACTTCTGGCCCAACCTTGATGCCATCCGCTTCACGTTCTGCGAGGATCTGTGCGACCCGTTCTGGCGTGCGGAGTGCGACGTATTCATGCAAGAGCGCCAGCTCGGCTTCGGTGCGGAGCGAAGAATTCGCCGGGAAGTCTGGGAGGCCGATTCGCTTCTCGTTCGCGCCGATGACGCGCGCCGGATTATCGAGGAAGGCACGAAACTGGTCACCGAGCCGCATCGTGTTCGAAAATGTCAGCTGCTCGATTGCACTCCCCGGTTTCCGGACTGCGCCTGACAGGTTATCGAACGGATCGATCACCTCGCGCGGCGCCTTCGAGATATCCACCGTGTCCTCTGTTGTAGCGACGATTGGCGTCTTTTCTGTAGTATCCCGATCCGCGTTCAAGAACCAGAGCATCCCCACGACCCCAACCAGCACCAAGACAATGATCTTTCCCATAGCGGTAGGTTAATTATTTCTTCACGATATCCTGCAGGCCACGTCGCACATCCCAGTCATCCTTATCGAGGTCTGTGTGGAGCGTCACGACCGGCAAATGTTTCTTCACGGCCGCATGCATCGCGTGAGCGATCGGACGCAAGGTCGGATGTACCAATCGTCCCGAACGGAGTTCGATGAAGTAGACAAGCGCTGGCAAATCAAACGCAAAACGGCACGGCACCCGGAAACCCATCGCGATGAAATACTGCCGCTCTTCTGGCGATACCCTGAGTTTTGCAATCGCCTTCTCCTGAAGAGCAATGAGCGCGTTCGCTTTTTTCTGGAGTGTAGCCGGCAACTGGTCGAGGTACCAACTCTCGAAACCGTATTCCGTCGTGAGGAGTGGCATCTGGTAGATGCTCGCCCGATGACGCTGCAAGTCCCGGAATGATCCGAAATCGAGGAGGAAGTCGAACGTGTACGTACCGAGCGAACGCATGAAAAATGGCAGATTCGTCTTCACTGGACGCTCTTTCAACAGTTCCTTATACGGACGAAGCGCAGACGGCGAAATCGTTGAGGCAACTGTGAACTTCTTCGGAAATTTCTTGGGAGCGAAGTAGGTATGAGCGCTGAGGACATCCGCACGGTAGGCTTCCTGTTCCGGATAGAGCTTGTGACTGAAACTGTTCGGGTAGCGTTGCTTCAGGGTTTTCCAGATGCTTTCGGTGACTGTCTGAACCTCTTTGAGTGGATGGTGACGGAGCGATGAAATCTTGTCCCAGGCCTGCCGCAGATTCGTGTGCCATGAGAGTTGCGTCGTCATGCCCGCTGGGAGGAAGCTCCGGAGGATATCGAACGTCCGAGCCTTGATCGCCTTGTTATAAACTTTCTCATCCTCACTCTCCTGCCGCGGATACTTTTCTTTCAGATGAACTTCGAGTGCCGGACCAGACGAGATATAGAAATCCATCCAGCGCCGCATAATCGCCTGCGATACTTTCGATCGGACCGGGTCATAAATCGGCTGCTGGCTCATGTCGATATACCGGGTACTGACCTCCTGACCGGCATACAGTGGCCAATCCTGAATCGCCTTATCAGCAAGCATACTCACGCCTTCGATGAAAAGCGTCGTGCTGCCGCAATCCGCAATCGACTGGTGGCCATACCCGACATAGAAACGCTCCATGAATTTCCCCGAACCGCTCGCCTTCACCTTTTCGGCGTGGACCGTGACACTCTCAGCACTCCGCGAGTAGAGCGCCTGCATCATCGCCGTGTCCTCCGGATTATACTCATCGTACAGAAATACCTTGGCCATAGGGGTTTCAGTTAGCAATATACGTATATTCTCATGCCGACTCTCGCTTGCGCAAACCAGAAAAATCTGATGAATGACCTCCTCCCCGGGCTCTCGCTCCGCTTCGCCCGGGGTTTCCTTTCATGGCACACCTCAGGTGTGAGACTGGCTTCGCTCATCAGAATGAGCTCGTAATGGTTCCATTCATCCCCACCCTCCAGGCCGGCTATGTGATGACCGTCCTTCCGGGTGGGGTTTCCTGGTTATGAAAAAGCCCCTTACGGGGCCGTGGAGAGACTATTTCTTCTTGGTCGCTTTCTTCTTTGGGGCAACGAAATTCAGGTGCATCTTGGACGCAACTGGCTTCTTGTCCTTGTAGTACTTGCTATTGAGCCCCTTGGAGCCATACGGGCGCTCGCAGGGCGAGGACAGATACTCGAACGCCATCTGACCGATCGGCATCCCGTAGTACAGCTTGATCGGGATCTTACCGGCATTGTAGAGCTCGAGCGTCATCT
>CAZCTF010000061.1:0-4373 GCA_964501755.1 uncultured Bdellovibrionales bacterium
GAATGATCGCTCCTCCGCGATGGTGTGGTAGAGATGATTCGCCTCAGCGACCGCGAGCGACAGGACCGAGAGAATCGGGGTCACGATGATGATGAGTACCAGAAGACAGGTAATGATCGATGCCGATCCGGGACGGCCCGGCAGCATCCGAAGAAGCGACTGATAGGTCGATCGAAAGAGCACCGACAGGATGGCAGCCGCAACGATCGCGGTCAAAAACGGCTGGAAAATGAAAAAAACCGTAATCCCCACAATGAGCATGATGAGGAAGAAGAAATAGACGTTGAGATGGCGAACTTGCATAGCCTGGATCCTTAGGAAGCTTTTGCTCACATTATACAATGACCCGGCGCACTTTGGGAAAGATCCGCGTCGTATTTCGAGTGCTAGCAACTATCCGCCAGGGACGGCAGTGCGCCCGCGGCACTAGTAGTATTGCGACGGATAGTCCACCAGAAGACGCTCAGAATAACCCAAACAACCACTGATCCTACCAAGCCGATTGGCCACAGCCTGAAAAACGCGAACAGCGAGAAAATAAGATAGTGACCGAAAGCAATCCAGACAAGAGTAATCATACTTGCCGAAAAATGTCGTAAATAGAAGCGTCCGGCCACCACCAAAAGCAATGTCGTAGTGATGAGCTGAAATACTTCAGGGAGACCAAATTCTAGCAACACCAAAGGGATAATCATCAATCCGATCAGGCTCACTCCAAAGAAAAATGCAGGGAGTGCCCTTTGAGTTTTAGAAGTATTATCTTTACTCGTCCCACTTGCAGTATCTTTCATCCTCAATGCAATGACAATAAATCCAATAATCAATATCCAGAAAGTGGGAAGGTAAATCGGTGATGTTGCTGAGTATAACTCAGTACCGAAATGTGACAAACTCCCAAGAACAACAACAGCTGCTGCCAGCGCTATACATATCCGTTTGGACAACCAACGTTCATGTACCACGGCAGGATAGACAGCGTGGATAAGCATAATCGGATATATGATTGAAAACAGCGCATGCCAAGGGAGAATCATGGTTGCCCAGGGGAGATTGATGCCAAAGGTCTCGTAGCCTCGAAGTGACATAAACATATGTTCATCAGATAGCAGTAGCGTTCGAGCCGCTACCCCCTCATTCAAAACGCCGTATGCCAAACCCAACACAACAAGTCCACCCAAACTCAAATTTTTTGCGATATACAATTCGCGTACGAGGAGGACTGGAAAACCATACATTACGACAAGGTATCCGAAAACGGCCGGGTCAATAAACCTCGGATACGGAATATTGCCACTCAAGAGCTCCGTCAAAAACGGTACAAGAAAGAGGAGTACTAAAAAGGCGATACGTTTTTTTGAATCATCTGGCAGCATGAAGAAGATTGGTGGAATGATTTTTACCAACTATATCACGCCCTATCACATCACTCGATATCGTTTTTTGAAAATACCGAAAACCTTGACGTTCCGAGAAGGATCTGGGCATTGACGAAGATGAGTGGGTGACCATTTTCAATCCGTTTGTCGTGAGACGGACGGACGGAGAGCGTCAGTCCGTAGCGCTTTTCAAAATAGGCTTTGATGTCGGACCGCGTATTGTAGCCCGCTGGTAGGACAAATGGCGCGTATTTCGCCCGGAGCGAAGAGTAGTAGGTCCGGTGTTTATCATGCAGGATAACAACCGCTTCCGCCCGACTCCAGTCAACTCCTGGTTTTTGATTCCTGATTTTTGATTGTTGTCTAGTAGTTTCCTGCTTTCCTCCCTCCCGATAGTAGACGCAGCGCGAGCGGAGCGGACATGCGGCGCATTTCGGCCGGGCTGTACAGAGCGCGCTGCCGAAATCCATGAGCGCCGCATTCAGCAACTTCCTCGGTGCCGAAAATTTTTGTTCGAAGAACCCCGTATCGATTGACACCTCTTTCGATCCGAAGAAGAAACGTCCCACCACCCGCCGCAAATTCGTATCCCATGCCAGATGTCGATCACCAAAGGCGAAACTCATGATCGCCGCCGCCGTGTACGGTCCGATACCCGGAATCTTGGTCAGTTTCGCGACATCTCGCGGAAATTTTCCCGCATGTTCGGTCATGATTACCATAGCTGCCCGGAGCATATTGCGGCCGCGAGCATAGTAACCAAGGCCCGCATAGTATGGGAGAAATTCTTCCCAACTTGCTTTGGCCAGTGACTCGACGGTCGGAAAGCGCTCGAGAAAACGGTTGTAGTACTGGATCACTCGAGACACTTGGGTCTGCTGCAGCATGATTTCCGATACCCAGACCTCATAGGCTGTAATACCCTTTTTTCGCCACGGCAATTCGACCCTCCCCACTTTTCGGAAAAAGTCCATCAGGTACCGCTCGAAGAATTCGATTTTCTCTCGCCGGATTGACATAGGCTTCCTGTCATTGTAAACTTTTTCCATCATGTCGAACAAGGCATGTTGGTGTTTCGGTTCGTTTGCTCAACCCTTGGAGGTTTCATGACTCTCGCAATCAAGCTCAGCCAACATCTCGCCGGAGGAGGAGATGTCATTCGATGGTCCGCTTCAGCGGTCGCTTCCAACGGGGAAACGGTCACCTCTGGCGCTCTCGAACTGATGAACGAAAGAGAGGCCGTCGGGGCTCTTGTTCTAAACAATCAAGAAGCGCTCGGAATCAAGGCGGAGGCCGTCCATTTCGATGCCGCTGCTATTTGGAAAAGGACTACTGAATAACTCCCCCGCCCAAGCAATACTCGCCTGTGTAAAACACGGCATACTGACCCGACGCAATCCCAGCGTCGGTTTCTTTTTGAAGAAAGACCTCGAGCGTTTCCGCATCTCGCCACTGGACCTCGGCCGGGTATTCTTTCGGGCCATGACGAAGCTTCATCGAAAGTTTCATACCGTCCTCCGGCTTCTCATTGAACCAATTCAGACTGCGGACGAAGAATGTGTCTCGGGAACGTTCAGCACGATGTTCGGCATGCGAAATGAAAACCGTGTTTGTCGAAGCCTCTTTCCCCACGACATACCAGGGGCCGCCAGAAAGTCCGATTCCTTCGCGTTGGCCGATCGTGAAGTACCAGAATCCGCCATGTTCCCCGAGCACTTTCCCCGTTTCGAATTCGACGAGCGGTCCTTTTTTTGTTCCGAGATGATGTTTGAGGAACGCATCGAACGGAATCTTGCCGAGAAAGCAGACACCCTGACTGTCCTTGCGTTTGGCATTGGGGAGTGCGAATTTTTCTGCGAGCGCCCGGACTTCCGGCTTCGCGTACCCACCAATCGGAAACAGTGCCCGGGACAGCTGCTTCTTGGAAAGCTGCGAAAGGAAATAGGTCTGATCTTTTACAGTATCGGGCGTCTTTTTCAAGAAAAAATTTCCATTTTTCTCCTCGACCTGTGCGTAGTGTCCGGTCGCAACTTTTGTATACTCGCTACCGATAGCATCCCAAAATGCGCCAAACTTGATCCGGCTATTGCAGAGCATATCCGGATTCGGCGTCCGGCCAGCCCTCACCTCATTGATTGCCTCAGCCACGACGCGTTCCCAGTATTCTTTCTGGAGCGGTACGATTTCGAGCGGCACCCCGAGCCTCTCCGTCACTGCCCGGACATGCTGAAGGTCGTTTTCCCAGGGACAATCCCCGAGGAACGCAAGTTCATCTTCGAGCCAGATCTTGATATAAAACGCGGTCACGTCAAAACCCGCCTCCTTGAGGAGCGCGATGGCGACCGAACTATCGACGCCGCCCGAAACGAGAACAGCAATCTTTTCAGCAGGTTTTTCCGGCATGGATATTTCGAACAGATGCCCGAGAAGGTGCGAAGAGGAAACCTATGCGCCCCTATCAGGCGTTCAGACAGCGTATCAGAAAGCGAACAAAAATCAAGCTTCTGTATCTTTTGTTTGGCGTGCGCCATCGATGAGCGCACGGACGGCGCTTACATTGATATCTGGTTTTCGCCGGAGTGCTTTGAATTTCTTGGGTTCGATGTGCTGAGCCTGGGACAGTTTCATCGGTTGCTCATTCGATGAATATGCCCGAAGCTCGGATGTCCGCCTACGATCCTCTCTCGGTCGGCGTTCGGTTTCGCGGCGAACTGGAGCGGACTGGGTCTCAGTAGCGAGCTGATTGCGCTCGCGAGCCACCACCCGCTGATAGTCACGGAGACAGTCCTTGCAGAATGTCGGGCGCGATACATCTGGTGCGAAAGGTACCTCGATATCAATGCCGCAGGTCGCACAGACGGCTGGATAGAGGACCTTTTCCGGCACTGCAACCGGCGCTTCGGTTTCGAGAAGCGCTTCGGTTTCCTCCATTGTTGTCACTTCTGGGACGACTTCTGGGACAACTTCTGGCTTCGGAGTCCGTACTCGAGTAGGAAC
>CAZCTF010000062.1:0-4312 GCA_964501755.1 uncultured Bdellovibrionales bacterium
CTCTTTATGGATTTTCATATGTATTTTTACTGGCCCGACGAACGAATGGATCCACTAGACGGCTGCGAGCACTCCTTGGAGGGCGGTCTTGTCTTGGACGCCCACAAACTCCTTCACGACCTCTCCACCCTTGTAGACTTTCATGGTCGGAATGGACATGACCCCGTACTGCTGGGCGATTTCCGGATGTTCATCGACGTTCAGCTTGCCAATTTTCACCGTTGTCATTTCGCTTGCGAGCGAATCGATAACTGGACCCATAATCTGACACGGACCACACCAGGGTGCCCAGAAATCCACCAACACCGGCTTATCACTCTTCAACACCTCTGCATCAAAATTATCCTTGGTGAATTCCATGGCCATAGCATTTCCGTCAATGAGATTACATGTATATTTTAGGCGTTCAGCGCCAAAAAAGCAAAAGGCATGACGACATTCATCATCATACCTGAGTCGCATCAGTAGGGACCGGTGCGACTACCGAATGAGTTGTACTCCCTGACCCCGGCGGGGCAATGATCTCGACCGCCAGTGACGGAATCGCTGTTCCGTTCGACGGCGGATTGATGCCGTCCCTGGCCTGGGCTTCCGCCAGTTTCCTTTGGCCGCAGGCTATGAGTTCGCGGGCCACCTCTTCTGCCGTCTTTTCGTGGGCACTTTCGACCAGCTGTCCCAATTCCCGGACGAGCCGGAATAAATCATACCGATTCATGTCAGCCCTCCAGAGTTCAGTTAAAAAGAAGCCACCCTACCCTAGAGGAGTGCCAGATTTTTGTCAAAAACTACTATTTGTTCTTTAGGATTTCGAGGAAGGCCTTCGGCGGAATGGTCACTCGGCCAGTTTCTTTCATTCGTTTTTTCCCTGCTTTCTGTTTCTCCAAAAGCTTCTTCTTCCGACTGAAATCGCCACCGTACATATAGCCGGTCACGTCCTTACGGAAAGCTGAAATCGTCTCGCGGGCGATCACTTTCGCTCCAATTGCCGCCTGGAGTGCCACGGCGAATGCCTGGCGTGGCAAAACCTCCTTCAGTTTCTCAACTGTTTTCTTCCCCTCAAGATGAGCCAGACGTGCCGGAACCATCCGGGAGAATGCATCGATTTTCTCACCTGCGACGAGGATGTCGAGTTTGACCACATCACTCTCGCGATAGCCGATCGCCTCATAATTCATCGAGGCATAACCCGAGGAGGCGCTCTTCAGCTCGTCGTGAAAATTGACAATGACGTCCATGAGCGGCGCATCGAACGAAATAATCACACGACTCTCATCGATGTATTCGGTATTCTTGTATTCAGAACGAATCGACTGCGCAAGATGCATCACATTTCCCAGGTACTCCCCTGGTGTGATAATAGAAAGCGCAACATACGGTTCATAAATCTTGTCGATTCCTGCTGGATCCGGCATATCCGATGGCGAATACAACGGCACGCGTTCTGGATGACCATACAGCGCTAATTCATAGACAACCGAG
This sequence comes from uncultured Bdellovibrionales bacterium, assembly GCA_964501755.1. Lineage (GTDB taxonomy): Bacteria > Patescibacteriota > Minisyncoccia > Moranbacterales > UBA1568 > SSEF01. The sequence continues at coordinate 1,480 of CAZCTF010000062.1, forward strand.
GGCGTAGTAATCGTCGGGACGAGCTCAAACTCACGTTCGAGCCGGGCCTGGATAATCTCGAGATGGAGCAGTCCGAGAAAACCACAGCGGAAGCCTCGTCCAAGCGCCTGATTGCTCTCAGGCTCAAAAGTGAAGGCTGCATCATTCAGCTTCAATTTATCCAATGCATCGCGCATAAATGCATAGTCTTCACCATCGGTCGGATAGAGGCTCGCATAGACTGCGGGACGGATTTCCCGGTAACCAGGCAATGCATCGACCAGCACGGCATTCCGATCTTTTTGCCGAAGTGTGATCGTATCACCGACACGACACTGGGCGACTTCTTTCAGTCCGGTCGCAATATAGCCAATATCCCCGGCCAAGAGCTCGGACTGCGGGGTCAGCGCTGGAGCAAAATGACCAACTTCGACCGTCACACTTTCGTGTGCCGTCCCGAGCATCGACAACACATCATCACGTCTCACAGCACCGTCGACGACACGGACGAATGCAACGACACCCTTATAGGTATCGTAGACCGAATCAAAGATGAGTGCGCGGAGCAATGTATCGGGACTGCCTTTGGGCGCCGGGACACGCTCGATAACACGTTCGAGAACGGCCTGCACCCCAAGACCCGTCTTGCCTGATGCAAGAAGAATATCTTCTTCCGGGCATCCAATAAGGTGAATGATTTCCTTTTTTGCCTTATCTACCTGAGCATTCGGAAGATCGATCTTGTTCACGACCGGGATAATTTCGAGCCCCTGTTCAATCGCGAGGTAGAGGTTGGCCAACGTCTGGGCTTGCACACCCTTGGTCGCATCAACAAGGAGAATCGCACCCTCGACCGCAGCAAGCGATCGGGAAACCTCGTAGTGAAAATCAACATGTCCCGGCGTATCGATGAGATTGAGTAGATATTCAGTCCCTTGGTAGACGTATTTCATCTGGACCGGCTGGAGCTTGATCGTAATGCCACGCTCCCGTTCCAGATCCATCTGGTCAAGCAGTTGCTCCTTCATTTTTCGCTTTTCGATCGTTGCGGTCAGTTCCAAAAGCCGGTCCGCCAGCGTGGATTTGCCATGGTCGATATGGGCGATGATACAGAAGTTGCGGGTGCGCGACTGATCCATACAGATTTCGTGATTACACTCAAGCATTGGCTGAAGCGACAGGATTGTAGCAGGGAACGAGTGGCTTGGACAGCCCGAGCGCTACCAGTCACCTCGCTCCGGATGGTCCTCGGTCAAAGCGACTGTCTCCGGCCGACGGAGAAGCCGACACCAGATAAAACGCTTAATCTGGACATACTCCGGGAGGCCAAGCAGCGCCGAGAATGAGATATAGGTCGCGACACCAATAACGACGCCAACACCGAGCTTCACCGCCACTTCGAGGAACGTATCCAGCCGATCGATCGTGAGTGCGAAAATACCTTTTGAATATTGAGCAACGACAGCCGACATGATTGCGATAAGCGCGATACGAGTGACACCAGAGAGAAGCTCCCAATCACGCCAGGCAGTCACCCGGCGCCGGAGAAAGAAGTACAGGATTGCAACATTGGTGATCGCGCCAACCGAAAACGCGATCGCAATACCCGCGACTGCATACTGCGGGAGAAGAAATGGGATAAGCGAAAGATGCACCGCTTCGGAAAAGAGCGCGGCAAAGAGCGGCGTCTTAGTATCCTGAAGTGCAAAGAATGTCCGAACAAAAAGCGGAATTAAACTCTGAGCAAAGAGCGATACTGAAAGCCAGCCGAGCACCGTAAAGGTAAGGATCGTATCTTCCCAGTTGAAGGCGCCGGTTCCGAGGACGATACGGACAATTTCTGCACGGAAAATGATGAAGAAAAGCGAGAGCGGTAGAACAAAGTAGAGAATGCGGCGCGCTGTCTTCGCAAAAACCGAGAAAAATTCCTTGTCCTCGCGCTTCGCGGCAAGCGTTGCCAGGACTGGAAATGACGCTAGCGAGAATGCGATGCCGAAAAGCCCGAGAGGCACACTTTGGATATTGATTGCGAGCGTGAACGCAGCCAGGCTACCGGAAATAAGTGTCGAAGAAAAAACGGTAACGATGACAAGGCTGATCTGATTGACTGCCATCGCGAGCGAACGCGGCACCATCAGTCGAACGACTTTCTGAAGTGCAGGATCAGAGAATGTCTCCCGCAACGGCAGAAAATTCAGCTGATACCCCGCTCGACGAAAAGCAGGCAATTGAACCATCACATGAAGCAATGATCCGAGCACGACGCCTAGGGCGAGGCCGGTCGTCCCGAAAGATGGGTAGAGAACCATGATACCGAAAATGATGCCGAGGTTGTAGAAGACCGGCGCAAAAGAATACGCAAGAAACTGCTTGAAAGAAACAAGCACTCCGCCGATGACCGCCGAGACCGCAAGGAAGATCGGTGAAAGAAGCATGACTCGCGTCAGCGAAGCGACAAGTGCTTGTTTCTCGGGTGAAAATCCCGGCGCAATCCATGTAGCGATCGGACCAGCAAACACAATCCCGATCAGGGCTGCCCCCCCAAGGATGATGACAAGCCACTGGAGTGCACCCTGTGCTAGTCGCCAGGCCTTTCTTTGCTCATCATGAGCGACAAGCTCAGTAAAGACCGGGATGAAAGCGGCTGAAAGTGCTCCCAGGACCAGAAGGCCGTAGACGAGATCCGGGAGGCGGAATGCAGCATAATAGGCATCCAATATATCACCTGCACCGAATGACGAAGCGAGGAGACGATCACGGAGAAATCCGAGAACACGACTCGCTACACCGGCGAGTGCAATAATAAAAGCTGCGCCCCCGAGTGTTTCGATAGGGCGCTCACTCCACTGCCAGA
>CAZCTF010000063.1:0-4138 GCA_964501755.1 uncultured Bdellovibrionales bacterium
GCCGAAGTAGCTCAGTTGGTAGAGCAACGGTTTTGTAAACCGTGGGTCGCCGGTTCGAGCCCGGCCTTCGGCTCAGAAGATTGATAATATGGGTAGGTGGTGGAGTGGTCTATCACAGCAGACTGTAAATCTGTCGCCTTCGGGCTTCGGGGGTTCGAATCCCTCCCTACCCACAAAAATCAAAACGATACCTTCGTGGTATCGGTTTGGTTTTGTTAGAGTAGGAGGAAGCCAACTGCTTGGCTCCCGAGAGGGATGAGAAAGCCGGAGCGCTGTACGAGTTTGTTCGAAGGACAAAGCGAGTGCTGCGAGGCGGGGTCGAGAAATTTTTCCGTCAGGAAAAATATTCGTGACCGAATCTCTCCTTAAAAAGCATATTTGCCGTTGTAGCTCAGTTGGTAGAGCAACGCCATGGTAAGGCGTAGGTCACCGGTTCAAATCCGGTCAACGGCTCAAAAGGGAGAGGACTATTGACGCCAAGTGTTTTTTCGCGTACAGTGCAACCATTATTTTGAAGTAAATGAGCGCAAGCGAATGAATATGGGAAAGATCAAGGAAAACATGGCCAAATTGAAGTGCTCCGAGTGCAATCGCATTTCTCGGGAGACTTCCCGCAATAAGAAGAAGGTGAAGGAGAAACTATCGCTTTCGAAGTATTGCCGCTTCTGCCGCAAGAATACCGTGCACAATGAGTCCAAGTAATCGGTTCTGAGCGGGCGTTGTATACTAGTTATGCAGCGCTCGTGTTGCGTGAGAGAGGGGCGTCGTCCGATTCCTGCCGCCCCTGCAAAGAAATACGTCCCGCCTTGTCGGGATGGGATTTCTTTTAGAGTAACTTGGAATCGGAGGGTACAGATGAAAAGCCAACTGCTTGGCTTTTCAGATGACCCAGGCTCTGGAGGAGGAAGCGAGCGCTGTCGCGTTGCGACCGCGAGCGACGGAGGAAGAGGATTCCTGCCGCCCCTGCAGAAGCTAGCTTGTAGCTCGTAGTTTGTAGTTAATCTAGAAGCTAATAGCTAACAGCTAATCGCTGTTTTGGGGCCCCATCGTCTATCGGCTAGGACGCCAGGTTTTCATCCTGGTAAGAGGGGTTCGATTCCCCTTGGGGCTACGTGAAACCAAAGGACTCCAGATTTATTCCGGAGTCCTTTGGTTTTGTGATATTCTATTGGAATCGAACGGGCAGGTGTGAGCCCTGCCGTGAAGGCATGGCGAGTGTCGGTCAATGCGACCAAAGAAGCATTGAGCGCTGTCCTGGACAACGATCCGCCAGCAGGCGGAGAGACGATAAATTCCCCTAAGGGCTACATCTATGTCTACGCTCATTTTTGATATTGAGACGGTCGGTGAGGATTTCTCCGCGCTCGATGAAACGACCAAGGAGTCGCTTACCCGTTGGATCAAGCGCGAGAGTGGGGACGAAGCGGAATATGAGGCGGCACTCAAAGATCTCGAGGACGGTCTCGGATTTTCTCCTCTGACGGGCCAGATCGTGGCGATCGGCGTCTTGGATGCGGAACGCAAGAAATCAGCCGTCTATTATCAACCAGCCAATGCGAGCGATACGGATTTCGAAGAGGATGACTGTAAATATGAAGCCCTGTCGGAGAAGGCCATGCTTGAGAAGTTCTGGGAGATCGCGATCAAGTATGATACGTTTGTGACGTTCAACGGTCGGCAGTTCGATGTCCCATTTCTCATGGTGCGTTCGGCGATTCAGGGCGTCCGGCCATCAAAGAATCTCCTCGCAAACCGGTATCTCAACTATCAGCCCTGGAATGCGAAACATGTCGATCTCCTCGACCAGCTGTCGTTCTATGGGGCGATGCGGAGAAAGGGGAGCCTGCACCTCTGGACGCGGGCGTTCGGGATCGAGAGTCCCAAAGCCCAGGGCGTAACGGGTGATGACGTGCGCGAACTTTTCAAGGAGGGGAAATATAAAGAGATCGCTCGGTACAATGCCCGTGATCTCGTCGCGACGCTTGCACTCTACGAACGGTATCGGGAGTATTTTGTTTTTCCTGAAAAGTGATTGGTCGGAAGCAGCTGCTGTCTGGTAGAATTACGGACGCATTTCCTGGAAACACTCATGGACATCCAAACCACACTGCACGACTTCAAGGCGCGGCTCGACCCAAAGATCGCCGCGTATTTTGATACGACACTGGCCGAGGCGAAGAAGGACGATGATCTCGTCTACGAATCGCTCGAGCACGTGAAAACGATGACTTTGGCAGGCGGCAAGCGCCTCCGTCCGGCATTCATGTACTATGGCTATCTCGCTGCCGGCGGGACGGATCGCGAGCGGCTCATGGATACGGCGGTCGCTGTCGAGCTCATCCATATGTTCCTTCTCATCCACGATGACATCATCGATCGCGATGCACTCCGTCATGGCGAGCCAACCCTGCACGAGCGGTACCGAACGTGGGGGAGGCGATATCTCGGACTCGCCGATCCGGATCATTTCGGCGATTCGATTGCGCTTATCGTCGGCGACATGCTGTTTGCTTTGGGGAATGACATCATTTTCACCTCGGGTTTTCCGGAGAAGAATATCTATGCGGCGCTTTCCCGTATGCAGAAGATCGTCTCACATACGGTCGTCGGCCAGGCGCGCGACATCTATATCGAATACAAGGGCGAGGCAACCGAAGCCGAGATCCTGAGCATGTACGAAAAGAAGACGGCTCGCTATACGGTCGAAGGCCCGCTTCACCTGGGGGCCCTGCTCGCCGGTGGTACGCCCGAACTCGCTACCGAACTGTCTCACTATGCGCTTCCGATCGGCATCGCGTTCCAGATTCAGGATGATATCCTGGGCATCTACGGGGATGAGGAACGGATCGGTAAGCCGGTCGGATCGGATATCCGCGAGGGCAAGATCACGATCCTTGTCTCCTATGTTTTCGAGCACGCCGACCGGACCACCAAGAAAGAGCTTGACCAGCTTCTGAAAAAAGGTCAGACTCTCGCTTTGGCTGATATCGAACGGTTCCGATCAATTATTCGTGAGACGGGGGCGCTCACGGCGGCCAAGGAGCTCGCACTCTGCTCTATCGAGGACGGGAAGCGAGCGCTTGCCGGTATGCAGTCTCCGATCGCGCCGGAAGCCCGGGAATTTCTTGATAGCGTAGCTGATTATATGGCCAAACGTGAGTATTGATGTCAGAATCTCTCCTATGAGCGAACTTGATCCGAAATTCCTCCCGCGTCACGTGGCGATCATCCCGGACGGCAACCGCCGCTGGGCGAAGGACCATGGCTTGGAGAGCTGGGAGGGTCATGAAGAAGGTGCTAAGCGGATCGAAGAGATCGTCCGCGAAGCTCGGAAGATCGGCGTGCGAGAAATCTCGTTCTGGGGATCATCTTTGGAGAATCTTACCAAGCGTCCGATGAGGGAACGACAGGAGCTTTTGCGTATCTATGCGACCTATTTTGAGAAACTCATGAATGAAGAAGATCTTCATACCGATCAAGTGCGGGTTCGCTGCATCGGGCGTTGGGAGGAGCAATTTCCGGATCGGCTGAAAGACATCCTTCACCGGGGCATCGAGGTGACCAAAAACTACGACCGGCACTTCCTCAATTTCTTCCTTGCCTATAGTGGGGACGACGATATGCTCCAGGCAGTGAAACGGATCGCTGGCGAAGACCTTGCTCCCGGCATGGTGACTGACAAAGTCCTGAAGAAGCACCTCATGACGGCCGAACTTCCGGATGTTGATCTCCTCATTCGGACTGGCAATGACCCTCATCTCTCGGCTGGGTTCATGATGTGGGAGACGCGGGACACTCAGCTCTCCTTTCCGGCACTGCATTTTCCGGATTATGGCGCCGCAGCTTTCCGAGCCTCCTTGGCCGAGTATGCCGAGCGCGAGCGGCGTTTCGGAAAGTAAGGATTTTCGACCGGAAAGCGGGTCTCGGCACGAGTCTGCCCGAGATCTCGCCTGAGGCTTGTTGACGCCGTTAGAAGTCGTGTATGTATTGGTTCGCTCGTCTGACTCGCGTTGGATTTCTGGAAAAAAAGTCACTTTCTCTTATCTCGGGGAAAAACTTCTAACGGGGTTTGACAACATTTTGCCTTTCCATTACACTGTGAGCACATTTGAAAAGTGCATACAGCTCCCGTGAGAGA
>CAZCTF010000064.1:0-3995 GCA_964501755.1 uncultured Bdellovibrionales bacterium
ATAGTTTGAAGAGAGTGTCTCCGGCGTCTCTAGCGACCGGGAAACACCCGATCCCATTCCGAACTCGGCAGTTAAGCCGGTCAGCGCCGATGGTAGCACACCCGTGCAAGAGTAGGTCGGTGCCGGGGACACTCTTTTGAAACCGCGCAGGAATTCTCTGGAGAGGGGAGATGTCGTGCAAAAACCAGTTCTCTTGCGGCTCGCGCTTGTCCCTAGGGTCCTCGACGACGTACAAAGTCTACGGACACGTGGGTATCCAATTTCAGCGCCATCGAACAAGCCTACACAGAAACTGGTGGCATCCCCCTCTGCCATCTCCAGAGCATTTCTTCTTCGCAAAAGCCCCCCATTTTCTGCGGGGCTTTTATGATATAATGGGCTTGATTTCGTCACTTTTTTCTCATGCTTACTCTCACACGCGACACTAAGCGGCTTACTATCATCGCGATTTACCTCCTCAGTATCCTCGTCATGAGCGCGGGTCTGTATTTTGTCTTCAAGCCGAAGCCGAGCTGTATCGATGGCAAGCAGAATCAAAACGAGACGGGTATCGATTGTGGCGGCGTCTGCGCGGTTGCGTGCATCGAGAAAATCATCGGCAACGATCTTCTGGTTCGTGAAATTACGTTTATCCCGACGGATCGCGGCAAGTACGATATCGTTGCAAAGATTTTCAATCCGAACAATGATATTGGCGCGGCGAGTTTCCAGTACTCGCTCTTTCTCCGGGATGCCGATGGCAAGGAGCTGACTCGCGTCTCGGGGACGAATTTCATCCTGCCGCAAGAAACGAAGTTGCTCCTCGCGTTCAATCTGGAACCGGGCCAGATACCGACAAAAGCGGTCATCGAACTATCGAATTTCCAGTGGACACGGCTTCGGGAGTATCGGGCCAAGCCAGAGCTCAATATTTACAGTCGGCGCTATATCGGCAAACCCGACCCGTCGGTCTTTGGTGCTGTGGTGGCGACACTCGTGAATGAGAGTTTGTATGATTTCCGAAAAATCCAGATCAAGGTTGTCCTCCGTGATGCTTCAGGGGTGCCGCTTGCAGCTAATCAGAGCGAAATGCAGACGGTGACCGTTGGTCGTGAGCAGGATATTCGTATTGTTTTCCCGCAGCCATTTTCCGGCGTAGTGACTCAGGTGGATATGGAAGCAGAAGCGAATATTTACGATCCAGAAAACTTTATCAAGCAGTACGAGATACCGAAAGAGACCTCGCGCCAGGAAAATAATTTCGGCGTTCCCTTCCTATGAGAAGTGGCTTCGCACACTTCTTTCGGACCGATATTGTGCTGGTTTCTGTCGTACTTCTTCTCACGAGCATCGGACTCCTGGCTCTCTATAGCTTCTCGGAGACAGTTGCTGGTAATATCTATTTCGGTAAACAGCTCGTGATCGGACTCATTGGTATCGGGGCAATGTTCTTCGTTGGAACGCTTGATTATCGCCACTTTGCCCGGATGAGCACCCCGCTCTATTTCTTCACGATCGCGGTACTTTTTTTTGTCCTCTTCTTCGGCTCTGAGATCCGTGGAACGGTCGGCTGGTTCTCAGTTGCAGGTTTTCAGGTGCAGCCGGTGGAGTTTGCTAAGATTGTACTGGTCATTTTTCTCGCAAGCTTCATATCGAAGAAGCGCTCCGAGCTCGGAGAATGGACACGGCTCATCGCGTCGCTCTTCCTCGTTAGCCTCCTTGTCCTCCTTGTCCTTCAACAGCCGGATCTTGGATCAAGTCTGGTGCTTGTCTGTATCTGGCTCTCGATGATCCTCGTCTCTGGTATTCGCTGGAGTCATTTTCTTGTACTGGGAGTGCTCGGCTTGGCGCTTATTGGGACGAGCTGGTTCTTTCTTGCTGACTACCAGAAAGCACGGCTCCAGACCTTTCTCAGTCCGGAGCTTGACCCACAGGGGAGCGGGTACAATGTGCTCCAGTCGATGGTGGCAGTCGGTTCCGGCGGCATAACGGGGAAGGGAATCGGCCATGGATCGCAGTCGCAGCTTAATTTCCTCCCCGAGAAGCATACGGACTTCATTTTTGCGGTGATTTCCGAAGAGCTTGGGATGGTGGGGGGAGGGCTCATTATCTTTCTCTACGCACTCCTCTTATATCGGATTGCCCGAATTGCCGAGACCGCCCGAGACAACACGGGCTACCTTATTGCGGTCGGTATCCTTGCCCTCTTTTTCATCCATATCCTCATCAATCTCGGGATGAATATGGGCTTTCTCCCGGTGACAGGATTGCCAGCGCCATTCCTTTCTTATGGAGGGAGTGCCCTCCTAGCTTTCTTTATTGCCCTCGGGCTACTCCTTTCGGTCTACCGCTACCGCGAGGAACGGCCGGATCTAGTCGTTTCACTCGAACATCGCGGGCTTGATTTATAGCTTGGGCAAGCCTTATTTTACCTCGATTGACTGATGACTCTACTTCTGGTACCATAAAAAGGCTTTAAAAAGCCTTTTTTGTTTTTTGTCGTGAGGCGCGGAGTCGGTCTGATTCCTCGTCATTAGCCACTATTCTGTTTGTTTATGCGAGCATTTCTCATCGCTCAAGCCGTTATTGCGATCCTTCTCACAGTCTCGATCTTGCTTCAAAATCGAGGCTCTGGTCTCGGTAGCGCATTCGGCAGCGACTTCGGCGGCTACTATACCAAACGAGGATTCGAACGCTTTCTCGTCTATGCCACGATTGGTTTGGCGGTGGCGTTTTTCATCCTCGCGATGGTGAATGTCCGGCTTTCGACGACTGCCGCAGCCGGCCTCTAAACTGTAAAGCACGAGTATTTCCCCCTTGTCCCAACTGGTGGCGCGTCGTTTATCAGCCTGGAAGGGTATTTATCGAGCCCTTTCTTCCCGTGACCGGTTTATTTTCCTTTCGCTTGCCATTATCGCAGTCGGAGCTTTCCTCTTCTGGCTTTCGGCTGGCTATCTTGCCCTGACCAAACCGGTACCGGATTTCGGCGGCCAGTACATCGAGGGTGTTGTCGCGCAGCCGCGCTATATCAACCCGATCCTCTCTCAGACGAGCGATGCAGATGCTGATCTTGTTGAACTCCTCTATGCGGGACTTTTCCGCTATAATCGCGCCGGGAGTGTAGAGAAACACATTGCGAGCGATTATCAGGTTTCCGAGGATGGCCGGATTTATACGGTCTTTCTCCGTCCAGGAGTCCGTTTTCACGACGGAGAAGAGCTCTCGGCTGATGATGTGGTCTTTACGATACGATCTATCCAGGATCCGGCGTACAAGAGCCCGCTCCGGGCCAACTGGCAGGGAGTAGAGATCGCAGCGACCGATCAGTACACGGTGATGTTCACTCTGAAGAAGCCCTACTTTGGTTTTCTCGAGAATCTTGTCGTCGGTATTCTGCCGAAGCATATTTGGGAGAACATCGCGCCGGATAGTTTCACGCTCGCTGACTATAACCTGTCGCAGCCGATCGGATCAGGGCCATATTTCTTCGAGAATCTGGACAAGGATTCGCAGGGGAATATCCTTTCCCTCCATCTTCGTTCGAACAAGGAGTATTTTTCAGCAGTACCGTATATTGACCGGGTGACACTCCGTTTTTATCCGGATGAGGATAGTTTGCTCGCCGCGTATGATCGACAGGAAGTGATGGGGTTGCATTCGGTCAGCCATGAACGGGCAGCTGAAGTGGTTGCGAAGAAAGGCACGCGACTTTACGAGTTTCCGCTCCCACGTCTCTTTTCTGTCTTCCTGAACACGAACAAGAGCGTTGCCCTCGCCTATGACGAAGTACGTGAGGCTCTCGCACTCGCGACTGATCGGAAGGCTCTCCTCGAGGACGTGTTGAAAGGGCGCGGTATCGTTTCTGCGGGGCCATTGCCGCCCTTCGTCCGTGGATATACTGACACATCAGTTCCATTTGATATACATAGAGCCAATACACTTCTTGATGAGAAGGGCTGGAAAAAGGGCGACGACGGGATCCGTTCAAAGGGAGAGGCGGTTCTCAGTTTCGAGCT
>CAZCTF010000065.1:0-1008 GCA_964501755.1 uncultured Bdellovibrionales bacterium
TCTTGACCGGCTATGTGATGGCCGTCCAAGCAGTACGGGGTTTCCTGGTAATTAATGAGACTTTTTTCGAGATAGTGAGGGCATTCTTAAGTAAAGATACCCATCAATCGTGCATTTGTTCATCTTCTTCATTGTTAAGAAGATATCCACCCGCTTGAGTGTGGATAAAAAGATTCAACTGATTACAGTCGCATACGGTACTAATAGGCTGCTTGGGTATAGTTCCGTTGTTTATGCTGGTTTTATTATAACAACTCTGGATAAGAGTACTTTCATTTTCTTTGAATTCAGACGCTATCACACAATTGTAAAATGGTTTCAAGGGGTAAGACTTCGGAACGAAGCCGGGGTCATTTTGGTGTGTGCGTTGAGCCATAGAGGCTAATTCCAAAAAAACCTTCCGATATGAAGACGTGTTAGAATAGATGGCAACATTTGATATTTCTGTACCACCGAGATAGTCAGTGCTTTTTTGCTCTTGCAAATAAAGTGCCCCAGCTTTATCAGAGTATTTTATAAAACCAATTGAACCAAGGCCGCGAGCAGAGCCTTCTAATTCATCTTTCAAATAGACTCTCTCGATAGGACGCAATTCTACAGACTTCGCTTGTGGATATTTCTCTTTCGAGTATTCATAGTTATCAATAAATTCAGAAAATACCGTTGTTTTTTTATGATAGAGGCATTCAAGGTTGTGTTCTTTTGTATTGATCATCGTCCCGTTGTCGACTATCCAGCCACGAAGTATTAAGTTTTTATCGAGTGGCAATAGAGTATCCCAATCGGGGGAAGATTTTTTTTCTACCCAACCACATCCAGTAATGATGGCTACGATTGTTTGTCTGTGAGGATAGACAACAATTCCTATAACAACAAGTACGCCTATTAGTAATAGGAACCAGGTTTTTTTATGGTTCATAGCGTTTCCAATCTTGTTGCATGAGATTATGCTTTCAGGTAGCGATGGATAGCGATGAAACTCGATATGACACCGAGGAAAATACCGAG
>CAZCTF010000065.1:1018-3813 GCA_964501755.1 uncultured Bdellovibrionales bacterium
TGGGGAGATAGGCGAGGAAGACCCGGAACATGTTCCCCTGCGGAAAGGCGCCTTCCGTGTATCCGGCAAGTCCGTAAGCGGAGAGCGCGACCAAGGCGACGGCTGTCACGCCAGCGAAGAGCCCGTAGAGAATGCCCTCGAAAACGTACGGCATCCGGACATAGAGGTTCGAGGCGCCAACGAGCCGCATGATCTCGAATTCCTGTCGATGCGAGTAGATCGTGATCCGGATCGTATTGAAGGTAATAAGGACAGCGATGACTCCGAAAGCTGCCCCGAGCGCGAGGCCAAATTTCCTCGCTGCTTCCCCGATGTAATTCAGCTTCTCAAAGATTCGGCGATTCTTTTCGAAATTGATCCGGTTGATATCAGTCTGATACGGTGAAGACTCGAGAAATTTCGCGATCTTCTCGTAGTCGGTCTGGTTCTTGGCCCGGACAACAAGGGAAGCGAGAAGCGGATTTTCCCCGATCTCATCGATTGCCTGGCGGATCACTGGATCATTGCCATTATTCGAGAGAAAGGTTTCGAGTGCTTGGTCGCGGGAGACGAAATCAATCGACTCGATCTCACGAGCGCGCTCCAGGTACTGCTTCACTTCGAGGATGCGTCCCTCCGAAACATCAGGATTGAATGAAACCGTGATGCTGATGCGGTTTTCCAAGTTATTCACGATGAGCCGGGTTCCAATCGTGATGAGTCCCGCAAGGCTAATGATGAAGAGTGAGAGCGAAAGAATCGTAATCGTCGCGAACGATAACCAACCGTTGCGACGGAAATTGATCATCCCCTCTTTGAAAGTGCGCCAGAGTTTGAGCGTGCGTTGCATACCTAGGATTTGATGATGTATTTCCCACGCGCCTCGTCATGCCGGAGATACCCGTCGACGAGCGAGATGACACGTTTTCCGAGCTGATCGACAACTTCTTTCTTGTGTGTCGCGACAATAACGGTAGTGCCGTACGAGTTGATTTCGAGAAGCAAATCGGTAATCTCCTTTGTTGAGACGGGATCGAGATTGCCGGTTGGTTCGTCCGCGCAGATGATCTGCGGATGATGGATGAGTGCCCGAGCGATCGCGACTCGCTGCTGCTCGCCACCCGAGAGTTCGCGCGGAAACTTGTGTCCTTTTTGACCGAGACCAACGATATCAAGCAATTCACTCACTTCTTCGCGAATTTCCTTGGCGCTGCGGCCATCGACTTCAAGGGCATACGCGATATTCTCGAACGCAGTTTTCTGTGGTAAGAGCTTGTAGTCTTGAAAAACGGTACCGATATTGCGGCGAAAGAACGGGAGGTGCTTGCGATTGATGTCCTTGATCGGCCGCCCCTTGAAATAGATCGTGCCATCGGTCGGGACCTCTTCGGCGTAGATAAGCTTCCGAAGAGTCGAATTCCCAGCACCTGACGCTCCGACGAGGGAAATGAACTCGCCTGGAAAAACGGTAAACGAAACATTGTGCAGCGCATTGACGCCACCCGGATAGTCCTTGGTTACATTCTCAAAAACGACAATCGGCTGAGCTTCAGTCTTGGGCATGATAGTCTTACTTTTTCTGTCTTTGCTCATATTGTAGCTCACTTTCGATGAAGCTGTCCAAGTCTCCATCGAGCACCGCTTGCGCGTTGCTCGTCTCGGTATCGGTGCGGTGATCCTTCACCATCGTATAGGGATGGAGCACATAGGAACGGATCTGATTTCCGAAACCGGCCGACTTGAACTCCCCGCGAATCGCGTCCTTCCGTTCTTCTTCTTCGACAAGTCGCTTCTGTAAAAGTTTCGACTTGAGGAGTTTCATCGCCTGCTCGCGATTCTGGAGTTGGGAACGTTCGCTCTGGCAGGCGACGACGATCCCCGTTGGAAGATGTGTCAGGCGGACAGCTGATTCGGTTTTGTTCACATGCTGGCCGCCAGCACCCGAAGCGCGAAGCGTATCGACGCGCAGCTCCTCCGGTTTTATCTCGATCGATCGATCCGTATCCGGGAGTACGGGCATCACCTCGACCGAGGCGAAAGACGTCTGGCGCAGGTTATTCGCATTAAAAGGCGAGAGCCGGACCAGACGATGAACACCCATTTCACCGCGGAGATACCCATAGGCATAGCGGCCCTTCACTTCGATCGTGACACTCTTCAGTCCAGCTTCATTGCCACGTGTCTCGTCGAGGACTGCGGTCCGATAGCTGTGTCGTTCAGCATAGCGGAGATACATCCGGAGGAGCATCTCGGTCCAGTCCTGCGCCTCGGTCCCACCCGCGCCGCTCCGAAGCGTCAGGATGGCATCGGCGCTATCATACTCCCCACCGAGGAGGAGTTGGAATTCCCAGGTACGAAGCTCGGCACCGATGGTTTCTACATCTTGTTCGAGTGCGTTCACATCATCGGTACCGAGATCGTCCAGGCTCGCAAGCTCTGTCGCGTCACTGAGGGACTTGGAGAGCGCCTCAAAGCGAGCGATTTCCTGCTTCAGCCCGTCAAGCGACTGCATCGTCCCTGCTGCGTTCTCTGGCGCATCCCAAAAACCAGGTCGTTCGCTCTCCGCCTGAAGCCGAGTTATTTCGGCACGTTTCCCCTCCCAGTCAAAGATAGTCCCGCAAGCGGGCATACTGGGTTTCGAGCGTCGCTAGTTTTCGTCGAAGTTCATCCATATTCTATCGGTAGTCTCTATCTATCCTAGCATGCAGCTTGATTCTTCCCGGATATTTGCTAGGATAGAGGGCGTTATTGCTTCGCAGGGATTTCGCCACCTTAGCTCAGTTGGTAGAGCGGCGCACTCGCTCGCCCCGTTACAC
>CAZCTF010000066.1:0-3812 GCA_964501755.1 uncultured Bdellovibrionales bacterium
CCTTTCCATTACACTGTGAGCACATTTGAAAAGTGCATACAGCTCCCGTGAGAGAGGGTATACTGACGCGATGCAAGACTGAGGAACGCACGAATTATACGCACCACTCTCTTTTTGTGTTGGAAAAGCAACCCCCTCGCAGGAACTGGTGTGCAATATATGGGAAATAATAAAGAACTCATCCGTTTCGAGGGAGAAGTCATCGAATCTCTCCCGAGTACCACTTTTAAAGTCCGTCTCGATAACGGGCATGAGGTGCTCGCCCATATTTCGGGCAAGATGCGGGTGCATTACATCCGTCTCCTTCCGGGGGATCGTGTCATCGTTGACATGAGTCCGTACGACCTGACCAAAGGCCGGATCGTCCAGCGTTTGAAAGTCTGAATCATGCTATGAAAGTTCGCGCCTCTGTAAAAAAAATCTGTGCTCACTGTAAAATCGTGCGTCGCTGCCGCGTCGTCCACGTGATTTGCAAGAACCCCAAGCACAAACAGCGTCAAGGATAAAGCCTATGCTCCGTATTGCTAGCGTCAATCTGCCCGATAACAAGCGCATCGAAATTGCGCTGACCTATCTGTATGGCATCGGCCGTCCGACGAGCCGCAAAATCCTCGAGTCGCTCAATATTGATGTCGACACGCGGACCAAAGACCTCTCCGAGAAGGACGCCAACCGTCTCCGCGAGACGATTGAAAAGAGCCACCGCATCGAAGGTGAGCTCCGTCACCAGGTGAAGATGAATATCAAGCGTCTGAAAGAAATCGGCAGCTATCGCGGTATCCGCCACGCCAAGAGTCTCCCGGTTCGCGGCCAGCGTACCAAGACCAATACTCGTACGGTTCGCGGCAACGTGAGAAAGACGATGGGCAGCGGTCGCAAAAAGTCTGACGCTAAGACCTAAAAGAACTATGGCAGAAGAGCTCACAACTGAAGAGGTACAGGTGGATGCGCCAGCTGCTGTCGAAGAGACAGATGCCAAGAAGCGCGTGAAGAAAGTGAAGCGCCTGGTCCAGAAGGGCCGCGCCAGCATTCAGTGCACCTACAACAACACCATCGTGACCCTCGCTGACCTGAACGGCGGCGTGCTCGCGTGGTCGAGTTCTGGTCACCTTGGCTTCAAGGGGGCCAAGAAGTCGACTCCGTACGCTGCGACCCAGGTTGTGGCCGAAGTCTCCGAGAAGGTAAAAAAGTACGGTCTCCAGGACCTCGAAGTTTTTGTGAAGGGTGTCGGAAGCGGCCGTGAGGCGTCGATCCGGGCGCTTGCCAACAACGGCTTCAACCTCGTCTCGATCAAAGACATTACCCCAGTCCCGCACAACGGTTGCCGTCCGCGCCGTCCGCGCCGTATCTAACCTCTACCGACCGCTATGGCTAACACAATCGACTCCAAATGCAAACTCTGCCGACGTGCCGGCGAAAAACTCTTCTTGAAGGGTGATCGTTGTCTATCGCCGAAGTGCGCTATGGTGCGCCGCCCGTATGCTCCTGGCGTCCACGGTCAGAACCCGTCACGCGGCCGGAGCGAATTCGGACGTCAGCTTTCGATGAAGCAGAAGATCAAGCGCCTCTATGGCGTGATGGAGCGCCAGTTCCGGCATCACTTCGAGGAGAGCAAGCTCCGCCAGGGTGCGACCGGTGATCTCCTCCTCCAGCGTCTCGAGTGTCGGTTGGACAATGCGGTGTATCGCCTCGGCCTTGCCCCGTCCCGTATCGCTGCCCGCCAGCTCGTCGGCCACAAGTTTTTCACGGTGAACGGCAAGCGTATGAACATTCCGTCGTATGAAGTTCGGATCGGGGATGTGATCGCGCTGAAGGCGAGTAAGGAAGAAAAGACTGTCACGAAGAACCGGATGGAAGTATTGAAGAACAAGAACGATGTGCCGCATTGGCTCGCGCTCGACGCTGAGAAACTCGAAGGAAAAGTCCTCGCGCTTCCGTCACGTGAAGACGTCGGCATCTCGGTCGATGCCCAGATGGTCGTCGAGTATTATTCGAAATAATTTCAACTGGTAACTTTTGTTCGCAAAAGCGAACACCATACATATGCAAAACATCACTGCACCGTACCAGCCGAATTACACCGAACTCGGGGTCAATCATGGCAAGCTCGAGATCGGCGGTTGCTATCCTGGCTATGGCGCGACGTTGGGCAATGCACTTCGTCGCGTGCTGCTTTCCTCGCTCCCGGGCGCAGCAGCCCGGTCAGTGAAACTCAAGGGCGTGTCCCATGAGTTCTCGACGATTCCTGGCGTCATGGAGGACGTCGTCCAGATCATCCTCAACATGAAGCAGGTGCGCTTCCGCTCGCACGCCGATGAAGCGGTCACGGTCACAGTGAAGGCCAAGGGCGAGGGGGTTGTGACAGCTTCAGCTATCAAGTGCCCGAGCTCAGTTGAAGTCGTCAATCCAGACCAAGTCATCGCGACCCTCACTGACAAGAAAGCTGAATTCGAGATGGATATCATCGTCGATCGTGGCCTCGGCTACATCCCGGTGGAAGCCCGCGAGGAAGAGGAACGCGAGATTGGTGAGATTGCCATCGACGCCATCTATACGCCGATCAAGCGCGTGAACTATGAAGTTGAAAACATGCGCGTCGGCAAGCGTACTGACTACGACAAGATTACGCTCGAAATCGTGACCGACGGCACGCTCTCGCCGAAGGAAGCGTTCGACCGTGCCGTTGCCATCCTCGTCGCTCAGTTTTCGGTCCTCTCGGCCGAGGGTGTAGCCAACGAAGCTGCGCCGGCGGTTGAAGCGGCAGAGGAGAAGAAACCGGCCAAGAAAGCGAAGAAGGAAGCCTCCGAAGCGGTTGAGGCCGAATAATTTTGAATCAGTTTTAGTCCAAGGATATGCAGCATCGGAGAAAAGGTCGAATTTTGAGTCGTGGTACGGATGCCCGCCGAGCGCTTTTGAAGACGCTTCTCGGGAGCCTTATCATGCGCGAAAAGATCACAACGACCTTGGCCAAAGCCCGCGAGATGAAGAACCACATCGACCAGCTCGTGAACAAGGGTAAGTGCGCCGAAGCTAATAAGGAACGTCGCCAGGCCGAACTCCGACTCCTCCGTCAGCGCCTTTCACTCGAAGCGACCAAGAAGATTTCGAGAGTTTTCTTAACGCTTTTTGAGACCGGGACGTGGGGCTATACCCGAATCACTTAGCTGGAACGTCGCCAGGGCGACGGTGCCGAAATGGCAGTCATCGAATTTGTCTAAAGCCCGTATGAAGAACACTGAAACGACAACCAAGGAGAAGAAGGGCATCGTCCGTGCGACGCATCTCTTCGATGCGCAGGGCCAGGTGCTCGGCCGTCTCGCGACCGAGATCGTGAAAGTGCTTTCCGGCAAAGGGAAGACTAGCTATGCACCGCACATCGACGCCGGCGACATCGTCATCGTGACGAACACCGACGGTATCGAGGTGACTGGCAACAAGCGGAACGGCAAGATGTACCATCGCTTCTCGGGCTACCCGGGCGGCATCACTTCGATTTCGTTTAAGGACCAGCGCGACAAGGATTCGACCAAACTCATCTGGCAGGCCGTCTATGGCATGCTCCCGAAGAATTCGCTTCGGGCCAGGATGCTCACCCGGCTTCGTCTCTTCAAGGGTGCTGAGTATGGCAACCGGAAGATCGATGTGAATCATTCAATCTAAAGACCATTATGGCGACCGCGACCAAGAAGACAACCAAGACGACTGAACCGACCCGAAAGCCCATCGTGGCCGAAGGTCGCTATGTCTACGCGGTCGGTCGCCGCAAGACTGCCGTCGCGCAGGTCCGCTATTACGCCGATGCAAAGGCCGAG
>CAZCTF010000067.1:0-3673 GCA_964501755.1 uncultured Bdellovibrionales bacterium
GTGATTCTTTCCAGAATCTTCTCCTAACGATTGTACTGGACCCCGATCAATCGAGTCCACGAGCCCTGCAACCCCACTCGAGTAAACTCGGTGGTTTAGGCTCTTCCGCGTTCGCTCGCCACTACTAACGGAATCTTTATTAATTTCTTTTCCTCCAGCTACTAAGATGTTTCAGTTCACTGGGTTTGCGCAATAGCCCTATGAATTCAGACTATTGTTTCCAAATAAATTTGGAAGGGTTTCCCCATTCGGATATCTCCGGATCACAGCTTGGTTGGCAGCTCCCCGAAGCTTTTCGCAGCCTCCTACGTCCTTCTTCGCTTGCATAAGTCAAGGCATCCACACTCTGCGTTGGTAACCTGCTTTCATTTGAATGTCCGCCAATGTTCTATTGCTAGAACACTCACGGACACTTCAGTTGACGATGAAGAATGTTTGCGCAGACTTCACCGTTTCTCTATTGCTTGCCATATCGCGTCCCTTGACGAAACACGATACAGCGACCTTACAACTTTGACTTTTAAGCATAACTCGTCACAGCCCCGCGCATGCGGCAACCTTCTCGACGTGCTTACAAAGACTTCAATTATTGTTAAGAGTTCTTGCGCGGAAAGATGAATCTTGGAGAAAAGTTTCATTACCCAAACCTCTCTCTTTCCGAACAAGCAGTTTTCAAAAAAAAATCCGGTCGTGAGCCGGTATATACACCCACCCATCACTCACTGTATTCAGTTACCGTTGAGTTCCACAGTTGCGTGTCTTTTTACCGTTTCTAGAGCGGTTTTTCCATAGTATAGAAGCATCCGATTGCTGTCAAGTACCCGATAGAAATGACTGGTTGGAAAGCGTGTTCATAGAGAAAATGTTAGATTTAAGCCAAAAAGAAAACGCTCGCGGCCACTTTTGTGGACTACGAGCGTCAGAAGACACCTGGGCAGAGGGATACCGCTAGTGCGTGACGTGAGGCGGCAGAGGTCCGACAGTCAGGTCATCACTCGGTAGGATCACCACGTCAAGCACTGGCACGACCTCCGAAACGAAATTAACGAGTGCGATGACATGCGCCTGTTCGTTCTCAGTGAGTGGCCGAGCGAAGATCTGCCCAAACGCGGCGACGATCCGCCCCTCAACTGACGGCAGCCAGTCGTTCATAAGGACAGCATCGATGCGTCGACGGAGCGGGGTATCCCCTTTGTTCACAATTGAGTCGACCTGATCTCTGGATACGATCTGGAGCGCCCGAACGAGTGCGGCGAGCTCGTGATATTCGGAGATGAGCTCGGGAGCAGCACCCTTGGCAACCATCGTACTGAGGTCGATGAGTTCATGCGGGTTGCCATCGACATCGATGATGGTCTCGGCCTCCTCAAGCCAGCGGAACGGGCCATTCTTGTCGGCGACGATACGGAGGGAATCACACGGAAGCGACAGATTCAGTCCGCCATCGGGCGTCCGGTCGAGCACCAGGATGCGATGTCCTGACGGAGCGGGAGGGCTGAGCGGGGCGAGCACATCGCCTGGTTCGAGGGCGCACATGCGAGCCCTGAATTCGCGGACGGGGCAGCGTTCGGTACGGGGCATTCTGATACCTCCATTGGTAGTTTGCACGGGTTGGGAAAAAGCCTTTTCCTGCAAGAGTCGATGCTCAAGCAGGCCTGTATCAAACCAAAACCCCCTGCTTTTGGCAAGGGGCCCGAAACATTCTATCTCTCTCCTCTCAGAGTTTTTTTGCATTCGTAGAGCGAGGAGGAACTACTATTTCTTCTCCTCCTCAGCGCCATCGAGATTCATGCTCTTCAGGTACTGCGCGACGACTTCCGGGCGCTTGCCGACTTTGCAATCAGCGACAAACGCATCGGCCTTCGCACCATCGTCGATAGGGATTTTTGTCCTCCCCCTACCCTATCAAAAATCTATCCGAAAAGAAAAAACCTATCGGCGGTAATGTTCTATGTCTGCCTGTATGACCAATGGAATGTTTCTTTCCCTGCACAATATTGCTACATGCGAATTGATAGAACCATTGGCGCAGACTATCCCGCTGATAGCATCGATACGCCGGCCGATGTCTGGATAGAGATAGTCGCAAAGTACTACAGCGCCATCGGGTATTTCCGCACCCTCCCGATAGTTGAAAAACTTTGTCTTATCGAATTCTCCCGTAACAACCTGAACACCAAAACTATCCCTTTTCCTTATTGCCATCCAGACCGCCAAATCCCTATTCAACTCAATGACCGGATCTAGCTGTCCACCATAAGGAAACCGTCTCAGCTCATCCCCCTCACAACCCTGCCCCTTCAACAATATATCGATTGCCCGTCGGTATTCTTCGCGGATGTCAAAGAATTCCCGCTTTTTCAGAAACGTATACGCCATGCTCGACAGTATGCTCTTCTCGAAGAGTCCCTCTAGTGAAGTATCCTCTGCCGTATTCCTCAGTCGTCCTTGTTCATGGTGAAAGACGAGAGCAAATCTCAATAAATCCAGCCAACCCAATGCCGTCGATTTGATGAACCGTTCTGAAACAAAATACTGTGATCCGACATTTATCACGTCCCCCGCGGATATATCTACGCTCTTTTTGAAATACTTTTTTAGAACTGCAGCCAATGAACGCACGTAGAAAAACACGAAAACGCTATCGCACTTTTTATGCTCTCCGATCACATGCGCCAGATCGTTCTCGATCCACCTCCCAGCAATCGAATCCTGCAAGTCCATCTGCAGCACGGCCATTTCGCGATCGACATCAAATACACTCGTGATAGGACGGACCTGAACAAATGCCGGATCTTCGACGCTGATAAACTCGACATCGCTCGGACCGAACTGCACATAAATTTTTACCAACTCTGCCTCGAGATTTTTATACCGAGAACTATTCTCGGTCGGCAGCACAGCCACAAACGGCCGGACCTTTCCGGCAGTTACTCCCTCGGGATATGAACTGTACTCAATGTAGAAGTAATCTGTATCAAAACAAAATGCGACCCCGCTCATGCCGTGCTTGTATTCCTGCACGATCATTTCGACCGCTGTGGGGTGCTGAAATATGGTTTCCACCGCTTGGATCACACCCTCTCTTGCGACCGGGCCGATAGTGACGAACTGTCCCGCATGCGAAGAATGTTCCTGGTCCTCTGTCTCACTCACACCCCGCACAATATACTGCTCCCACTTCGGAATCTGATCAAAATTAAAAACCTCCTGCTTCGTCACTCGGACAAAGGCCGGGACCGAAACACAATTACTCAGCTTCTCTAGTCGCGTTGCCTTGGTTTCCATAGAGACCATCAATGAATACAGCTAAGCTGAGTGAAACGGCCGAGGAACGTATGGCCCCGTCGCTCTAGCTCGATACCAGTCACTCGGGCATCGAAGCAATTCACATATCCATCGCAGACAGTAGCCACTCTGGCACCCCGAGGCACTTGCGCAAAGACATTCTCTAATTCCGAAGATGGCGTATAGAGCATCGGGATACTGACACTGCCCGGTATATGAGAACGCGCATATCGTCCTGGTTCGCGACTATCGACGACAAATGTTCCCTCGCGTATTTCAACCTTCATCTCATCGCAATTGATGAGGCGGCTGTACTGCGGATCGCTATAGGCCTGTTTTATGGACACACCGCCGTCCCATAGACCCCCGCTTTCTGCCCAACCCT
>CAZCTF010000068.1:0-3526 GCA_964501755.1 uncultured Bdellovibrionales bacterium
CACTTCAACATCCTTAGTATACTCCCATTTTTTGCAAAAGTCAAGCCCAGACAGGTCCAAAAAAGGACGGCCTCTCGGTCGTGTGTGTTGAAACTAGAGCAATCAAAAAAAAAGCGCTATACTGGAATACGATATGAAAAAACGCAAACATCAATTAGCTGTCTCATTCCTTCTCCTCGGTTCAGCGATGCTCCTCCTCGCTGGATGTTCGTGGGAGAATGAGCCGGTTGCCAAAATAGAGAAGAAAGATGAGCTTCCACTCGATAAACTGAAGCGAGCCGAGACCGATCGTCAGATAGCAGAGGAAGCCAAGAAGAAAGAAGCAGAGAAAGAAGCCGCTAAAAAAGTAACTCCCGAACCTATGAACCAGAAACAGTACTCCACAGCACCAGCGGTTGTAATCGACGCTGCCAAGAAGTATGTCGCTACACTACATACTGAAAAAGGTGATATCGAAGTCGAGCTTGCTGCGAGTGCGACACCGATTACGGTAAATAACTTTGTCTTCCTCGCACGCGAGAAATACTATGACGGCGTAATTTTCCACCGCACCATTCCCGGCTTCATGATCCAAGGAGGGGATCCGACGGGGACGGGGATGGGTGGTCCGGGGTATCAGTTCGAAGATGAACCGTTCGCTGGGCAGTACAAGCGTGGGACCCTCGCGATGGCAAATGCTGGACCAGACACCAATGGGAGCCAGTTCTTCATCATGCATGCGGACTATGCGCTTCCACCGAACTATGTGATCTTCGGCCAAGTGACCAAAGGGCTCGAGGTGGTGGATGCGATCGCGACGGCACCGACACAGTCTGGTGGCGAAGGGTCAAAGCCGGTCGCGCCAGTAAAAATCACCTCGGTAGACATTGTTGAGCAGTAGGTTGACTCAGGCCCTGATTCGGGGTATACTGCCTCTGCTTCAAGAACAAAGGCGGTAACGCCTTTTTTCGATACTTAACGCCCTAGGATACATACTTATGGAGACACGCAACGTAGCCATTATCGCCCACGTCGACCACGGCAAGACCACACTGACCGATGCTCTCATGCGACAGACGGGCGTCGCTATGGCCGAAGGCGCCTCTATGGACTCGAACGCGCTTGAACGGGAGCGCGGTATCACTATCTATGCCAAGAACTGCTCGCTCTTTTATAAAGAGACCAAGATCAATATCGTCGACACGCCTGGACACGCCGACTTCGGTTCCGAAGTCGAGCGCGTGCTCCGATCAATCGATGATGTTATCCTCGTCGTCGATGCCCAAGAGGGCCCGATGCCACAAACCCGTTTTGTTTTGAAGAAGTCGCTTGAACTCGGGTTGCGTCCCATCGTTGTTATTAACAAGATCGACAAACCGGCAGCTCGGCCAGCTGAAGTGCAGGAAATGGTCTACGAGCTGTTTCTTGATCTCGGTGCGGATGATCATCAACTTGATTTCCCAGTTGTGTACGCCATCGCTCGTGAAGGTGTCGCGATGAAGGAGCTCGGTGACGAACGCAAGGATCTGTCACCACTCTTGGATACGATTCTCGAACGCGTTACGCCTGCTGGACATGACGTTGATAAGGCGCTCCGGGCGCAGCCGTTCAATTTGGGCTATGACAACTTCGTCGGCCGCCTCGCTATCGCTCGCGTCTATGATGGTCGTCTCTCCGTCAATGACCAGGTGATGCTTCGAAACGTGAATGGCAAAGAGTCCAGTGGTCGCATCGTGAAACTCTTCACCTTCCGCGGTATGGAGCGGGTCGAGAGCGAATCCGTCGAAGCGGGTGATATCGTCATGATCGCTGGTCTCCCAGATGTTGAGATCGGTGATACGATCACGACTGATGCGAATGCAGAACTCCTCCCAGCGATCGCTATCGATGAACCAACAATCTCTCTCGACTTTATGGTGAATGACAGTCCTTTTGCTGGTCGCGAGGGCAAGTTCGTCACCAACAAACAACTCCGCGAGCGTCTCGAGAAAGAACTTGAGATCAATGTCGGTCTCCGGATCGAATTTGCGGATGATCACTACAAGGTCTACGGTCGTGGTGAACTCCACATCTCTATCCTCCTCGAGAATATGCGTCGCGAAGGCTATGAAGCTCAGGTCTCGCAGCCGCAGGTCATCATCAAAGATGTCGACGGCGTGAAGTCCGAGCCGTTTGAAGAAGTTACCGTCGAGTGTCCGATGGAAGTGACTGGTCCGGTCATCGAGAAAATGGGTAAGCGCAAGGGTATCATGATGGATATGCGTGAAGGTTCGGGCGGCTATCAGCGCCTGCTCTTTGAAATCCCGACACGTGGCCTCCTCGGCTATCGCGGAGAATTCATGGTAGACACACGTGGCGAGGGGACGCTCTATACCCGCGTCCTTGGATTCCGTCCATATGCCGGCGAGATCGACCACAAGGATGTGGGCGCGATGATTTCGATGGAGACCAGCAAGGCGGCAGCGTTCTCGCTCGACAACCTCCAGACCCGTGGCACGCTCTATATCGGTCATGCGGCTGAAGTGTACGAGGGGATGGTCATCGGAAACGCTACCAAGGGTGAAGACATGACCGTGAACCCAACCAAAGGAAAAGCGATGAGCAACATGCGCTCGTCGGGTGCTGATGAAGCCATCAAACTGACCCCACCCTGGGAACTCAATATCGAACGCGGGCTGGAAGTCATGAACGCTGACGAATACCTCGAGATTACACCGCTGTCGGTCCGCCTACGGAAGCAATTCCTGAAGGAAACCGATCGTATCCGCGCCTCTCGAGCCAAGAAGTAGAATTCCACCAAGAATCAGACTCAGGATAAATGCAATATCCCGAAGGAGAGTAGCTATGATAGCTATTCTTTTTTGTATCTTTTCCAATTTTTTCCAGAAACTACTTTTCATAAAAAATAAAAGGCACAATCTTGTGCGATTGTGCCTCCTCGTCTAGGTCAGCAGTATTCAATTTGATGAATCCATTCTAGAGCTTTTGCACTTAAAAATCAAGCTTATCTCTCAACCTTGAATACTTTCACGTAGTTCCCTGGACGGTTGTCGATTTCGAGAGACCAGACGGGCAGGACAGTACTCTGACGGTAGTAGCGGTGCGCGGTAAGTCCTGACAGCCGCTCCCAGCGCTCGAAGCGCGACATATAGCGGGCTTCGCCGCGTCGAGTGAGGACGTAGTAGTCGGGATTAATGGATTTTCCATCAAAGGTGTAGGCGGTGAGGCACTTGCCCACGAAGAATTCGCACACACCGTAGTAATCACTCCAGACGGTCAGGTTCGCGGCATCAGGGAGTGCATTCAGATACCTAGCCGCTTCGTAGCCGCCATAGCCCCAGGCATCAGCGACGAGTGCCGTACGAGCCAGGAGACGGTTGGCATAATTCGCATAGAACGGATAGATGAGGCCGAGCGAAAGTACGGATGACGCGATCGCGAAGGTAGCGATCAGCGGTCGCCATTCTTTCCCTCGACGCTCGCCAATTTGAGCGATTTCAGAAAGCCCAAAAGCGCCGAGCATTGCAAGTACTGGGAAGAGCATGAT
>CAZCTF010000069.1:0-3508 GCA_964501755.1 uncultured Bdellovibrionales bacterium
GATTCCTTGGAAAAAACTTTTGTTTACCAGATTTTCAAGATGTTTGAGATTGATCCAAGACGATTGCCTTCATAGCGATTTTTCTCGAGGAAAAGACCCTTGAAGTTGCCGCTGCCTGAACGCGCGACGCGAGCGATGGCATAACGGCCGTTATCGACGAACGCGGCTTTCTTGAAACCGATCTCTCCAGCCTCGCCATAGGAATTCACTTCGACCCCCTCACGGCCGTTGCGGCGGATCGAGTTGTTCTTGCTCCAAAACGTCGCACCATCCATGGTGAGCTTGAACCCTGAACCACGGTTCTCGAGAATGCGGTTGTCCGCAAACCAAGCCTTCACATTCGCGACAAGATCGATGCCGTCGCCATTGCCGATGATATCGCTCTCGGTCACGATGAGATTGCGTTTCTCGGAGAAAATACCCGCCAAGCGATTATTTTTGATGGTCGTTTTTTCGATGATGACTTGCTCTTTCTTGTCGCGAGAACCCTTGTCGATATGGATACCGTCGCGAGTGCTCCCCTTCACGACCGAGCGGATGATCTTGGCTTCGGCATGCTCGAGGACACGGATGCCATGACGGCCGCCGACCACTGTGATCTTATTCACCTCGGTATCATCCTTCATGACGATCGTTGGCTGATCTGGGTTGTCCACCTTGATGACGACATCATCGGTATTCTTGCCGCCGATGAGCTTCACATCTTTCGGAAGCGTGATGTTCTCCTTGTAGGTACCCTTGGCGACGTACACGACCGTCGAACCTTTGGCGCGCTTCAGCGCCCGAGAGATTGTCCGATACGGATGATCATGTGATCCATCTTCGGTCCCCTTATTGTCCTCATCGACATATATGGTCTTGGAGTCACCAAGCGCAACAACCGGGCCGAGAATCAGCGCGAAAAACGCCACAGCAATGAGACTATTCCTCCACTGGAGAGCAATTTTTCCATTCATCATAAGAAGTGAAATAGATCGAGTTTGACTAAGAAACAGCTTACGATATTACCAGTATTCTCGTCATTTTGTCAATTATCTTCGGCTCGGGTACTATGGAGAGGAACAAAATAAAAATCATGTCCCTACTTAGCCTTTTTGCCCCCCGATCCATCGCAGTTATCGGCGCCTCGACGACTCCCGGCAGCGTCGGCAACGATGTCGCTAGGAATCTCGTCCGAAGCGACTTTCCTGGCGAGGTCTACCTCGTCAATCCAAAGACCGGCACACTCTTTGATCGGCCCTGTTACCCGTCGATTGACGATATTCCTGGAGCGATCGATCTCGTCATCATCATTGTTCCCGCAAAAATCGTACCCGCCGTTCTCCGTGAGGCCGGCGAGCGAATGGTCCGCGCCGCGGTCATCGTGAGCGCTGGCTTCAAGGAAAGCGGACCAGCCGGTGCCGCTCTCGAGTCCGAAATCATCGCCATTGCCGAGGAATTTCATATCTCCGTCCTTGGACCAAACTGTCTCGGTTTTATCAATCCGAGCGCGTATCTGAACGCCTCCTTTGCCTCTACGACTCCAATCGGTGGATCAATTGCTTTCTTCTCGCAGAGCGGTGCTCTGACGAGTGCTTTCCTCGACCTGACCAAAGGCTCACTTGGTTTCTCACTCTTCGCTTCGATCGGCAACAAGGCCGTGACGGATGAGAAAGCCCTCCTCGAGTACCTCTTCAAAGACGACGACACGAAGACCATCGGCATGTATACCGAAAATCTCGCCGATGCTTCGCGTCTCATCACGCTCGGCCGCGAGAATCTCTCAGGAAGACGCGCCAAGCCCATTGTCGCACTGAAGTCCGGCACTACTGCTGCCGGAACGAGCGCTTCAAGCTCGCATACTGGAGCCGTTGCTGGAAGCAATGCCGCCTATGATGCGCTTTTCAAGCAAGCCAAGATATTCCGCGCGGAGAGTTTCGAAGAACTCATGGATCTCCTGCTCGTACTCGACCAAAATCCTGTCCCGCGCGGCAAGCGTGTCGCTATCGTGACCAATGCCGGTGGTCTCGGTGTCCTTGCAACCGACAGTGCGGTCAAGAACGGTCTCGAACTCGCCCACTTAAGCGACGAAACAGTGAAATCTCTTCAAGCTGTTTTGCCACCGGCAGCCAATACGCACAATCCCGTCGACGTCCTTGGCGATGCGCTCGCTGAACGGTACGCCGCAGCACTCAAACTTGTGGCCGATGACGAAGGTGTCGATCTTCTCCTTGTGATTCTCACGCCGCAGACCATGACCGAGGCCGAAAAAACGGCGAATGAAATCGCCAAGCTCCGCAAGTCATTTCCGAAACTCCCGATCGTGACAGTCTTCTCCGGTGCCGCGCTCGTTTCCGCTGGTCAGCTCGCGCTCCGGAAAGCCAGTATCCCAAACCTCCTCTACCCCGAATCCGGCGCGAAAACGCTCGGTGTCCTCGCTCGCTTTGGCGAATGGCAACGGGCGCTCCGCGCTGAACAGCCGACGGAACATGAACGGGATATCGAACGGGCGCGGCAGATTCTTGCAGATGCCGAAGCGCGCGGTGAATTCCAGCTCGGCGAACGATCAGCGATGGAATTCCTCTCTGCCTATCACTTCCCCTATCTCAAAAGCCAGCTCGTTACCTCACGCGAAGAGTCGGTCCAATTCGCAAGCGAACTCGGTACCCCGATCGCGCTCAAAATCGCCTCGCCCGATATCATCCACAAATCCGATGTTGGCGGCGTACTCCTCAATGTCCGACCGGAGGAAGCCGCTGTCTCTTATGAACACCTCATCGCGACAGTCAAAGCCCATGTTCCGGATGCGCGGATCGATGGCGCGATGGCCGTCGAGATGGCAGCGACTGGTGGCCACGAAATCTTGCTCGGACTGAAGCAGGAACCCGGACTCGGAACCCTTGTGGTCGTCGGCCTCGGCGGCATTCATGTCGAGACATTCAAAGACATTGCGATGCGTTTCGCTCCGCTCCTCCCATCGGACATCGACGCCATGCTTGAGGAATTGAAAAGCTTACCACTCCTTCTTGGGAGCCGAGGCGAGGCTGGTATTGACTTAGGAAAACTCAAAGAATACATCGCCCGACTCTCGCAGGTCGCCGTTGATTTCCCTGAAATTGCCGAGCTCGATATCAATCCTCTCCTCACATTCCCGGACGGCGACACATTCCGCATACTCGATTCACGCCTCCGGCTGACTGAAAAAAGCAGGCCGGGCAAAATGTGAGGGAACCAAGCATGTGTTGAACTCATTGTGAAAAATCGAGAGTGCGTCCGCCAGAGATCAGCTCTAAAAAACTAGAGATTTCCGGTCTGGTAAACACTGAGAAGATTCCGATAGTAGGCTTCTGGTCGGGTATCAGAGACACTCTCATAGGCAGTCTGCGTAAGCTTTCCGAGATCGGGATAGAGCAGCAGGTTTCGAATTGCCCGCACAAGGTCGTGGGAATCACCTGCCTTAAAAAGCCAGCCATTTTCGCTTTCACGTATCCGCTCCGGAACACCGCCGAGCTGTGTCGCAATGACTGGC
>CAZCTF010000070.1:0-2801 GCA_964501755.1 uncultured Bdellovibrionales bacterium
AGCCGAAGCGTCGTTTGAATTCGGCGAATTCCGGCGTCGAGAGCTCGCCCTTTTCTGTGAGCGCCTTCAGCTTGTCCGAGAGTGCGTTCGTGTTCTTCACATACCCCTCGTAGAGTGTGAAGTGATTGTTGAGGAGAACATCAGAAAATCCGACGAGGCCGAGGAGGTGCGAGTAATTCTTTGCGCTGTACGGCATACGTTTTGTTTTAGATTTTTCCGACGAGGTCGATACCGGGTTTCAGGGTCTTGCCGCCTTTCTTCCAGTTCGCCGGACAGACTTCGCCACCGTGGGTGCGGACGAAGATCGCGGCTTCGAGCTTCCGGAGGAGCTCATCGGCGCTCCGGCCGACATTGTTTGCGTGGACTTCATACGCTTGGAGCACACCGTCCGGATCGATGATGAACGAGCCGCGGAGCGCGAGACCTTTGTCATCGCCCTCGTGGATGAGGACGCCGAATGCGTCGGAGATGTCGCCCGACGGATCGGCGACCATCGGATACTCGAGCGTTTTGATTGCCGGCGAGTGATCATGCCAAGCCTTGTGTGTGAACTTGGTATCGGTCGAGACCGAAAGGACCTCGGCACCGAGCTCCTGGAACTTGGCGTAATTCTTCTGCATCTCTTCGAGTTCGGTCGGGCAGATGAATGTGAAATCGGCCGGGTAGAAGAACACGACGGTCCACTGGCCACGGAAATCCGAGAAGTGTGCCTTGTGGAACGACTCCTTCTGGAAATAATCAAACTCGAGATCTGGCACCTTGCTCCCGATTACTGGAAAGTATTCCGGCATATCGGTCGTCTGTTTGTCATCACAGCACCCTCCCCCGCAGCAGCCTTCTTGCTGTTACATAAAAGTTGAGAAAAAATGGGTTAAAATTGTGTTTCGCGACCTCAAAATTTGAGAGACGCTTCACCATGATAGAGATGTCAAATAGGGGTGTCAAATAACCCCTCAATTACGGGGGAAATCGGACTTTCAATGGTAATAAACTGACCATAAATACCATCTATAGTATTTATGTATGAATATGAAGTACAAGTAGGATTGACAGCAATCGTTCTGGATGGCATGCTGACAGCCTCGCTTTAGGTATAACTCGTGGACAATGATCTGAAAGGTGGGAGGGCTGGGGTAGAGTACTATGGAGAGGTCATATTATGGAGCAACAGAACATACTCTTTGTAAAGGAAAAGCATAACGGGCAACGGCTCGATCTGTTCCTCATGGAAGTGCTCGGGGAAACCAATCGCTCAGTCGTCCAGCTGCTCATCGACAATGGGGAAGTACGGATTGATGGTAAGAAAATCGTGAAAGCCAGTCTCAGGTTGAAGCCAGGCATGGTGGTTGAAGTCCGGGGTGTCCACTCGGTACAAAAGACGAAAAAATCGCCGTCCCAGGTGCTAGTCACACTGAGTCCAATGCTCATTGCGGAAGAAGAGACCTTTCTCGTTCTCTACAAACCAGCCGGCATGGCTATGCACCCAGCTGGTACTTCTTCGCAAAAGACGGTTTCCGACTGGATATCCACCACTTATCCACAGATTGTGGGGATTGGAGAGGATGAAAAGCGCCCCGGTATGGTGCACCGGCTCGACAAGGACACCTCGGGTCTCGTTCTCATCGCCAAATCAAATACTGCGTTCAAGAGCTTGAAACGGATTTTTCAGGAACGAAAGATTGAAAAGACGTATTTTGCCCTGGTCTATGGCAATGTGTCCGAGGCGAGTGGCCAAGTTGATCTTCCGATCGGCCGGGTAAAGGGCGAGAAAAAGCGGGCGGTACCAGCGGGAAAACGTGAATTCGGCGGGGGATTGCGCGAGGCGAGCACAGAATACGCTTTACACACACGTTATACAGAGTATGATTTTCTCTCTGTTAAGCCAAAAACTGGTAGAACCCACCAAATCCGTGTCCACTTGTCTGCAATCGGTCACCCGATCGTCGGCGACCGTCTGTATCGCTTCAAGGAACACCGGCGCGATCCCCTCAAACCACCCTTTCAGCTGCTCCATGCCGGAGAGCTTCGCTTCCAGCTCGGTAAGCAGAAATACCGCTATACTGCCCCACTCCCCCGCTATTTTTCCGATACCCTGAAAATGCTTGACGCCGAAGCCGGAAGGGGCTATGATTGGAGCGCTTGAGTAAGCCTTTCCCGTGCTTGCTACAAAGCTTCTTTTTTATTCACTAGCGAAGCGAGAGAAGCGAAACCATGGTTTCATTTCCGAGCGAGCGCCGTGATCAAGGGAGGCACTCACTTATTACTATGCATCTACCCCGAGTCTCTTCGGGAGAACCCCATCCGCTATGCACCAGAAACTCGTCGAATTCAATCGTAACCTCCGCTCCGCGCGGGCCGATCTCCCTCTCCTCCAGGCTGGAGATGTGGTAAAGGTGCGCCGCAAGATCAAAGAAGGCGATAAGACCCGCGTTCAGATGTTCCAGGGTATGGTCATTGCGATTAAAGGCGGCCAGAGCTCGAGCCAGATGGTGACCGTCCGCAAGGTCTCGTCCGGTATTGGCGTCGAGATCGTCTTCCCACTCCTCTCGTCTCAGGTAGAGTCGATCGAGCTCGTGAAGCGGACTAAGGCTCGCCGTGGTAAACTGTATTTTGTCCGCACGAAGTCAGCCAAGGTCATCGGCAAGAAGCTGAAAGAGGTCCCGTTCGAGATTGGCAAGGCTGGTCAGGATGTGCAGGACGTCGTGAAGGAAGTGAAGGCAGCCGCCAAGGCCGAGCTCGAAGAGGCAAAGCCCGAAGCGAAGTCAGAGTAACGGTGCGGTTCCCGTGCCATATGCCCAGGT
>CAZCTF010000070.1:2811-3489 GCA_964501755.1 uncultured Bdellovibrionales bacterium
CAGGTGGCGAGAATTCCTGCCTGCCGGCAGGCAGGGGTATACGCGCTAGCGCGTCTCGTATGAAAAGTTACTTTGTTTACGCCCTGAGGAGTAAGAATGATAGCTCGCTGTACATCGGAATGTCATCTGATGTGCAGAAAAGACTGGGTCAGCATAACAAAGGGAAGATATCTTCAAATCGCAGTCGTGTCCCATTTGAAGTTTTCTATACTAGAGAATTTCAAACGCGAAGCGATGCAAGGGAATTCGAAAAGTATCTTAAATCGGGTGTGGGAAGAGAATTTTTGAAAACTCTGTAGGTATTTGCCCAGGTGGCGGAATTGGTATACGCGCTAGCTTGAGGTGCTAGTTCCCGCAAGGGATTGGAGGTTCGAGTCCTCTCTTGGGCACAAAAGAAAGAAGCTGGTACTTGATCGACCAGCTTTCTTTTTTGGGAAAGCCCCGGTACCATGGGAAAGTGCTTTCCGGGCAGTTACCTGCCCGCAGTGCTACGCAGCAGCGTTGCAGGCGGGGCTCAGCCTTGCCCCGCTACATCTCCCGGATGATTAGCTCAGTTGGTTAGAGCACCTCGTTTACACCGAGGGGGTCGCTGGTTCGAGTCCAGCATCATCCACAGGATGTAACGGGGTGAAGTGAGAGCACCTCGCCTGCCTGCCGGCAGGCAGGTTTACACCGAGG
>CAZCTF010000071.1:0-3478 GCA_964501755.1 uncultured Bdellovibrionales bacterium
TAAGTTCGCGGAAGTTCAGCGCACTCGTCTGTTGCGCGATGATCGGCCGCATCATGTCATTTGAGATGAAGGTCGTCAGTTTGGACGTAATGTACGGCACCATATTCGCGAGTGCTGCCTCCCCACCCGCCTTCTCTGCTTCCTTCAGCCAGAAATCACGAACGATCGGATTGGTACAGTGCGCGAGCTTGTAGCGACGAAATTCCTCGTCCGCCAGCACTTTCGGGATTTCCATGAGGGTCGAACCGCTTTCGGGGTGCTCCATGATGAGGAGCATCGCATTTCGCATGTACTGCTCGAACATCGGTCCGCCAGTCGCTTTCATGTCATAGAGCTGATCAAAGATACCGATCATCTCATTGATGACAAACGTCTTCTGTTCGGGATGATTCGGATCATACTCGAGCATGTTGATGCCGATCGGCCTCGCGATGTCCGCCGGGTCGAACACGATGACGTCTTCGGCCCGCTCCTTCGGGATCGCAGTCAGGATATCTTCGATCGCATCACCATGCGGATCGATGAAACAGAAACCCTTGCCGCTCTCTGCATCTTTCTTTGCCATCTCCTGAAGGTAGTTCGACTTTCCGACGCCGGTCTGTCCGATGACGTACATGTGGCGGCGGCGGTCATTATCCGTGATCCGGATTTCCGTCTTCGCATTCCGATAGTCATTGTAGCCGAGGAGAATACCCTCTTTCGGCACATTGATCGGTGGCGGTGCCGCTCCCGCTTTCAGCCATTTGATCTTGGGTGTCTCGGTCGTCGAAATCGGGAAATGGAAGAAGCTCGCCACTTCATCCGAAGTGAGCACCATGGCAGAATCCGGATCGAAATTCCGAAAGATATAGTGATAGGCAGCACGTTTCGAGGAAATACGCTTCTTCACCCGGAAGCTGTTCACCTCTGGATTTTCAAACTGAGAGAAGGCATTCTCCAAGTGACTCAGGATACTCTCCGCCCGATCTTTGGTTGCTGCCGAGGCAAGGAGTCGAATGTTCACAGAAAAGGCCGCTAGGCTTGCCTTGGCATCGATATTCTTCACGAGCTCTTGCTCTTCCGGTGTAAGAACGACTGGCTTCTTTTCCTCCTGATTCGGCGATTTCGTCCCCTGCGGCAGAACAACATGCCCAACACCCTTCAAAGCAGATTTACCCACCATGGAAGTAAAACTCTCTGGGTGAGCATCTTTCAACCGCTTTCCTTCCTGCATCCGCTGGGCGATCTGCCGACTCCCCTTGCGCCAACCGGCCGGTGCCGGCGCGAGTACGATCTGAATCGCCGCCCCTTCTGCAACCGTTTCAAGCTTCGAGAGCGCATTCGAGATCTCGTTTAGCGGATCAACCGAGAGGTTCTTGTACGTCTTGAGTGGAAGTGCATGACCAGCTGAAAGCTCCAGAAGCGCCACCGCTGTCTCTCCCGTCGGAGAAAAGATTGTATAATCAGGCACTTTTTCGATTGCCGACTGCGGAAAGAAACTATGGATCTGCTTCTCGACGCTTTCTCGATAATGCTTGGGCACAGACAAATAGAAAAATATCTCCTCCCGCGATGATGGATTCGCGATCTCGAAAACGATGTGCGGTGGCTCGAAGAAGATATGCTTCCACCACGGGAAATGGCGTTTGAGCGAGGCAAGCGAGGTCAGGAGCTGCTCCATCGCCCGGATTTCTTCGCGCCACTCCTCAGGAGTGTGCTGGGCACCATCGGCGACTTTTTTCTTGCTCACCTGGACCACTTCGAGATCGAGGTTGAGCGATTGTGCGACTTCGAAGCGAACGAGGAGAAATGTTTTGACGAGGAGAAAGCCACCAGAAACGAGCGCCAATGCACCAGAGAGGTACGCAAGCGGAACCAAAACGACATTCAGATCGAACTCCGAGAACATGAGTTTTTATTTTTTGACGGCTATTCCCCTTGGATCAATCCCTTGGCTTTGAGCGCTTCGTACAGCTTGTCCGCCAATTCATCATGCATCGTATCGAGAACATACAGATCATTCATTTTCCGAGCAACTTCGACCGCATGGGCAACACCCTTCACCTGAGCCAACTCGACGAGCTGCGTCACGCGGCTCGCAGCGTCCGTCGCCTGACCTACAGCCTCAGCATCGGTATGAACATCGTCGGTTGATACAGAAGCCGCCTGGTCAGTTAATCCTGACTGGGTAAGAATAGCAGCATACTTCTCATGAGCGCTCTCATTGCTGCGTTCAATCACCTGTTCTGCCGCCGGAACTGACTCGGGACGCGGTGCGGACACTGCTTCAGTGACTGGAGCGACTGGTGTTTCCTTTTTTCGAGTGAAGAATTCCCACATAGGATTATTAGGCAGCGACCGCCTTTATGTCTTTCTTGAACTGATCAACGATTGCTTGGACGAATGCATCGTAATCCGGGATGCGCTCTTCGAGGAATTTCCCAACAACCGCTTCAGACGGTTCCGTTTCGATGAGCGCTTCATACTCCGTCATCCCCTTTTCGCCGAGACGCTCCATCGTATCCATGAAGATACGCTTCAGGAGCGCTTCGAGCATCTTGCCCAAAAGTTCTTCACGTTTCGGCTGAGGGAGCCCGGCGAGCGCAAGCGCTTCGACGAGTTCCTGTTCGATTTTGCTATAGTCGATATCCATACGAATGTGTTTCTTTCAGTCTAACATACGGAAACCTGGGATTTTCACCCCTTGATTGCGCGCGATGGCAATCATACGGAGCGCGTACTCCTGAACCGACTCTGTCGTTTTGGGCTCTGCGACCGAAGCGCCAAAGGCTTTAGCCGAGGCCTGAGCGAACTTGGCCACCTCTTCCATCTGCGACCAATGGAGAGGATTCTTCAGACGATCATAGCCGACGAGCGGATTCTTCGCGAGGAGCTTATGGTCGGTGATCACAGCGGCAAGCTTCGTCTTGACGAGCTCAGGATGAACCGCCGGATCATAGCGCATATCATTGACTTCGCCGCCCATGACGTCATTTGTCTGAAAGAGCTCGACTGAAATCTTCTTGAAGTTGCGGAAAAGCTTCTCCTGGTCCTCTTTCGAGAGGCTCTCGATATACTTCATCACATTGCCATCAGGCTTGATGAGTTCAGTCGTCGGACTCTCTGGGAATGTAGCCAAAATCGCCGATCGTTCGTCAGAGCTGATCGGAGGGATACGCAGACCGATACGTGCCTCCTCGCGGGCAATGAGTTCAGCCTCGGACAAAGCCGGAGTTGAAATCGGGGATACCGTCTCACGAATCGGTGTATCGGGAACAGCTACGGACGGGGTACTGATCGGGCTCTCGCCTTTTGCCTCCTCAATAAGCTTTGCCAACTCGTCTTGAGACAAAAGCTTACCGAGTTCCAGCTTCGCTCCAGCCTGGATATGCTGGGGGCTGAATTTCCCGTCCGCATCGGCAACGAAACCAGCCGAACGAGCCAGTTCTGGATTCGCTTCAAGTTTCTCCGCAAGCCGAAGCTCTACTAGTTTGGCGAA
>CAZCTF010000072.1:0-3403 GCA_964501755.1 uncultured Bdellovibrionales bacterium
TGAGGAGGGAGCCGTTGGCAGCGGAGGCACCGGAGACACCGGTTCCACCACGGGAGGTGGCGAGTTGAGCCTCGCTTCCGAGTGAGCTTGTACCGCTCCAGTAAGTGACATAGCCGGTCGTACCCGTTCCTGATAGACCACTTGCAAAACTCGTACACTCCCAAACATTGGTCGTATCGTTCAATGAGATACCCTGACCGTTCGCACAGCCCTGGAGGAGTGAGAGTTCATTCGACGAGCCGCCCGCGAATTCGAGGCCCGAGTTCGATGAGGTAAGTCCGCTCCCGTCCGCCGAATCAAGGAGGTCGATACCCAGCGTGAGTATTGCACCCTCGCTGCCCACGGCGCCGCCCGTAATACCGTTGCCATTCGCCACACTCTCGACGTAATTCCCGGTCGTATCCGTTCCAAGTGTCACCGAACCGATGCTTCCGCTCGAGATATTTGAAAACGTCGTACCATCATTACTGAACTGCCACGTCTGCGTCGTACCGTTATAGCGGAGCGCTGGCGGTGTTCCGGCATTCGAAACCGCGAGATCAAAATTTGCGGCGGTCGATGCTGTACCATCACCGATCGTAAAGGTCTCGGAATCCGTACCAGTGTCGGTGTTCTGCTGATGGATATCACCGAAACGCGAATCATCACCACGCACCAGCTGATTGTTTCCTGTCCCGACTGGGAGCTGTTTGATGTTCACCTTGCCATTCTTGCCGAGGACAAGGAGATCGCCCTCGCTCGTGCCGAACGTACGGCCTCGGAGGAATTGCGAATTGAGCGCCGCCGGAACCGCGCCGAGTTTCTTGCGTGGAACCATCTCCGAGTCTGTGCCGACCCGTACCCCGAGGTAATAATCGCCGCTCTCGAAATTCAAATTGGCTGGCAGCGCGATCGAGCTCCCGAGGAATGCGCGCAGCACGCCATTCTTTACAACTACTTTTTGCGTCTCCTCCCAAAATCGATTTCCCGCGTCCGTGTTCGACGGATATGCGTCCGACGTCGTCCGATCGATGCGGTAGAGCGCGAAACGGACATCGTATTCGCCATTCGTGATGATTTTGCTCTCGGCGTCAAAGAGGGAAACAGCAACCGAAATCTGGTTGATCGATTGCGCAAAAACCGATTGGGATCGTACACCCCAACCAATGAGACTCCCCGTCGCCAGTGCGATCGCTAGGAGAAATATTCGCTTTTTCAGGTTTTTATTTTTTACATACCAGTGCATGGCGGACATTCATGCCATAGGGAAATTATATCATAAAACACTGTCATTTTCATGTTCTTGGCAAGCCTCAGAAACCGCTAAGATATTACATTTAAACGACTATCAGAGCGATCTGGTTTTATGCATTTGCAGTGATTGTTTTTTCAGGAAAAATTCCCTGTTTTTGATACCGAAAATCATAGCAACAAGAGCTACTTGTTCGTGACGGCCCAACCGAATACCTCGCCGATCGCGCCTGCGATGAGATCGAAAAGCGAGACCGTCCGAGCCCCGGTAAAGACTGCGTGTGGCTCACTTTTCGCCCGATTCCCATAACGGTCAGCGGCCTCGATTGTATACAGGTAGGTCGAGGCCGGGTCGAGGCCAGAGATGATGACGCTATGGTTATAGCTGTAGTCGGTTTCATCCACCCCTCGCTCGGTCTGGCCGA
This sequence comes from uncultured Bdellovibrionales bacterium, assembly GCA_964501755.1. Lineage (GTDB taxonomy): Bacteria > Patescibacteriota > Minisyncoccia > Moranbacterales > UBA1568 > SSEF01. Next base: position 1,656 of record CAZCTF010000072.1, read on the forward strand.
TGCCCTTGGAATATTTCACGGCTGCTTGAGACAGTTTATTCGTTGTCCATGTCACGACGAGCTTCACATCCTGTTTGTTCTTCTCGGTAAAAGCCTCACCACGGATATTTTCCACCATGAGCGCACCGACTTCGTCCTCGTCGACGAGAAATTGCAGTTCCCCGCCAATCACGATCTCGCCTGCTTTGAAGTTCTCACTCTCATAATTCACGTTGTCATCCGAAAGTGCGAGCGTACCAGTGTCTGGCGCGAGCGCGGGCGGTGTCGTTGCCGGGGCTTCGGCTGCCGGTTTCGGATCTTCGATGACCGGTATACCACCGCCGTCGCGGAACCACCAGTACATGACGCCCGCTATAATCGCAACCAGCGCGAGAGCGATGGCGCCGCGGCGCACGGCTTTGTGCCGCCATTTGCTCGCTGGCGTCGGGATCGCTTCGGGCGCGCTATCATCAGCCGCACTCTCAACACTCTTTGGAGCAACCGAAGTTGAGACCGATGGCTGATCGGGCATGGTTCTGGCCGGCCGTTCCGGCACTTGCGGTTTCTCACTTCCGAGAAAGGGATTGGTATTGGATGGCTGTTCCGCCATACGGGATGGACATTTGTCGCGTGACTGGTCTTCAAGCCTGATTGAGGCTCTGTATCGCTGTTATTCTACCACGATTCGACGCTTTTTAGAACCGTTTTTCTCACTCTATACTACTCGTACGGAAAAATAAAAAAACGACCGGTTTTAAGTCATCTTTCGGTTCAAAAATCAGACTGCCTCACCCTTATTTTGCGAGGCAGAGTTCGAGCTTGTGAATTCTTTTTCCAGCTCGCAGACCTCGAAACGATAGGCAACTTCGACCATTCGCAGCTTCAGATCTTCCACTTCACGCTCACATTACTGATTTCCTGCCGTATCTCATTCAGCTGTTCATCGACACTCAGAAAGCCAGCGTCCATTTTTTCATACATCGCCAAAAATTCACTCTGCATCAGGGTGGCCAGATTCTCGATGGTCGTAATTTTCTTCGCCTTCTTTTTCATAAGAGAGCCATCATACCACTGGTGAAAAACCCGTTTCAAAACAGCTATCTTAAGCCTTAAATCCCATCAAACATCCGTCTATCAATCAAAATTACCTGCTTTTCATTTCGCGACAAAATGACGACTGTCAGGATATGAGAGATTCGATGTCGCTCCAATTCGAGGAATTAGCGACCAGAATTGTACAGTGCTTTGATTTCATTCGCCGAGAGCGTGCGGTTGTAGACACGGACTTCGTCAATCATCCCAGGAAATTGCTGGCCGCTAAAGGTATATCCAATCCGTAACGGATACGTATTAGTTTCCATTGACTGGCTTTCCGGCGTACCATAGTGGATAGTATCACCAGAGGCGACACCATCGATGTAAAGCGTGATGCTGTTGGCAGCGTCATTGTAGGTCGCCGCAACATGGTGCCACTCCCCCCAAGCGAGCGTCGTCGTGCTCCTAATTTCATGGTATGCCCCAACGGCATAGAAGTACAAAGCCAGATACTCTTTATCGGAAATATCTTTGATCTGGAGCCAATAATTCGCTGGAAGAGAGTCCGTATCGGCCTTGGTGACAATATCGTCCCAACCACCTGTCGGTGTATCGGCTGTCTTTTTGATCCAAGCCGAAAGCGTCAACTCCCCAGTGATATCGAGACTGTCACTGTCCGGCACCGTCACATAATCATCCGTCCCATCAAACGACAATGCCTGCCCCAGCTTGCC
>CAZCTF010000073.1:0-2813 GCA_964501755.1 uncultured Bdellovibrionales bacterium
CCCACGACTGATACGGGATACGCGCGATCACTTCGACCGCCTTGAATTTGCCGTAGGACGGATCATGACCGTACACTAAATTGCCACACGTCACGAGGATGGTCCCGAGGATCTTCGGAATAATACCGACCTGGTAGCCATCGTAGGATTTCTTGTACTCCGCGAGCTGCGCGGCATCTTCGAGCGTTTTAAGCAGTGCTTCGTGCTGGGTTTTGTCCATAAAAAAATCTGGTTCGACAGATTACGTTCCTAGTCTACCATCGCGGGGCGAGAACGAGCGAACACTCGCTGGTGTCACAACCAGGCACGAGCCTTTCTCTGGGAACCAATGCCCATCGCCCTGTTCCGCACCGATCGGCTCACCGAGGAGTTCAGCGTAGAGTTCCTGGAGCGTATCGGCATGAGAAACGACAACGATTTTCTTGCCACTGAAAGCGGCCGCCGTAGACAGGAGGAAAGAGCGCACCCGCTCGCGGATATCCATGTAGCCCTCAACACCGCGCTCGGGTGCACCGATCGCGCGCGTCCCGTGCTCGCGCATGAAATCGATGAACGCCTGATGATTCGTTTCTTCAAAATCCCCGAAACGCGCCTCACAGAGCCGAGTGTCGATCGTGAGCGGGATGGCGAGGACATCGCGGATGATCTCGGCGCTTTCGCGCGCGCGGAGGATGGGCGAGGCAACAATAAAGTCAGGTGCGATATCTTTGAGGAATTCCGCCGTCGATCGCACCACCCAGCGGCCGCTTTCGGTCAGGGCATATTCTTTCCGGCTCCCGACGGAACTCAATATGCCGAGGACATTGTTTTCCGCTTCCCCATGGCGGACGAGACAATAAGTATTGTGGGCATAGTTAGCCACCATAGGTTTTTTGCAGGGCCTGAAAGGCATCGTAGAGATCGGAACCGACCGCACAGACGATGGCTCCGACGAAAATCACATAGATTTTCGCGGCAAAGAACCAAGCATGGGTGTCCGGACGGACTTCGTTTTTCGGCATGACTTTTATTTCGACGTTACATTTTCTCTGGTGCAGAAACTCCCATAAGACGGAGTGTTTCCCCGAGCACGGCTTTTGTCACGGCAACGAGTGAGAGGCGAGCACCCGATAGCGAAGCGTTCGCTTCATCAATCACCTTGCAGTCAGCATAAAACGAATGAAATCGATCGGCGAGCCGCACCGCGTACTGCGGCAGTTGATGCACCGTCTTTTCCGCAGCCATCCGTTCGATGAGCTCTGGGAAGGCCAGAAGTTCGCGCATAAGGATGCGTTCTTTGGAATGAACGAGAAGCTCAAGCTGGTCGGTAGACGCCGAAAGATTCATTTCGGCAGCCTTCCGCTCGATGCTTGAGAGCCGGGCAAAGGCATACTGCGCATAGTAGACCGGATTCTTCTCGCTTTGCTCTTCGGCGAGCCCCAGATCAAAATTCATGTGCGTATCAGGGCTATACATGAGGAAGAAAAAGCGCGCGACATCGTGCCCGACTTTCTCGATGAGTTCGTCAATTGCGACCACGTTCCCCGCCCGTTTCGACATCCGCACTTCGACGCCATCCTTCACCAGCTTCACGAGCTGGACGATCGAGAAATGGATCTCTCCGGTAAACCCGAGTGCACGAGCGACGGCCCGGAACCGGCTGATATAGCCATGATGGTCCGCCCCCCAGGTCTCGATGAGCGAGGTAAATCCCCGCTCCATCTTGTTCAATATGTATCCGGCGTCCGAGGCAAAGTACGTCTTCGATCCGTCGCTCTTCACGAGGACGCGATCCTTGTCGTCGCCAAACTCGGTGGTCCTGAGCCACAAAGCACCATCTTGCTCAAAAGTCAGTTGTTTTTCTTTCAGAATTCCGAGCGCTTTGTCGACATACCCATCAGCGATGATCTTCTTCTCGTAAGTCCAGACATCAAAATGTATTCGCATTACGTCCTCTACCGTTGGTCGAATGTAATCTGAGATCACAATATCAGAAGCATTAACCCCCACGGTTGAAAACGATGCTCCGCTTTCAAGAAGTTTCTCGATTTCTGGTAACCCCCGCAGTTCATCAATGTATTCCCCGCCATAAACAGCCTCACTATCTTTCAGGATGCTGTGCCCCAACTTCATCACCTGTTCCCCGGCATTGTTCACATAGTACTCGTTCGTCACATCATAGCCCGCTTTCTTCATAACGCGAGCGAGACTGTCGGCATAGAATCCCCCACGACCATTGCCGAGATGGAGCGGCCCCGTCGGATTGGCCGAGATGAATTCATTGTTTACTTTCTCGCCATCGCCCTGCATCGAGTTCCCATAGCGACCATCTTCTTTCAAGATATGCGCAATGGTTTCGGCATAGGCAGCATCACTCAGATAGAAATTGATATGCCCCGGTCCGGCGATTTCCGTTTTCGCAATTTCAGGGAGAGAAAATTCTTTGACAATAAGTTCTGCTACCGCTCGCGGATTCATACCGACCAGCTTGGCAGCGATGAGCGCGATATTGGTCGTATAGTCGCCGAAACTCTCTTCGGTCGGACGCATGACCCAGATCATCGACAGATCGAACTGCGGCAAATCTCCCCGCTCGATGAGGGCGGTCAGGATACGCTTCAACGTCAGAGAAATTTTCGCTTTCATACTCCCTACCGTAGCCTAAAAAAGCCAAAAAGTGAACCCCGTTAGAAAACAATAGCTCGTAAAACACATAATCCTTTCAATTATCAGGTACCCAGACAAACGAACGTTGTATCAAAATAGAGAGTTTCTAACGGGGTGGAGCCTCGGAAAAATTTGGATCGGTTGTTGGATGCGTGGCTGGGATTGAG
>CAZCTF010000073.1:2823-3124 GCA_964501755.1 uncultured Bdellovibrionales bacterium
AAAACCGCCGCACATCCTGTTGGGACATGCGGCAGTGAGTGGGCCTCGCGCTGGTTCAGCGACCGAGGAACGGCAGGTTCGGCACGCCGACCGCGACGGCCAGCACAGCGAGGTTGATGACCCGGTCGAACGCCGGGGTGGCGAACGGGTTCGCACAGATCGTCGGAGCACCGCCGGAACCGCCCGAGAAGGAGCGCGGCTCGCTCGAGACGAAGCTCGGGGTGAGCGACAGTCGGTTCAGGAGGCGCTCCGGTTGATTGTAGCCAGTACAGGCCGGGTTGAATTGGTAAAGAAGAGTCGA
>CAZCTF010000074.1:0-3069 GCA_964501755.1 uncultured Bdellovibrionales bacterium
GCCGGCAGGGCCTTCGCTTCGTAATTGTGCTTGGTGAGAGATGACATAAAAAGTCTAGTTGAGATCTTTGCCTGATTTCTTGCTGACACGGACCTTCTCGGTACCACTCACGCGATAGCCGATGCGCGATGGTTTACCAGTCTCCGGGTCGACGAGCATCACATTCGAAACATGAATCGGCATCGCGAGCTCGATACGTTCACCCTTCTCGCCAGCGGTCTTCGCTTTCTTGTGACGTTTGCCCATGTTCGCGCCCTCGACGATGACTTTATCGTCCATCGGAAACACACGGCTCACGGTCCCGCGCTTGCCGCGGTCCTTACCGGCTATCACTTCCACTTGGTCGCCTTTCTTGATCTTCATAACCTTAGAGTACTTCAGGAGCGAGTGAAACGATCTTTGCGAATCCCTTTTCACGGAGTTCCCGAGCGATCGGACCGAAGATGCGAGAACCCTTCGGTTCCTGAGTCGCGCCTTCGAGGATGACCGCGGCGTTCTCGTCGAAACGGATATAGGAATTGTCTTTGCGGCGATGCGCTTCGCGCTGACGGACGATGACGGCCTTCACTTTGTCACCTTTCTTCACGAGACCACGCGGCTCGGCAACCTTCACCGAAGCGACCACGATATCGCCGAGACCAGCATAGCGGCGGCGCGTGCCACCGAGCACCTTGAAGCACTCGATGACTCGGGCTCCCGAGTTGTCTGCGACGATCAGTCTGGATTCTGCTTGGATCATACAGTTGTTATTCGGCGATGATGATGTGGTGCTTCTCCTTCGAAAGCGGTCGGCACTCGCGGAAAGTCACAACGGCGCCAAGTGCATATTCCTTTCCTTCAGTCTCAACCTTGTATCGTTTCGTAGCCTGGTACTGTTTCTTGTATTTCGGGTGCGTCTTGAGGGTCTCAACCGCCACGACAACCGTGTTCTGCATGCGATTCGAAACCACCGTACCCTTCCAGGTCGGAACATTCTTCTCTCGGCTGGTGTTCGATGCTGCTGTCATACACGTATTGGGTTCATCTTGGCTTAGTTCTGCTTCAGACCTTCTTCGCGCTCGAGCGTAAGGATTCGAGCGATATCCCGCCGCGTCTTCCGGTGCTCACTGTGCTGCTTGGAAGCACGCGTCGCGAGATCGAACCGGAGTCCTCGCAAATGGTCGCGGAACTCCAGAAGCGTCTTCTCGCGCTCGCCGACTGATTTTTCCCGCCATTCTTTCGCTTTCATACGCTATTCCTTTACGACAAATCGGCTCTTGACGGACAACTTATGCGCAGCAAGCCGCATCGCTTCCGCCGCCGTCGCCTTCGGTACGCCATCGAGCTCAAAGAGCATGCGACCAGCGGAAACCTTAGCGGCAAAGTGGTCCGGCGTCCCTTTACCCTTACCCATCGGGACCTGTTCACCCTTCTTGGTGATCGGAGTGTCCGGGAAAATCCGAATCCAAACCTTGCCACCACGAGCGATGAACCGGGTCATGGCACGCCGGGCCGCTTCGATCTGGCGTGCAGAGATGATCCCACCCTCAGTCGCTTTCAGTCCGAAAGCACCGAAGCTGACCTTGTCGCCGCGCGACGCAATCGTACCAACGGGATTGTATCCGCGTTGGACCTTGCGATGCTTCACTTTTCGGGGCATGAGGTTCATAGCCGTCTTCTTCTCGTGTCTAAATTATGCTTCCTGTTTTTCTTCAAACTTCTCTCCCTTGTAGATCCAGACCTTCACACCGATCACACCGTAGGTTGTCTTCGCCTCATAGCGGGCGAAATCGACATCGGAACGGAGGGTATGGAGAGGGATCTTGCCACGGGACAGCCATTCGCGACGGGACATTTCAGCGCCACCGAGGCGGCCAGCGATCTCGATCTTCACGCCGAGGATAGACTTGTTGGCCTCAACCTGGTCAAGCGTCCCCTTGAGCACGCGACGGAACGGGGTACGCTTTTCGAGCTGCTCAGCGACCTGCTGGGCAACAAGCATCGCACTCTCCTCCATGTGCTTCACTTCCTGGACCTCGACTTTGAGGTCGACTTTCTTGCCGGCGAAGAAACGCTTCCTAAGGGCGCGAGTGAGGTCTTCGATGCCGGTACCGCCACGACCGATGAGGACACCGGGGCGCGAGGTACGGATGATGACCTTCATCATACCGGTTGAGCGTTCGATCTCGACGGACGCGATCGCCGCGCTCTTCCACTGCTTCTCGATGAAAGCCCGCATCTCGACATCTTTCCTCAGGTTCACACGGAGACTTTTCTTGCTATCAGCAAACCAGCGTGACAGCCAGTCAGCAGTAATTCCGAGACGAATTCCAGTTGGATTGGTCTTATTTCCCATACTATTTATTGGATGCTGGTAGTTCAGGCTTTTTAGCGGCGACTTTCTTGGCAACCGTTTTCTTGGCGACTTTCTTCACCGCCGGCTGAGGCGCTGCTTTCGGGGCGCGCTCATCGAGGATGATCTGGATTTTGGAAGTACGGCGAAGAATCGGCGTCGCCTGACCGAAAGCCTTCGGGGTGAAGCGCTTGAGCCGGATACCATCACCGACACGGACTTCTTTCACGAACAATGTCTCCTCAGCGAGCTGAAAATTGTTCTTAGCGTTCGCGATCGCACTCTTCAGGAGGACAGTGATCGGGCCAGAGCTCCGCTTCACCTGACGTCGAAGCTGGACCAGAGCGGTCGCCACGGGCAGGCCCACAATCGAATGGGTCACCAATCGCACCTTGCGAGGGGCGATGCGCAGATTGTTCAGGGTTGCTTCAACGCGCATAAACGAGTCTATTATTTCTTGTCAGTGGATTTGGCGGCCTTCGCAGCATCGAGTTCACGTTGCTTGCTCGCAAGCTCAATTTCCTTCTGCATCTTGCCACCATGGCGGGAAAACTTGCGAGTGAGAGAAAATTCACCCAACCGATGGCCAACCATTTCTTCGGTCACGAGCACCGATACGAAGTCCTTGCCGTTGTGCACGCCAAAGGTGAACCCTACCATCTCAGGTGCGATGACGCAAGCACGCGACCAGGTCTTGATGACCGTGCGGTCCCCGTGCTTCCGGCCGTCGAGCTTCT
>CAZCTF010000075.1:0-2877 GCA_964501755.1 uncultured Bdellovibrionales bacterium
AGGAAGTGCTCATCTATTGGGAGAAGCATCCCGATCTCGCATTCATCGAACGCACCGTAGTTGAAGACTTCCTCGAGGAGAAATCTGGCATCCCGATGGGTGAAGCGAGCGAAGAGGAAAAGCAAAAGCTCCTCAATCTCGAGGAACTCCTCCATGAGCGTGTCATCGGTCAGACGGAAGCGATCAAGCAGATGTCGGAAGCCTTCCGCAAAGCGCGTACTGGTTTGGGGAATGACAAGAAGCCGATCGGTTCCTTCCTCTTCCTCGGACCGACCGGTGTCGGAAAGACGGAAACGGCCAAGGCCCTCGCGGCGGTCTATTTCGGTGATGAGGAGCGCATGGTCCGACTCGACATGAGCGAATTCCAGACGCCGCAATCAATTGACGAGCTCATCGGTTCGGCGGAGATGAATGTCCAGGGTCGCATGACGACTCTTATGAAAGAGCATCCGTACTCCATCCTCCTCCTCGACGAGTTGGAGAAGGCGTATCCACGGGCGCTCGACCTTTTCCTCCAGATCCTCGACGAGGGTTATGTGACGGACGGTTTCGGTCACAAGGTGAACTTCCGGAACGCCATCGTCATCGCTACCTCGAACGCTGGCGCCAATATGATCCACGAAGCGACGAACGCCGGTCGCTCGATGGTCGAGATCGAAGAAGAGCTCATCAATACCATCATCCAAGAGGGGTTGTTCCGCCCGGAATTCCTGAACCGTTTTGACGGTGTCATTCTCTTCAATTCGCTCACGTCGGAAGAGATGGAACAGGTGACCGCGCTGAAACTCCAGGCCTTTGCTGACAAGCTCTACAAAGAAAAGAAAGTGAAGTTGAACTTCACCCCCGAGGCGATCCGAGCCGTCGTGGCCCATGGCTACGAGCGCGAGTTCGGCGCCCGTTCCATCAACCGCTATATCGGCGACGTGGTGGAGGACGTCATCGTCCGGCGTCTCCTCGAAGGCACGCTCGGCGAAGGCGCTGAAGTGACGTTTACTGAGAATGATCTAGGTGGATAGGGGAATTTGACAGGCGGCATTTTTTTTTTGTTAACCTCTAGCTTCAAAGCTATGAACCAGAAACCCCTTCTTCTCACTGTCGCAGTCCTCGCCCTCCTCGTGATGAGTAGCGCGCTGTGGCTGATGCAAAAGCGTCAGGTAGTTACAAGCCAGCCAGTCGCGACCGAATTGGTTGATGAAAATTCAATTAGGTCTGAAATGCTTAGTACTAAGGAAGAAGCTGAAGAATATGCTCGAAATTGGGGGGGTGATACGAGCGATTGGAAGGTTTACATGAATGATGAGTTTGGTTTTGTGATGAGGTATCCGGAAGAAGTTTTTGATCTTCGGATCTTGCCGGTTTCAGAAGGGGTAGGCGTATATTTAAAACCTTTGCCACCAAAGGAATTTGGTTTGTCTCTAACACAGAAAGGGTATTCGCAAGATGATTACAAACATCAGGTTTGGATGCGCTTGAATGGTCTTAAATCAGAGAAAGAGTATTACGCTGAAGTGGATAAAAATTTTATTGCTACACAAGTTGTTTTTACAAATAAAAAAGGAAAGATATTTGGAACGAAAAGCACTATCGTACAGATGAAAAATGAGTACGATAATTTTCTGAGTGAGGGAGTTTGTAATCAAGATACTTTCACGATCAATTTTGACGATATAAAAAATCCCAACGGAGATGTGCGAAGTTACATACACATTGGCTGTGAGAGCGGTGATGGTAATGATATGGGAAGAATATATCGAGCTATTTATCAATCAATGAGGTTCTTTTGAAGCGATAGTCTCATGGATTAGTCAACTGACACTTTCATAACTTGGGAGGTGTCTGAGACGGATTCATTCTGAATCCTTTAGCCCTTTCACAATTTGAGGAGCTTAGAAATGAGCGCATTGACTAGGGTTGTCGCGTTGTTTTTTGCTGTTATCACGCTCTTTGCATGTGGTGGCGGTGAGGATGCTCGCACAACGTCATCGAACGATACGAGAGCTCGTCCCTTGTCTGTTAGTCCCGATGCGGCTATGCAAGTTCAACTGCCATTCGTAGACGGGAATTCTTACGAGTGCTTACAAAACAGCAACGATACCCCGACCCACAACGGGACCAGCACGCGCTACGATCTCGATTTCGCGATGCCGACTGGAACAGTTGTTGTCGCAGCTGCTCAGGGGACTGTTCACACTCATCCTGACGCATCGAAAACAGGTGGCTTTGGTTGGTTTATCGCGGTGGATCATGGGAATGGCAAGTGGACCATGTATGCTCACCTCAGTGGTTTCATTGCTACGGATGGACAAGAAGTAGTCGCTGGTCAGCCTATCGCATACTCTGGTGGCAGATCAGGGGCGCCAGGCGCTGGTACATCTACAGGCCCGCATCTTCACTTTGGCGTTCATACCGATCGTGCCGGATCTGTCACGGGAACTTCTCAGCCGATGGCAGTGTATGCCTTCGATCGTAACGTGGGAGGTCCTGATTGGTTTTCGACTGGTATGGTCAGCGAGTTTACTTGTGCCGTCTACTCCTTAGATGGCAAAACCAAGCTTTCCGCTGGTCACATCTATGAATCCCGCCCCATCGGCACGGCCTTTAACGATTATTCGTGTCAGGCACTTTCTGGTAACGGAGGAGTTCTCTGTTGGAGAAACAATCCAGTTGACTGTCTTGATGGCGTCGATCATGTCTGGTATCACAGAAATGATGAGGGAGCCTACTTGAGTGAATCGACGGACAAACACCAAAGATGTCCTCAGATAGTTGGGTCAGCGAACCTGCTAGCCTACCTGGAAGGAGGTTACGGTGTTGGTGGCGTCGGTCCAGGCACCGAAATTGATCCCACCGGCCTGCCCACTCTCGACCCACCCGACT
>CAZCTF010000076.1:0-2658 GCA_964501755.1 uncultured Bdellovibrionales bacterium
TTAAGGAAAACAAAAGAGGACGAATTCCTCTTATTGCCTCAGCAGTATACGCACCCAATTTCGGCTTGTCAACCCCGCTAGAGTCCTGACCGAAAAGTACGCCCCGTGGCTCATTCAGGCGCCGAAAAATGCTCACCGTTTTCTCAAAAAATCCACCAAGCTCTTGCAGGGTTGACACGAAGGAGCGGGAGCAGTACTTTGACTCCTCGATCCTTACCAACCTCGGTCGTGACCACCGGCCTGGACACATACCCGTCCATCGGAGAAGCGGCCACCCATGCATCGGAGACGATCCCGATGATTCATAAACCCCTCACTACTGGAGCTCATCATGATTCCTCGTAATCCGAACAACCATAGCCATCGATACATGATGGTTTGTATCAAAAGCGATATCCGTCTAGCCATCCACGACCTCCGAAACGGAGCCATCGCAGCCTTTACCACCTTCACGAGCGACGAAGCTCGGCAATACCCGGTTGCTGTGGAAAATGCCTGTTCTGACCTCGACGTGACACCTCATGAATTCCGGCAATGGGAGTCCGGCTATACCACCCATGTCGCCACCCAAGCTGTGCAGATCACCGATGAAGTTGTCCATTCTCCGTCAGAGCCAGCCGCCGAAGACAAGGGACCTGACACCGTGCATCGGGCCAAAAAGCCGCGCGCAAGAAAGAAACCTTTTCTCGCGCGCGTTTCTTTTTCCCTCTAACGGAGGCGAGTATTGATAAGAAAGAGTGCGAGGATCGGGACGACCAGCCAAAAGAGGAGTGCCCAGGGCGAAGCAATATAGAAATAGAGATCCGGCGTCACCCAGGAAAGAGCGACTGATTTCGGGAGAAATGAGAAGACGCTTGAAAGCACCGATCCGGTCACGAGGAAGGACGTCACAAAGAAACGCCAGAAGAAATCCGTCCCGGCGCTCGTAATATGGATATCAAAGAGCCGCTCATCAAACATGGTCAAGACCGTGAGGAGGAGGACGAAAACCCCGGCTTTGGCGTAGACCGAGACCGCAAACCACGCGTCCGGCATGACACCTACGAGTGCGACCGAAATATAGACATTGATGAGGATATTGACGAGCTTCCATCGTCCGAAGATGAAGCCGACCAGAAGCGAAACACCAACAAAGAGCAGGATAAGCGAGAGGTCGCCGGCGATATTCTTCGGCAGGGCGAGCATGCTGGTCAGTCGGTCGAGCATAGGGCAGGCGGAATTGTTGGCTCCAGTCTAGCACCGTAGGCGCTGAAGCAAAAGGGCGATATGGTAGATTTTACCCTTTACCAAGCCATATTTCCGTGTTATGGTAGCAATATCTATGGGCCTCTCTCGCTTTCGCAGCTTTATTTTTTGGACGTTCACGCTTTCCTTCTTTGTGACGGCGAGCCTCCTCATTTTTTACGCCTTCGGCTACCGGTACAGCCTCGAACGCGGGATTTTCGTCTATTCTGGATCGATCACGGTGAGCTCGCTGCCGAAAACCGTCGACCTCGAAATCGATGGCGAACTGCTCCCGTCGAGCCGCTATGGCATCCTGAACGATACGATACACATCACTGGACTCATGCCCGGCGAACACACACTCGCCGTCTCTGCGCCAGGCTATCGCCCCTGGTCCAAGAAAGTGACAATCCAGAGTGGCCGTTCGAGCGAGTTCTGGAATGTGATCCTCACCCGCACCGACTACCCGGGTGTCACGCTACCAAACACGACTGGCAGCACGCGAATCTATCCGCATCCGGATTCGGACCTCTTTGCGCTCGCCAAAGAACGAGCTAATGAGGCGAGTGTCGTCATCTATGATCGGAATGCCCGGTCGGGTCAGGAAGTCTTCGCGAAAAACGGCACCTCGTTTGATTTCAATACCGAAGAGAATTTCGAATGGTCCCCGAGTGGTGAGAAGCTCCTCCTCCCGCTCATCGAAAATGGTGAGCGTTCCTACTACATCGCGACCATCGAGACCGGCACCGTGGAGAAACTCTCCGACATCGCTCCCGGTCTCACACCTTCGAGTGCCCGCTGGAACGCGAGCGGTAACGAAGAGCTGGTATTTCTCGCGGATGGTGCGCTCTACCGTTTCGATACGACCAATGCCCGCGTCCCGCTCCTCCTCGCAGAGTCCGTCCGCACCTACGAGATCACCGACAACTACATCTATTACGTCCACGCAGAGACCGGCAGCATCTCGCGCTTTCGGAATAGCGGCTCGGGCGAAAATCAGACCGAAATCACACCGCCAATCGGCGCCGAGCTCGGCAGCCACGCCTATGTCTTCGACGTCTACGATGAGGAACGGATGGCACTCCTCGAGAAGGGCGGGCAGAAGCGCCTTTATGTCTACAATGTCGCCCCAGATAAGCACTACGGATTCCAACCGATCGCGAACGGCGTGGAGCGCTTCCAGTTCTCGAATGACGGCAAGAAACTCCTCTTCGCAAGTACGAATGAAATCGGCGTCTACTTCACCCGCGAGTGGGATGTCCAGCCGCGCCGCGCCGAAAACGAAACCCTGCAGATCGCACGCTTCTCCGACAGAATCGCCAACACCACCTGGAGCGAAGACTACGAGCATATTCTCTTCACCCGGGGCAACACGCTGAAAGTCATCGAGCTCGACGGTCGGAGCGGGCGCTCGATCAATGACATCAAGTCATT
>CAZCTF010000077.1:0-1452 GCA_964501755.1 uncultured Bdellovibrionales bacterium
CCACATGCTTTTATCATGTTCCTCACGCCACTCGCACTGGTCGTTGGTTGGTATAATAATTACGATTTCTGGTCGACGCTTTTCTATTCCATCTGGTCTGTCGTGAACATGCTCATCCTCGATGTGTTTCTCACCGGTGAAGGTCGCGCCGGGAGCGGTCCGCGCAAAGAATCAGAAGCCTAATCACGATTTCTCTCTAATCTCTCACCCCTATGTCGCAATCAACCAATCGCTCAATAAAGACAGTTGTCGTCAACGGTCTCTACCTCGGTGCTGCTTTTCTGTTTGCGTTTATGATCGCGACACAAGCGCTGATGCACAAGATCAATAACTACGAACTCAACAAGAGTCTCATTTTTCTTACGGTAAAGAAGGAGCGAGTGGATGTTTCGACCACTGTTGCTGGCCGGATTGAAGAGATTCTGGTCCGACAGGGGTCGTCGGTAAAGGAAGGCGAAATCGTTGCTCGATTGAAGGACGAGGGGAGAGAGTTAAAAATTGCCGCACTACGTCCAGTCGCTGGGGCAAACCTCTCTGCTCGTACCGAACTCGAGCTGCTGTTGGCACAGGAGGATGAGTTCGAGATTCGCGCTCCGCGCTCCGGTGTCGTGGAGCGGGTCTATTCAACCAAGGGCACTTCCGTCATCGAGGGATCTGTCCTGCTCACGGTGTATGCCAATGATGATCTTGAACTCGTCGGCACTATTCGCCCAGAGCAATATAACCTCATCGACAAGCATCGGAGCATCAGTGTCTTTAACCCGCGGCTCGGCCAGGCCTTCACTGCTTCGTTCCAGGGTATCACTGGTGTCCGTGACGATCTCTTGCCAGACGGGACCAGTGCACCGGTCCAGAATGACGCGGTAAAGAAAAACGAGATGTACGAAATTCGGTTCTCGCTCAATGAAAAGGAAGAAGGGGGATCCTTTATTGAAGGAGAAAAGCTCGAGGTTATCTCGGAAAACGCTGATGTCGAACAGTTGAAGCCCCTCTATCGTCTGGCTCGAATGTGGAACAGCCTGATCCTCGGGACAGATTTCGACGCGCTCCGGAAATACAAAGAAGGAAAAAAAAAAGACAATCCCAAGACTGAAGAATCTCAGTAAGTACATTCTCGGGGCGGCCGTTATCGGCAGTTCCGTTCTTTGGTTTGTCTGGTCAGAGAATTCAGCGGATCCGATAGTCACTCCAAAATACGAAGAAGTAACCGTTTATACCCCGAAAGAGCGTAGCATTGGGGAGCGGACCAATACCTGGTTTTCCAGCCTGTACCGACGTTTCCCGTCCGCACCACTTTTTGTCTTCCCAGGATCCTATCAGTTTACGGAAAGCGGGCTATCCATCAGTGATTCGCAGCTTGTCCCGACTGAAAAAACGCTGTACGGGAGTTTCAACCCGGTATGTACAGTGAATGGCACCAACTCGGTCAAGAACGTCACGGTGGAACGCTAT
>CAZCTF010000077.1:1462-2642 GCA_964501755.1 uncultured Bdellovibrionales bacterium
CCGATTGTGAATATCTCGGACTTTGTTTCCGATATGAAACCAGCCTGTGGAGATGGTGTCCAGCCGTCAAGATATCGGCAGGACGCGATTCTCGTAAAGCGCGGCGACCAGCCGGTACTGCTTATCCAGGCGATGGATGCCGAAGCAACAGAGGGTATCGTTCTTCGGTCCGGATCCGACCGGTACCGAGTGATCCAGCTCCCAATCTCTACCGACCAATCACTCGATTTCTTCCTCGATCTCCCTTGGGATCGAGTTCTGGATACCCAGTACGATTGGTCTGAAGATCAGAGTGCTGAACGTATCAGACTCGTCACGCTTAACGAGAGTGGTCAGCCGTCTCTCACAACCGTTTGGCCGCATCACCGTCTGGCGGGCGTGAGTATGGCATCACTTGGGAGCTATCCGACGGTGTATGGTCGTCTTGATCTCGTCCGTGCTGATCGGATCGAATTTCGCCAGTCACGACCCGAGCTCCCGATCGGATTCAAGCCGGTTAGCGATTCGGTTGAACGGGCTAAAATCGAGGAATCTCTCCGCACCGACAGCCAGCGGTATCAAGCGGAGACGCCTCCATCTGGAGTGTATTTCCGTGGCGCCTGGTTTGGCGGCTTAGCGAGTCTCATCCTCTTGGCGGATGCGTACGGGCTTGAGGATGAGCGATCGAAACTGCTTGATCTCCTCGAGACACATTTCCGTCCCGCGCTCGGTGATTTTGCGTATGATGATACAAAGAAAATGCTCATTGCTGCGAAGAATTCGGAATTCGGCAACGAAAAGGGGAATGATCACCATTTTCATTACGGCTACTATCTCCGCTCGGGTGCGGTGCTCGTCCAGTATCGCCCAGAGATCCGGGGAGAGCTCGAGCCGATTCTGAACGAAATGGCGCTCGATATCGCAAATACCGATCGATCATCTGATCGCTATCCATTCCTGCGCCACTTCTCGCCGTATGCCGGACATTCGTGGGCAGATGGGGAAGCGCTCTTTCAGGACGGCAACAATCAAGAATCAAGTTCGGAGGCATTGAACGCTTGGTATGCCCTCTCGCTTTGGGGGAGTGTGACTGGCCAAGAAGTCTACGCTACTACGGGGCGGAATCTTTACGCGCACGAACTCCTCGGCATCCGGTCATATTGGTTTGGTGAAGGGAATGCGTTTCCGTCTGAATACCGTC
>CAZCTF010000078.1:0-2580 GCA_964501755.1 uncultured Bdellovibrionales bacterium
CGCGACCAGGTCTTGATGACCGTGCGGTCCCCGTGCTTCCGGCCGTCGAGCTTCTTCAAGACTCTCGGGTCGACGTATGGTCCTTTTTTGAGGCTGCGTGACATAGGCTTTACTTCTTATTGCGGCGGCGAATGATGTACTGGTTGGTGCGGTGTTTGCGTTTGCGAGTCTTCTTACCGAGAGCGGCCTTGCCCCACGGAGTCTTTGGGTGCATACCAAGCGGCTGCCGACCCTCACCACCACCGTGCGGATGGTCGACCGGGTTCATGGCAGTGCCACGGACCGTCGGACGGCGGTTCATATGGCGAGCGCGGCCAGCTTTTCCGATACGCTCAGCGCTGTGCTCGAAGTTCGAAACTTGGCCGATCGTGGCATAGCAATCCTTCGGAACGAGGCGAACCTCGCTCGAGGAAAGCTTCACCTGAGCCATCGGACCGTCGAGCGCCATAAGGGTCGCCTGGGAACCGGCGCTCCGGACGATTTGACCGCCCTTGCCACGCTGCATCTCGATGTTGCAGATGATGGTACCGGCCGGAATATTGGAAAGGAGGAGACGATTGCCTTCAGCGACCGGGGCTTCCGGACCCGAGACGACAGTCTGACCAGCGCGCATATTGTGCGTTGCGAGGATATAGCGCTTCTCGCCATCAGCATATGTCACGAGGGCGATGAGGCTCGAGCGATTCGGATCCTTCTCGATCGCAGCGATCTTGGCCGGGATGCCGTGCTTGTCCTGTTTGAAATCGACGATCCGGTAGCGGCGCTTTGCTCCACCGCCCTGATGACGAACCGAGATCTTACCCAGCGAACGACCGGCCTTCTTCGGCAGCGGCGCGAGCAAAGTCTTTTCCGGTTTCTTGTCGGTCAAAGCGTCTGGCTTCACGACTGACATGAAGCGACGACCGGCATTATTCTTTTTGTAGATCTTGATGGCCATAGTCTTAGATACCGGCTTGGAATAACTGGATCGATTCACCCTTCTTGAGGCGGACGAGTGCTTTCTTCACGGCGCTCCGCTTGCCCGTGCTCCGGCCATAATTCTTTTTTTTGCCTGGGAGACGGACCATGTTCACCGCAACCACCGAGACGCCATAGGCTTCCTCGACGGCACGCTTCACTTCGGTCTTGGTCGCAGTCGCGGTCACCTGGAACACATACTGATCGAGCGCGTTCACGGCATAGGCCTTCTCAGTGATACGCGGCCGGATCAAAACACGCGTCGCGAGGGGCGAGAGCTGCTTCTCTACTTTCGATTCTTTCGTTGTGATCTGTTTCGTAGCCATACGATTATTTCTTCCAGCTCTTGAAGCGAGTATCAATCTCGAGGACGGCGGCCTTGCTCATAAGGACGTATTCGTTCTTTACGAGGTGCAGGACATTGAGATCAGGATTGTGAACAAGCGTCACCGTCGGGACATTGCGCATCGCGCGACCTTCGGTCTGCTCGGTGGTCATGAGGCTGACGACAACTTTGCGCGGATTGATCGCGAGCGCGTCGAGAGCAATATCGAAAGACTTCGTCTTCTTATCGGCGAGGGTCAGCGTGTCGGTAACGATGAGTTTACCAGTACGAAGCTTCTCAGACAGTGCGATGAGAACGGCCTTCTGACGCATCTTCTGGCTCACCTCGCGGTAGAAATTGCGAGCATTCGTCGGACCATGAGTGACACCACCCTTGCGCCACAAAGGACTGCGGACTGAACCAGCACGAGCACGACCCGTACCCTTCTGCTTCCACGGTTTCTTGCCAGTACCGGCGCGTTCGCTCCGATCCTTCGTGTGTGCGATCGCGCTCCGGAGATTACCCATGAGGACAGTAAAGACCTGGTGGACAAGTGCGTCGTTCCGCTCCACGTTGAAGATGCGGTCATCGACTTCGATCGTTTCGACTTCCTTGCCGGCCAGATTTTTGACGGTGATCTTTGACATAGCAGTCTTATTTGGCACTTCTGATTTCAACGATACGGCCAGTTACACCAGGAACGGCGCCTCGGACACCGAGAATCCCTTTTTCTTCATCGACAAATGCAACGACAAGATTCTTCACGGTAAAACGATCGGCGCCCATGCGGCCAGCCATCCGCCGACCTTTGATGACGTGTTCAGGAAAAGTCGGTCCGATGGAACCACCCTTGCGGAGGTCGTGCTTACCACCGTGAGAGGCACGGCCACCGGCGAAACCATGACGCTTCACAACGCCTTGGAAACCCTTGGCCTTGGTGATACCGGAAACGCTCACTTTGTCCCCGACCGCAAACTGTGCGACGGTGATAGTTGAGGCGACAGCCAATCCTTCGAGGACTTTGGTACCGGCTTCCTGTCCGGCATCATGCAGATCCAGACGGAATTCACGAGCGACGTTCACTTTCTTGGTCTTCGGATGAGAGAGCTGGACTGCGACATAGCCATCCTTTTCAACGGTCCGATGGAGGGAAACCGTATTCGGCTCGCACTCGATCAAGGTCACGTTTAAAGCGCCCTTCGCTTCATCGAAGAGAGTCGTCATGCCGAGTTTTTTCCCAAGAAGACATTTCATAGTCATTCGCTCTACTGCTCAATCGTATTTCAACAAAAAAACCG
>CAZCTF010000079.1:0-2555 GCA_964501755.1 uncultured Bdellovibrionales bacterium
TTTCGTTCCCGGCTCTCATCGGCGTACTCGCACTCTTCGGTATCGTCGTGAACAATTCCATCATCATGGTAGACAAGATCAATAAAAACCTCGACCTCGGGCTCCCTGTCCGTGAAGCCGTCGTCGAAGGAGCGACGAGCCGACTCGAGCCGATCCTTCTCACTGCACTCACAACCATCGTCGGTCTGATCCCGATCACTCTCGCGGATCCGATCTGGCAAGGCCTGGGCGGTGCTATCATTGCCGGGCTCTCGTTCTCTGGTATCGCTAAACTCTTCTTCATCCCCGTCATCTACGAGATGTGGTTCGATGAAGAGAAGAAACAAACGGCCTAGTGGCCGTTTTTTCTTTCCCTACTGTTGTCCTATTGATTTTGGAAACCACGGAATAAAGGCGCTTGTGCGTTTCTTGTACTCCTCCCAGTCAGGACGTCCTGCCCAACGCGCCTCGAGCATGGGAATGCCCGAGACCTGGGTCAAAAGAAACGTGATGAGCATCGGGCTCGCGAGAACCAGTTCGGAAAGCGGTAGTCCAAGGACAACGAGAAAGAGTCCCCACCACATCGTGGCCTCGCCAAAGTAATTCGGATGCCGCGTGTATTTCCAGAGCCCGGTCGTCATGAGCTTGCCCGCATTTGCTGGATTGCGGATAAAACGGTCGAGTTGATAGTCACCGGTACATTCAAAGATAAATCCGATGACCCACAGTCCCAAGCCAAGCCAGTTGAACCATTCGATCGGCCCCTGCATCGTTGAAAAGACGACCAACACCGGGAGGGAGACGACGAGAATGACAACTCCCTGGAGAAGATAGATCTGACCGAGCGAGCGAAAGAAAAAGTAGAGCATCCCCTTTTTCTGCCATTCTTCGCGCCATGACCGGTATCGGAAATCTTCGGGTTTACCCCAATTCTTGAAGAGGATGCGGGTTGTCAGGCGAATCCCCCAGACGCTCACGCATACCAACACGATCATCTGCTGGATACTCCAACCCTGCCACAAAAAAGCCAGGCACCAGGCAATAAGTACAAATGCCGACCCATAAGCAATATCCATGACACTGTTGTCCTGACGGATGAGCGCGATAGCGACCGTCACCATCAGATAGACGCTGAGAACGAGTCCAGCAAACTTTAGTACGTCAAGGAAATCGCTCATAGTAATTTTTTCTTTTGTTGAGTAAGACGGAGACCCAGTCGATTCGCTTCTTCCAAGAGTCGCTCTCGACCGGTGAGCCGCAACTGATAAAGCCCAAAGACGATGAGGACAATGGTGTTGGCGATCTTGTAATGCACCCACACCTCAGGAGTGACAACACGACGAACGATCTCATTTAACACCGCCGACACGAGGAAAAAAAGCGCCCAGCGAACCGCGAGAATATGCCACCCGCGATCGGTGATCGCAAAGAGTGGCATGAAAAACTTACGCAAGAGATTCTTGCGAAATGCAAGTCCGAGCAGGATCA
This sequence comes from uncultured Bdellovibrionales bacterium, assembly GCA_964501755.1. GTDB lineage: Bacteria > Patescibacteriota > Minisyncoccia > Moranbacterales > UBA1568 > SSEF01. The sequence goes on from CAZCTF010000079.1 coordinate 1,468, forward strand.
CAAATCCGAAAAGCCCGTCGTAGATACTATCTTTCACGATAAGCCACTGTGGATCAGTATAGTAGAGTGTCGCGCCACCAAAAACGAGTACAAATGAAGCGCTCCACACCGGAAACCACGCGACCCGTTTTGATCTATACCAGGAGAACGCAGTTGCCGTCACGACCGTTGCCATAAGGACGGCCGTTGCCGCAAAGAAATTCTGCCCCGACGCCTCAAAGACAAGAAAGAATGTCGTGATCGGTCCAAATTGGATGAGCCATTCGATAAGCATTTCTTTATTGTACCTTATCTCGGGACGCTCGCCTGAAACCGAATGCTATGCTACAGATACTACTGTTATCCTCCACGCCACTATGGAACTACTCAACCGACTCCTCCAGCCCAAACCGCTTTTTGCCCTCATTCTCGCTTTCTACTGTTTTTTTGGATCGCTCCACCTGACACGGTTTGTTACTGCTGATGAACACTATTGGCTCTATGAGCGAGTCCCAAAGTACTGGAATGCCTGGGGTGACTGGGAGCTCCGGAAAACCTTCATCAATGACAAACCCGGCGTCACACTCGCCCTCGTCACCGGACCAGCCCTCCTCGTCCTCCCCGATACGAGTGAACACTGCGTCGAACAGGATAACCGAATCTACGACTGTCGAGTCCAGGATACGGCCCGGATCCTCCTCGCGTTTCGACTCCCGATTCTCACCGTGAATGGCCTCATCCTCATTTATCTCTTTTTTCTCCTCAGCCGACTCTTCGGACCTTGGATCGCACTCTTCGCATCTACCTTTACCGCGCTCTCGCCCGTCCTCGTCGGAATGACGCAGATCGTCAATCCGGATGCACTCCTCTGGTCGACCTCGGCCGCGGCCCTCTTTTCGTATTTCGCCGCTCTGAAATCGGGTCGACGACTGGATGTCATTATGACTATTTTCTTTACGGCTCTCGCGCTCCTCTCCAAGTACACCGCTCTTATCTTGTTCCCCGCGTTTGCGCTCACGATGCTCGTCCGTTTTATGGCAGCACCACAAGACACACCAGCCGAAGCGCTCGCTGGCGGGCGCGCCGCAGTCGCGCATGGCGTCCACCGC
>CAZCTF010000080.1:0-2476 GCA_964501755.1 uncultured Bdellovibrionales bacterium
GCCTGGGCTGGATCATTCTGCAGCCGTTGAGGCGGTTTCGGAACTACCGACGACAAAGGCGGCGCTTGTGGCGGTGCCTGGTTCACTGCTGACTGTATCGGAACGCTCCGAACCGAATTCAGACTTGTCTGCATCGGTGGTGTCACGTTTCTCACTCGAAGGGTCTGCTGGGGACGCTTCTCGGGAACCGATGGAAGCGGCGGCGCCATAGTGGATGTGAGAGGTGGAGTAGTCCGAGGCGGAATGATTGACGAATCGCCATAGAAACTCGCGCTCCCAATCTCGCTCGAGCGACGGAGCCCATCATGCAAATCAGCTGGGGCCGGCATCGGGATCGATTCGCCGTGACGCACAGTAAAACGAGCTGCCGCTTCCTGTCGCCCCTCACGGAAGGTTGCATCCTGATATTCCTCCGTACGGAGCCCAGCTTTCTCCGCGAGACGCATCCCTTGTTCATCCTGCGTCATGACGATTACCTTCTTCCCAAGCTTCTCCGCTTCACGGCCAAGAAGCTTCAGATTGATGATGCTCTGGAGAATGAGCGAACGCTTGGGAAAGACAAAGATGTTCTCCGGATCACCGGATTTACGAAGACGGCTCACCGCACTGATGATCTCTTCGTCGATTTCGATATAATGAGTTTCCGGCATAGGTTTAGTTTTGATCGATCGATTCCATACTGCGTTGGAGAATACCAGTCAGAATCGGCTCTTCATCGAGTGCGTTCAGGAGCGCGAGGTGAGCGAGACCCATCGGCGTGATGTCTTGAGGGTTGTTGAGTTCGCCGGTCTCATCGACAATACGGGCAATATCATGTGGCTGGAGAAAGCCGATCTGGGGTGGCTTGGAAAAAGGAAGGTTCCTCGCCCAATCCCCATTCGAAAGGGCCTGTTTGATACCAGGAAGACCCGACCCACCGCCGCAGAGGAAAATCTTCGAAGGCATGAAATCAGTCTCGGCAAATTCAATGAGTGAGAGTTCAACTCCAGCGAGCCAGACGCGACAGTCGTCGGCAAAGAGCGCATTGATTCGTTGCATGTCTTCCTGCTTCAGTCGTCCGGCCGAATAGTCGATCTTCATCTGTTCTGCCACTTCGAACTTCACCTGATACTCCTGTGCCAGCCGTTTCGTGAAGGCGCGACCGCCGAGAGCAAACATCTTCGTTCCTTCGAGCCCGCCGTTCCGGACAACGGCAATATCCGTCGTACCACCGCCAATGTCAATAAAGATGGCGCTAAAATCGAGCATATCTTCGACCTCGACCGAGCGTGCGACCGCGTACGGCTCTGCAACAATCGAGAGCAAGTCGAGATCAAGCTCATCCGAAATCGTTTCGATCGCGCCAAGATGGGTCATCGGCGCATAAGCGTTGAACACGCTCATTGAAACCTCGCGCCCCTGGAAATTGAGCGGATTCAGGACACGATAGCCGTCGATACGCACATCAACAATGGCAGCGTTGATGAGTTTAATTTCGATCTCTTGGCCAGTTTCCCAGATAAGCTGCTTCTTGATACGTTCGAGCGCTTTCTCCTGAACCTTTTCGATAATCATTTTGAGTTCAGGCATGCCGATCTTGATCTCAGAATTGACGCGCTCGTAATGGACGGTCGTAGTCGTTCCTTTTACAAGCTCACCAGCGATGCCGATAATACTCTTCTCAATCCGTTTGATGCCACATTTCGCTTTGGCATCCTCGATCGCTTCGCGAGCAGAGCCGATAACGCCCCGAATGTCTGAAACAGCGCCTGACTGCATATTGCCGACTTTCTGCCGGGCGCGACCGACACCGATGACGGTGCCTCGGCGATTCTCGTGATCAACGCGAAAAACCAGCGCCTTGACCACTTCCGTGCCGATATCAAGCGCTAGAAACAGCTGATCCTGGTGCTTCCACGGCAAGCGTGAAAAGAGTCCCATAGTCGAACAGTCTTTTTTTCTATTATATCACCGCGCAGCTAAAAGTGTGGCATGGATCTTAGGAATATAGCCTTCGGCTTTCACCTGGTCCAAAAGACCAGCGCTCGCACCATATGCCCCGACGACACTTCCGGCATTGGCGATGCCGTAGCGGAGGCATTTTTCGAGCGAATAATGATACAAGTAGGCTGAAAAGAACCCTGAACCAAACGCATCCCCCGCACCGGTCGTATCAACAAGGCCGTTCGGCTCAAAGATATCACCATGCCAGATTTCTTGTCCGTCATAAACCCAGGCGCCGCGTTTGCCATCGGTCAACGCCACGACAGCCGGACCAAAATCATGGATCGCCTGGGTAAGGGAAAGCTCGTCATTCAGTCGTTCCGGTCGTTTTTCGATACCGCTCGTGAGGAGCAACTCAATCGCTTCGTCCTTATTGAGAAAGAGGGCTGAGATGTGCGGAAGGGATTCGAGGAGCAGTCGTGGATCCTCCTTCAGATTATGCTGACCAGGATTGAGCGCAACCTTTACCCCATACCGCTCGGCCGCATGGAGA
>CAZCTF010000081.1:0-1850 GCA_964501755.1 uncultured Bdellovibrionales bacterium
GAGATATCGAACGGCAGATAAGAAGAAATCAACATGAAGAAATATTTCTACATCCTCGCGTTCATGTTGCTCGGGTTTCTCGTGAGCCTGCTCGTGCATGCGCTCGTCGAGATCCCGACGCTCGCTATCATCACGGCCGATCCGGATGCGATGGCCAACAGTTTCGTCTGGAAAAACTGGTGGCTCTTCCATGGAATCGGGGGCCGAGTGCTCTTGGTCGGATTCATCCTCCGTGGGTGGTTCCTCGGCTGCCGGTTTTGGCAGATCCTCTACGTAGAGAAGCGCTATGGTACCCCGCGCTGGTGATCGGTGACAAACTACTCTGGATGACTCCGTCTCGATGCTGATGGACCGCTGATTGGCGGGAGAGCCCAGTTGATGGTCTTGTGGAGTAATCCTCGGATATAAAGAGCATCGTTCCACTCTCTGTCCCTGTAAAAAAGAGCCTCTTCCACAGTGCTCTATCGGAAGAAAAGTGTCGTGTTCTCGGTTTCTCCTTCAGATAAAAAAACCCTGCTGTGACGGCGCAGGGAACCGGTGGGAGAGGGGCGGTTAGGCTGCATCGACCACGATGTGGGCGAGGACGGTAACCGAGAGATTGAAGATGGCATGGATGCTACCGCAGGCCATCAGTCCACGGAATGGCCGACCGACAGCTCCGCCACTCTTCAAGTAAATGATGGCGAGGATGACTCCGCCGGTGGCGAGACAGGTTTCGGCAACTTGGGACCATCCGTGCCATGTGCCGAAGAAGTATGCGCCGACTAAACCTGCGATAAAGGCGCTGACTGTTCGTGTCGGGCAAACCGCTAGGATCGCCAGAATGGGAAAGGTACGAAAGATAAGCTCCTCGCCAAACGAATCACCGACGGCGAGGACGATATTGCGTGGCGTCAGCGGCAACGCGAGATATTTCCAATCGAGAGATTCGGTGAGGAGTGGAATGAGCAGCCAGATACCGGAGACGAGGAAACCTCCTCCAATGATGCAAGCAGCGAAATAGCGCTCGGGGAAAGGAGTTCTCAACCAGAGGGCAAAGGCGTTCATGCGGAACCTCCTGAAAACAGGGTAGGTGGAAGAACGGGGCGAACGCGGCCAGTATAGAGCATCTCGGACTAATAGGGAAATGGGCGTATCCACCTGGGATTTTCTCGGGAATAGATACGTCTATGGTTGGTTGATTGGTGCATGCGGATCCTGTGGTTTCTGCTATCATGGAGGCGCGGGGACATTTTCTTCTCCGAAGGAGTAGCGTTGTGAAATTCAAGGCCATATCCTGGTTCGTGGCAGCCGTGCTGCAGGCAGTGGCTCCATCCGTCGCAGCTCAGACCTATAGGGAGCTCGTGGACAAGGGGAGTTATGTCAGTACGGGGAACTGCAAGATATATGGGCAGGATCTGTCATGTGACCTGTTCCAGCAATCTGGCAAAGAGTACCTTATCGTCTACAACAATTACAGGCGGCCATTCCTCGTGATCCGGCGTGAGGATGGTATCGTCGTGTGGACAGCAGCGAATATCGAGGCGTAGGGTCAGCTGCCCTGTATCGTCCATTGTGTCCGGCATGGCAGCCACCCTCAAGCATCAACTGCACAGGGTGTTTTTTTTATCTTACGTCATCCGAGAATCAGGCGGTGAAACGTTGATATCGCTTTCAAAGCGAAAGACATGAAGGCTGTTGGTACCTTCCATTGTGCAGCGCTCCGAGCGGGCGGCAAGGACAATGGCAAACCCGGTCATCGTCCGGATTACTGGCCGGGCTACTATGTGGCCTTCATTCTCGATGCCGACGGCAACAATGTCGAGGCGGTCTGGTACGATTACTCGAAAGTCAAGAAAAAGAAATAGTGG
>CAZCTF010000081.1:1860-2469 GCA_964501755.1 uncultured Bdellovibrionales bacterium
ATAGTGGCTTATTGGGAGTGGTACAATACCAGGGATGTAATTCCTCAGGCTTTTTTATGGAGACCGATAAATTATCGCATTATGTCGTGGATCGCATCCGTGCCGGTGCCGGAAAGACGGAGGTGAGAGAAGAGCTCGTCACGATTGGTTGGACCGAGGATGAGGCCGAGGCCGCGTTCCGTGCTGGCGTGGTCGCGCTCGGCGCGCCCGTGCCGACTGAAGGTAATCGACCCTCGCTCTCGAAGAAAGCCTCGACTGTCGATGTCGTCATCAATTTCTTCTCATTCATCCTCCTCGGTATCGTCGCGACGGCAATTGGCACACTGTACTACCAGATTATCAATCTGTCGTTTCCCGATGCGCTCGACGCGATGAACTACTATTCACTCGCCAGTGCCACAAGCACGATCCATTATTCGATCGCGGCGCTTCTCATCGGGTTCCCGCTCTACTATTTCGCGATGCGCCTCTGGTTCCGCAAGTTCCGCGAGGATGAGGGCCGGGCCGAGTCGAAACTCTCGAAGTGGCTGACGTACCTCGTCCTCCTGGCGGCGGCGGTGACGATCGTCGGCGATCTCATCACGACGCTCTTCACGCTCCTCCAGGGCG
>CAZCTF010000082.1:0-2431 GCA_964501755.1 uncultured Bdellovibrionales bacterium
GTACCCGGACTCATCATGATGTCGGTTATCATGAGCTCGTTCATGCATACGGTCTCGTCTTTCTATTTCGCCAAATTCCAAAAGACAATCGAGGAGATCATGGTTTCGCCGACGCCGTATCCAGTCGTCATCGCCGGTTATGTCTCTGGCGGCGTTTTGCGTGGAATGACAATCGCGACCCTGGTCATGGTGGTGGCGAGTTTCTTCACCAATGTCACGATGGCACATCCTGGCATCATGCTTCTCTTCGCCCTCCTTACGTCTGTACTATTCTCAATGGTTGGTCTTCTGAATGGCGTCTTTGCGAACAGTTTTGACGGCATTTCAATTGTGCCGAACTTCGTCCTGACGCCGCTCACGTATCTCGGCGGGGTCTTTTACTCGATTACGATGTTGCCGCCCTTCTGGCAGTCGGTCTCGCACTGGAACCCGATCCTCTACATGGTAAACGGCTTTCGTTACGGCTTTCTCGGCGTCTCTGACGTTTCAGTGACGTTTGCCGCTGGGTTACTTCTGACGCTCACGGTCGGCCTCTTTGTCTATACCTGGTATCTTTTCAAGACCGGCCGAGGCCTGCGCTCCTAGCCAGCCCGCGCGCTGACGGAATGCTATCATAGGAGTATGGATCACTTCTCTCGGAAACTATTCCTCTTCTTTGGGCTCTTGGCAGCTGTCCTCGCCGGGCTTTTCTTTTGGCGGCAGGGAAAGTCGAATGATCAGGCCGAGCGCCAGACCCTATCGCAGGCGGCACCGCAGTCCGAGGACGAGTGGCGCGCCAAGCTTTCACCCGAAGCGTACGAGATTCTTCGTGAGGGCGGAACCGAGCGTCCGTATTCAAGCCCGCTCAATAACGAGAAACGTTCGGGTGTGTATGTCGCTGCTGATACAGGTGAACCGCTCTTCCGCTCTGAAGACAAGTTCGACTCTGGTACGGGGTGGCCGAGCTTCACTCGTCCGATCCGTCCTGGTGCCGTCATCGAACGATCCGACAACAGTTTTTTCACAGAACTAACAGAAGTCCTTTCAACCGCAGGCGGACATCTCGGCCACGTTTTCAATGATGGTCCGGCACCGACAGGACTGCGGTACTGCATGAATGGGGCGGCACTTCGATTCATACCAGACGAAGAACGATAACTATTTATTATGCGTCAGTGGATCATCATCGGTATCGTCGGAGCGTTCTCAATGGGTCTACTCTGGTACTTTCTCTCGAACGCTGGACCGGTGAAGAATGTTCCGCTTCGGGCGACGGGCCCGATTCTTTTCTTTGGAGACAGTCTGGTCGAGGGTGTCGGGGCAACACTAGGATATGACCTTCCAGCACTTTTAGCGAAAGATCTCGGCGAGCCAGTTCTGAACTACGGAGTGGCGGGCGATACGACTCGGCAGGGGCTTCTGCGTGTGAGAGGTGCCGTTGCCGAACATCCGCGGCTTGTCCTCGTTCTCCTTGGCGGCAATGATTTTCTCCAGAAAGTGCCGCGCGATGAGACCTTTGCGAACTTGAAATCAATTATTGCTTCATTTCAGTCCGACGGGGCGGCTGTCATCATAATCGGTGTCCGAAGCGGTATCATCGGCGGGGGAGCTGATGACCGTTACAAGGCGCTCGCTGAAGAAACCGAGTCTGCCTATCTCGAGGACGTCCTCAAGGGTATTTTCGGGGATCCAGCACTCATGAGCGATGCAATCCATCCAAATGACCGTGGCTATGAGAAGATCGCGGCTCGTCTTGCCCCAGTTCTTCGCGAACTCATTGCCCAATAAAAAACGCCCCGTAGGGCGCTTCTATCGCCTTTGGGAACTTAGGCAGCCTTTGTCTTTTTCGCAGCTTTCTTCGTGACCTTCTTGGCTTTTGGTTCCTCGATCCGATCAGTGGCGGCCCAGTTACGGAGATTTGTGATGGCATTCATCATCGCGCGCCGCGTCTTGTAGCTTTCGCCAGTTGCGACGGACTCACCGTTTCTTCCGATGAGTTTCCATCGATACCCGCCGTTCTTGTCCCGAGACACCGCGAAATGCGTTGTTTTCTGCATACGGAAATGGTTAGTATTTACTTTTCCACTCCAATTGTAGCACGGGCGGTAGGTATTGCCTTTAAGGCTTGTTCATGCTATGGTCTAAGTGCAACAGTAAGGTTTTCTCGGTCGGAATTTCGGCGTGTACGGTGTCGGTCTGTCAAAAGACCAGCCAGTTACGTGAATGAAGCCAGAAGGTCGTCTTACATAGATTGCATAACTAGAGAGTTTTACACTATGTCGACACGTCTGTACGTCGGTGGTATCCCGTACCGCTCTACGGAAGAGGACCTCAAGGTCGCCTTCTCGCAGGCCGGTTCGGTTGTCTCTACGAAGATCATTATCGACCGGGCTACGGGCCGCTCACGCGGTTTCGGGTTCGTCGAGATGTCCACTCCGGAAGAGGCTGCCAA
>CAZCTF010000083.1:0-2363 GCA_964501755.1 uncultured Bdellovibrionales bacterium
AGAAACGCATGGGTGTCGCTGAGCCGAAGTACAAGATCGACGTGAAGATCGGCGAGAGCGTCCGCATCGTCGACGGCCCGTTCAAGAACTTCGAAGGCAAGATCCAGGAAGTGGACGACGAGAAGGGGAAGGTGAAGGTGCTGGTCTCCATCTTCGGTCGCGAGACCCCGGTGGAGCTCGACTTCCTCCAGATAAAAAAAGATTAGTACCCATGAATGACCCCCGCAGCATTTCCGTCAGACACTGGTATCATTCGGTGGATGAGCTTCTCGGAAACGCCTGCGGCTCAGTCAGAGTAAGTGATGTATTAGATTAATGAAAAACTGCGGGGCGCTCATATTTGGAGCGTTTCGCAGACTCAACGACAAGTATGGCGAAAGCAATCAAAGCGATCGTGAAGCTCCAGATCCCGGCCGGCAAGGCCACCCCGGCTCCGCCAGTCGGTACGGCCCTCGGACCACACGGGCTCAATATCCAGGACTTCTGCTCGAAGTACAATGAGGCTACCCGCGAGATGATGGGCGACATCATCCCGGTGGAGATTACCATCTTCGAGGACCGCAGCTTCACCTTTGTGATGAAGACCCCGCCGGCCTCTGACCTCCTGAAGAAAGCGGCGAAAATCGAGAAGGCCGCCGCGAACCCGCTCAAAGACAAGGCTGGCGCCATCACCGAGGCCCAGGTCCGTGAGATCGCCGAAAAGAAGCTCTGTGATCTGAACGCGAACGATGTGGACGCCGCGGTGAACATCATCAAGGGTACTGCCCGCTCGATGGGGATAAAGATCGAGGGGTAAGAAAAATATTCAAGCTGACGCGCTATGGAACTGTATCCTCTCCCAGATTTTGAGGCGATAGACGCAAAGAAGAAGGAGGACGCAAGACGGAGGTTTGAGGGTTTCGCCCGGCGACTCGGCGAGTTTCTCAGTCGGGAAGCTCGCGGAGATGAAGAGCATCCGGCGGCTATCGCGGAGAAAGCGCTCGCTACGGGCGATGTCAAAGCCGCTCTCGGCTATCTGTCGAGCGAAGTCGACAAGGCAGTCGAACAGGGGAACAAAGCGCGGCGTGACGACCTGATGCGCTGGAAAACAAACCTCAGTTCCAACGGTAACTAATTGTCATAATTGTGGGAGCTCGTACGAGCATTACTACCACGAAATCATATGAAGCACGGAAAGAAGTACACGAGCGTGTTTGAGAAGATCGAGCCCGGCAAGAGCTATACGATTGCCGAGGCGGTTGCATTCCTCCAGGCGAACAAGGTAGCCAAGTTCGACGAATCAGTTGAGATGCATTTCAAGCTCGGCATTTCGTCCAAGAAGAGCGATGAGAACGTCCGCGGGACGGTCGTCTTGCCGCATGGCACCGGCCGCACTCAGAAAGTGGCTGTTGTGACTTCGACCAAATTGAAAGAAGCACAGGACGCGGGTGCCACCCTCGCTGGTGGTGAAGAGCTCATCGCCGACATCAAGAGTGGTAAGGCGAATCCGGGCGGTTCTTTTGACCTCGTCCTCGCGACTCCGGAAATGATGCCGAAGCTCGCGACTGTTGCCAAGATCCTCGGACCAAAAGGGATGATGCCCAGTCCGAAGAACGAAACCGTCACCCAGAAGATCGGTGAGGCGGTCGAGATGCTCCAGAAGGGGAAGAAAGCGAGCTACAAGAACGACGATACCGGCAATATCCATCAGGTCGTCGGCAAACTCTCGTTCGCGGCATCGGCGCTCGAGGAAAACATCACTATGTTCATCGATGCGATCCAGAAGGGGAAGCCAGAGGGTCTCAAGGGGCGCTTCATCATTTCGATGACGCTCTCCTCGACGATGGGCCCGGGTCTCGCCATCACGAAATAACGTACATCAACGAAGCTCGCCATCCGGCGGGCTTTTTTGTATACTGGAGTGTATCTTGTTTTTCGGAACTAAAAGCTATACGCTATCAGCTAACAGCTAGCCTATGATCCTCTCAGACCGCGATATCAAGAAGGAGCGAGCCGCCGGACAGATCACCATCAAGCCGTACAAGGGAGAGTGCCTCCAACCGGCTTCCTATGACGTGCACCTCGATCGGCACTTCCTTATCTTCGATATCAATCGTCACTTCGCCATCGATCCGCGCGATATCCCGGCGGACCTCATGAAGAAGATCGATATCGCTCCGGATGAGCCGTTCATTCTGCATCCCGGCGAGTTCGCGCTCGGCGTCCTCCTCGAAGAGACAGGTGTCTCGGAGCGACTCGTCGGCCGGCTCGAGGGTAAGAGCTCGCTCGGCCGCCTCGGTCTCATCATCCACACGACGGCGGGCTTCCTCGACGCGGGCAATAGCCTGAAGATGACGCTCGAGCTCTACAATGCCGGTAAGATC
>CAZCTF010000084.1:0-1979 GCA_964501755.1 uncultured Bdellovibrionales bacterium
GACCGTATGCATGAACGAACTCATGATAACCGACATCATGATGAGTCCGGGTACGATGAATTCCATGTAGGTATAGCCGCTGATTGGCGCAATCTGAGAACCGATGAAACCACCGAAGATGATGAAGTAGAGCGACATCGTGACAACGGGCGGGAGCAGCGTCTGTGACCAGACTCGCAGGTAACGGAGGGCTTCCTTGCGGACGATCGTGACGTAGGCGACCCAAAGTTCGGAGGGGTTCATGACGGTCAGGATTTATTAGTTTTTCCGGTCTTCTGGACGAAAAATTCTTCGAGCCGGTTTGTCTTATTCCGAAGACTCTTCACTTCGAGCCCAAGACCGTGGAGTGCAAGAATTGCCTTATCGAGGGTATGTTCTTTGGTTAGCGTGAGCTCGACTGAACGGTCACCGACTGACACTCGAAATGGCTGTAGCTTCGCAACACCATCAGAAGTAACATCACTGCCGAGGTCGAAGACAAACGTCTCCTCCTCCATTGAGGCGAGGAGCGCCTTGATTTCGCCCCGCTCCACAATCTCGCCCTGATTGATGATAGCAACATGACGGCAGAGCTGTTCTGCCTCCTCGAGATAATGGGTTGTGAGGATGATCGTCACGCCGGAATCATTGAGGCCGCGCAGGAAATCCCACATGCCGCGCCGGAGCTCGATATCCACGCCCGCTGTCGGTTCATCGAGAATGAGCAGTCGTGGCTCATGGATGAGACCACGCGCGATCATGAGCCGACGTTTCATACCACCAGAAAGTGAACGTGCTTGCTCATGCCGTTTCTCCCAGAGCCCCAGCTGCTTCAGATACTTCTCAGCTGCGACCAGTGCACGTTTCCGCGGGATGCCATAGTAGCCTGCCTGATCGACAACGATATCCTCGACCTTCTCAAAGATGCCAAAATTGAATTCTTGCGGCACCACGCCGACATGGAGTTTGGCCTTGGCCGGCTCCTCATCGATTGATAGATTGCCGATTTTCACCTCACCAATATCCTTGTTGACGAGTCCGGACACGATGCCAATAAGCGTTGTCTTACCGGCACCGTTTGGACCAAGCAGTGCGAAGAAGTCACCTTCTTCCACCTCAAGACTGACACCTTTCAGCGCCGCGACACCGTTTCCATAAGTCTTCTTGAGTCCTTTGATTGAAAGTGCAGATGCCATAAGTCATTTTTTTTCATTGGGTTTGAGCGGCAACGCACCAATGAAGTCAGCTTTGCCGAGCGGCATCCCCTGGTTCCGGAGGATATCGTACGCCGTCGTCAGATGAAAGAAGAAATTCGGAAAGTAGGACTGAAGGAGCGCCTCCTCGCCAAGGAGATACGTATCCGGCACGTACGGGAATGGAATGTGCCGGCTCTCTGCGCCATCAAACTTTGCCGGATCGATCGTTTTGAGATACGTGACTGTTTTACGTGTTCGCTCAATGAGTTCAGAGAGGGTTGATTCGGTATCCTCCATCTTTGGCGGCCCTTCCCCGGCTAAACGGGCCGAGATCGACTTGGCATTGTCTGAAGCGATCTGGACCTGACGAACAAGTGGGAACATGTCGGGTGCGAGTCTTGCCTGAAGCACTTCTCCATCAATCTTTCCCTCTTCTTTTGCCCAGACCATGGCTTTCTCGAGAATACCGGCAAGGTTTTCAAGCATCTTGATATACACAGGTACCGAAGAATCGTACAGGTTCATAACATCATACAACAAATTAGGTCTCCTCATGATACCATGATTGGCCATAACGAAAAACGCTCCTGACCGGAGTGTTTTTTTAAGTTATTTTCACGAAATCGAACGTAACGACAGTTATTTATATCAGACACCAGACCTTCTAACGGATTTCATACGTTAGTGTCACGTTCACTTTGGTCACATTGGTGCCTGGCTCAATCGACGGAGCAACGGCAGCGCCCACACCGATTGTTCCGGATTTCACGCTAAGTTCGCTGTCGCCGCCATAACCAAAGACCT
>CAZCTF010000085.1:0-1963 GCA_964501755.1 uncultured Bdellovibrionales bacterium
TGAGGTGCGTCGCGGTATGGTAGGCCGTCACCTTGGGGCTATGATCCGCCAGACCTCCTTTGAATTTTCCGGCCGCCGCTGTTCGTGAGAGATCCTGATGTTTTTTGAACTCTTCACGGAACGCCGCCTCATCGATGGTGAGACCCTGTTCGACTGCCAATTCCTGAGTCATTTCAAGAGGGAAGCCATACGTCGCAAACAAATCAAAAGCATCTTTTCCTGAAAGCGAACCTTCTCCCGTCCGGCGCTCTAACTCTTTTATGCCCTTTGAAAGGGTCGAGCGAAACTTTGCTTCCTCCCGATTCAATTCTTCGATAATGCGCTCTTTATTTTCTCTGACGGACTCATAGACGCCCTCGAATTTCGCAATGAAGAGTGCCGCTATTGTTGCCACAACCGGCGCCTCATGTCCCATTTTGTAGAATTCTCGAATCGCGCGGCGAATGAGGCGGCGCAAGATGTAGCCCTGATCGACATTTCTCGGCACAATACCATCAGCGATGATATGTGTTGCCGCCCGTAGGTGATCAGCAATGATACGCGCCGAACGCTCTGTATAGCGATCGTCACCAACTGTATTCCGAATCACTTCAAGGACATCAGCAAAAGCATCCGTCTCGTAGACATGTTTGAGACCATTAAGTGTCACGATCGTGCGTTCGAGTCCCATACCCGTATCAACGCAAGGCGCAGGAAGCTTTTCAAGGGTGTTTGCATCGACTCGGTTGTATTGCATGAACACATTGTTCCAGATCTCCATCCACTCTTTGGGATGCGACCCCTTATTTCCCTGAGGTTCACCGGTGCCAACCCAATAGAATATTTCCGTATCCGGTCCACAAGGCCCCGTCGGTCCGGCTGCCCACCAGTTGTCTTCAGCTGACAGATACGCTATCCGGTCATCTGGAACGCCCAGGGAGCGCCACACGCCCGCTGATTCATCATCACGCGGAGCATTGTGATCGCCTTCAAAAACGGTTACCGAGAGCATGTTCGGGGAAAGTCCGAGCCACTTCGGATCGGTCAAAAATTCCCACGACCACTGAATCGATTCTTGCTTGAAATAGTCACCGAGCGACCAATTTCCGAGCATTTCGAAGAATGTCAGATGTGTGTCGTCACCAACATCATCAATATCGCCTGTCCGGACGCATTTCTGGACGTCAGCGATGCGCTTCCCCATCGGATGGGGCTTTCCGAGGAGGTATGGGACGAGCGGTTGCATCCCCGCTGTATTGAAGAGAACCGAAGGGTCGTTTTCGGGTACGAGCGGCGCCGAGGGGACAATCGAGTGGCCTTTCAGCTGAAAAAATTCCAAATACTCCTTTCGAAGCTCGTGAGTTTGCATACGATCAGTCTTAACGGAGAGCTTTTTCGATACTCTTCTTGATATCACGGGATAGCTGCCAAGGCAATAACCGTTCGAGCTCGGACAAAGCACCTGGGATATCGATCGCACGAGACTCGAATTTCCGACCAATCGCACGCACGGAGGAGCGCAAAAAACTTGTATCCGTGACATCTGGACTCTTCACAATCTCGGCCATCACGATAGTGACGAAGGCATCAGTCTTCATAGGGAACGAGGCTATCGTTTATAGGACGAGCGCTTCACGCGAAGGATTTCGGCGTCTACATCCTGGATCTTCTGAATCATGCGGTTGCGGTCCGCTTTCCGGTCATCAAGCTCGAGCTGCTTCTCATTGAGCGAGCGTTCGAGGGTTCGGATTTCCGCCTCGAGCTCATTCGACTGGCGTTCGAATTTGGACCGGTCGGATTGGAGCATGAAAATCTCGCTCTGAAGACGGCGACGGGCCAGATGCTCGGCGCGGATTTGTCTGAGAGCGAGGCAGCCTACCTGGTCGCCAACGAGTGGGCTCGCACGGCCGACGATATCCTGTGGCGGCGCACGAAGCTCGGCCTGCGCACAACGCCCGAGGAGAAAGCACGAATTTCCGGCTGG
>CAZCTF010000086.1:0-1841 GCA_964501755.1 uncultured Bdellovibrionales bacterium
AATCCGAGTGATCATAGCAACTGCTTCTTCGGTACCAACCGGTAAAAGCGACACGGGGGGAGCGAATTGAGGATTAGTATCTGCACCGTCATAGTACTCCTCGATCCGGCTATTGTCAAAAGGAAAGAACTGGTATACTACGCTCTAGAAAGCCAAAAAAATAATAAAAAGACATCTCTCACAATATGTTTCGACCCTTCGTCCTCATAGTCCTCGACGGCTGGGGCATTTCCAATACAACCCAAGGCAATCCGATCCGGGAAGCCAAACTCCCGACATTTGACAAGCTCAACCGCTACTACCCGATGACGACACTCCAGGCGTCGGGGATTTCGGTCGGCCTTCCCTGGAATACTGCCGGCAATTCTGAAGTCGGCCACATGACCATGGGCGCCGGACGCATCATCTATCAGAACATGCCGCGCATTGCACTTGCTATCCAAGATGGTAGCTTCAATACCAATCCGACTTTTATCGAGGCTGTCGACACTGTGAAGAAGAACGACTCAACGCTCCACCTCATGGGTCTGATCAGCCCTGGCGCTGTTCACTCTCATAAAGACCATCTCCTCGCCCTCCTCCGCTTCGCTAAAGAGCAAGGTCTCACCAGAGTCGCCGTCCACGCGTTCATGGATGGACGCGATTCGGGACCGACGTCGGGTATCGGGCATATTCATGAATTTCAGCGCGAACTGAAACTCGTCGGCGTCGGCGAGATTGCGAGCCTCATCGGCCGCCACTATGCGATGGACCGCAACAATAACTGGGATCGCGTCGAGAAAGCTTACCTCATGCTGACAAAAGGCGTCGGCGAGCGGACCAATGACCCACTCCTCCACATCGAACAGTCGTACACCAAGAATATCAACGATGAATTCATCGAACCTACCATCATCGAGAAAAACGGCCAGCCAGTCGCCACTATCAAAGATGGCGATGCCGTGATCTTCTTCAACTTCCGCGAAGACCGAGCGCGCGAAATCACCAAGGCGTTCGTCCTGCCGGATTTCGACGGTTTCAACCGTGAGAAAAAACTCGACCTTCATTTCGTCACCCTGACCGAATACGAGAAGGATCTCCCTGTTCACATTGCTTTCCCGCCCGAGGAAGTCCACGACAGTCTCGGTGAGACACTCTCCAAGGCTGGGATGCGCCAGCTTCGCATCGCCGAAACTGAAAAGTATGCGCACGTGACGTACTTCTTCAATGGCGGCAATGAAGAGGCTTTTCCTGGTGAAGATCGCATCCTTATCCCTTCGCCGACGGTTGCTCACTTTGACGAGCAGCCGGAGATGAGCGCCCCGGAGGTGACTGAAACCGTCCTCAGGAAGATCCAGGAAAATATCTACGACTTCATCCTCGTGAACTATGCCAATCCAGATATGGTTGGTCACACCGGAAATGAACAGGCATCCATCAAAGCGGTCGAGGCGACCGATAAAAGCCTATCGCGGCTCATCCCTGGGATTCTCTCCGTCGGCGGAGCGTTGATGATCACGGCCGACCACGGGAACGTTGAGGAGGTCACCAATCTCCAGACTGGCGAGCGCGATACCGAACACTCCACCAATCCGATTCCACTGTGGTATATCACGCCAACCAATCACCGTGAAAAGACTTCGGCCGAAATGGTCCGCGAGCAGAATGAGGTGCACGGCCTCCTGTCCGACATCGCACCGACCATCCTCGATATCTTCGGTATCTCACGACCGGCCGCGATGAACGGTGCATCGCTCCGCCCTATCCTCGAATTCAAGAAATGACTTTGACGGATGGACGTTTTCGGGCTACAAAAGGAAGGCTATGCGCTCGTAGCTCAGTGGATTAGAGCATCTGGCTTC
>CAZCTF010000087.1:0-1752 GCA_964501755.1 uncultured Bdellovibrionales bacterium
TCGTAAAGCGAAGCTTCTGCTGGTTTCGATACTGGCCGCGTTTGGTCGACTGGATGACCACATCGGTGAACCCGGCCATGAAGTCGGGATCCGCTCTCAGACTTCCCACGTAGTCGTTGACCATGTTGAGTTCCGCGCCTTCATCCGCCTTGATCACGATCCCGTCGATCCGTAAGGTCGGTACCGACCGACCGCTCTCCGAGATGGCGTCGCTGTAAGACAGTTGTGTCAGCAAGAGATGGTCCCCCGTGAGCTCCGCCAGGCGGCTTAACTTGTGCGTAAAATAGACGCGCACACCCAAGAATGACTTCATAAATGCGAGCCTTTGTCGGGACTCCGCTTCTTTCTTCTTCAGGACATCCACCTTCTCCGTGAGGCTGACGGACTTTGACTTGGGGAATTTGGACATCGCGGCATTGAGCTTCTGTCGCTGCCCTCCCACGAGGGAGCCCGTCACGAAGAAGATGAGAGCCAGGGTCGCGGCGATGACGGCGATCTCCTTGGTCACGAGTTGCTGAAGCTTCTTTTGTTCCTCCTCCCAGGTGAGGACGGGTGCCGCTTGAGCCTCGGACGATTTGAGGTTGATGCGGCGCTCGTTCTTGGACGCGGAGGTCAAGGCGGCTCCCTGCGCAGCGGAACCTGGCACGCCCGCCAGCTTCGCCTGGATGCAGAGCGATCCGGTCGAGATAGAAAGGCCGAATTCTTTCTCCAGCGCCTGAGAGAGCGACTCGACGTTCCCCGGGAACGGAGAGACCACGAAGATCTTCTCGACATTCAGATGGCCGAACGTATCCTTGAAGTAGTCCAGCGAGATGCGCACCTCGGAGACGAACTGCGGGATATCGAGCGTCGTGCCGTCGGCGGCAAAGGCCATCGACAGATGCCGGGTGGTGAGCACGGCCCCCGATTTCTGGATGACGATCTCGGCGGTCTTGTCGGCATTGGCGGCGATGACGAGCGAGGGGCCGTCGGATGAAGATCCTTTCAGGCGGTGATACGCGCGGGCTAGCGACTGACAGGCCAACTCGACCGAGCCGATCTTTAGCCCACCCAACTGAAAGAGCGTCTCCAGCGCCTCGACGCGCTGTTTCTTGCATGCGAAGAAGACGATCGTTTGACGTTTCTTATCGGGGCTGGGATAGGAGTCATAGTCATAGAGAAGATCTTTCACCTCGAACGGGATGTACTTCTGCGCCTCGAAGCGCACGGCATTCCTCTCTTCTTTCTTGGGAAGGATAGGCAGATGAAAATGTCTCGTGATCGACGCATCGCCGGGCATGGTCAGGCGGACCGACTTGGATTTGATGCCCGAGCGACGCAAGGCTTGATTGATCTCGTCCAAGATCCGCTGCTTGGATTCAGGTGATGCTTCGAGGGCATAACTTCCCTCCGACTCCACGAATCCATCGATCTTCACCGAAGCGCCCTGGGATCTGCCGGAAACCACGGCAAGGGATGACCCATCCATGTAAAAACCGACATTCGCGCTGGCACTGCCAATAGACAACTGTCGACTACCCTCCCGGATATGAACCCTATGAGAGAAGCTAAAAATTGTAAAACGTTGATTATGATTCTATCACAAACCGCGCAGGAGTATAGTAAAAATGTGGCAAAATGAGCGCTGGCCTAGTCCTCCTGAAGGACGAATTCGGGTTCCACGAGAGGTTCAAATCGCTTCGGGGATTCGATGGGAAATGTGGCGGTCTCGTAGACGCCAGCGGCTGTGCGCCGGACGGCATTCAGGGTTCC
>CAZCTF010000088.1:0-1705 GCA_964501755.1 uncultured Bdellovibrionales bacterium
ATGGGCCGGAGTGAAGATGAAGAAAAGACTCACCATGACGAATCCGGCCAAGAGGCAGTAGGGAAAGAAGTCTCGGCATCGCGTGCCGTAGCGACGATAGAGGGAAAACAGTATGAGTACAAAGAGAAGGCCGATCAATATGATGCCTGGACCTTTGGTAAAGACCCCGATGAGCATCGCGGCAAGAGTGAAGAAAACTGAGCGAGTGGTCGGCCCAGCAGTGATCCAGAGTGCTGCTCCATAGAAGAAAAACGAGAAAGCCAGGACGAGAAGAATATCGATATTGATGACCGCACTCGTCGCGAGCAGCATCGGTTGAAAAGCGACGAGTGCGGCAAACAGGGTAGCCAGGGCGGGCGACCAGTTGAGCTGCCGTGCGCTGGCAAAGGCCATGAAAACAACGAGTGCCCCGAGGAAAACCGATAGTAGGCGGGTAAAGAAAAGTCGATCGAATATCGAGTGACCAGCAAAAAAAGATTCAATGCCTGATCCCATCCAATAATACAGCGACCACGCTCCTGAAGTGTTGGCTGGATAGGTGTCAATATATCGTTTCCAATCATTTTCCAGGATCTCGCTTTCTTTCGGTCCGTCTCGATCGGTAGAGAAAGACTGGGTGTTAGTGGGTTGCCATTTGATCTCGTCAAACTGCATTTGATGAGCGGTTTCCCGAACCTCCTCGGAGAGGCGGTACGTACGCACATCGTCGCTCTGGTTGAATTCTCGGTGTTCAGTGATTGGCCAGGTCTTTTCCTCTGGCTCTGCCCAATGCTGGAGGGTAGCGTAGTGGATCTGTTCGTCTGGACCCTGAAAAAACGGAACGAGGAGCGCTAGCCAGGATCCAACAGTGAAAAAAACCATAACAATCGGGACTCCGATAAACGGTCTTGGCGCCTCGCGTTTCGTCACTTGCTCGGTGGACATATATGGCAGTATACTACCAATAATGGCTTTGTAAAAGCTTTTTTGTTGTATGCTTGAACACTACGATTCGATACTGATTGGTGGCTCTGGATTCATTGGCACTCGGCTTGGCAGGTACCTCGTAGCTACGGGTGAACGGGTGTTGAATGTGTCTCGGCATCAATCAACTGGGGAAATGTTGGACGCGGATTTCGTCCCGATCGATTTTGAAAAACCCGAAACTATTGCTGGATTTTCGCTTCCCCGGACGGACGCTCTCATCATCTTAATAGGACAAGTAGGTCCGAATTTTGATCCCGTGGCCGATCGGCGTGCGCTCCGAGCCACTATCGACCTTGCGAACGCCCAAGTAGAACCGATGAAGGTACTGTATGCCTCGACAGCACTTGTCTATGGCGACTCCGAAATTCCTGCACAAGAATCCGATCTACCTCGACCAGTCGAAGTATATGCCAAGCACAAACTGGAGAATGAGGATTTCTTAAAGAACCATCTCGCTTCGCAACACCAGCTTGGTATTCTGAGACTGTCCAATGTTTTTGGAGATACCCGTAGTCGGGGGTTTGTTTCTCTCATCATGAATCGGCTTCTCGCCGCTTCAACCGAAGTATTTCGGGTCAATGGTGATGGATATCAAGAACGTGACTATATCTCTGTGGACGATTTGGTGGATGCGATTGCTGCGTTCAAATCCGGACTCATAGGACGGGATGCGTTCAATATTGCCACTGGAGAAAGTCTGACACTACTCTAAGTGCTCGATAGCGTACAGTCGGTATGC
>CAZCTF010000089.1:0-1699 GCA_964501755.1 uncultured Bdellovibrionales bacterium
TCCTCGCGCTCGCGGCCCTCGGCGTCCTCGGCGTTTTCATTTTTGGAGTCGATCCGGTGACCCTCACTGTCGCAGGTCAGGGAGTATTTTTCCTCTCCCTGGCATTGTTCGTTGCGGCACTTTTCGCGCTTGGGCTCATCTCCCTTGCTCGACGCTTTCTGGATGAGCGGGCAGCAGAGGTCTATGTCCTGAGCGCGTTCCGCCAAGGGCTTTTCCTCGGTCTGTATGTTGCTGGGATGGCACTCGCCCAGTTTCTCGGGTATCTGGCCTGGTGGCTCGCGCTCCTCGCACTCGCTCTCGTGCTCCTCATCGAATTCACGGTCCGGCAATTTCAACGCTCCACTGTCTAAATTCCTCGCTATGGCTAAACCGAAAGCAGCAGACAATTATAGCGCTAAATCCATCCAGGTTCTGGAGGGTCTTGATCCGGTGCGGAAGCGCCCGGGTATGTATATCGGCGGAACCTCGCCCGAGGGACTGCATCACCTCATCTGGGAAGTGGTGAATAACTCGATCGATGAAGCGATGGCTGGTCATGCGACCGATATCGTTGTGCGGCTGCTCCCGGAAAATTGGATCGAGGTGACGGATAATGGCCGTGGCATCCCGGTTGATATCCATCCGCAAACCAAAAAATCAACACTTGAAACCGTGCTCACCATCCTCCATGCGGGCGGTAAGTTCGGTGGCGACGGGTACAAGATTTCTGGTGGTCTCCACGGTGTCGGTGTGTCGGTCGTGAACGCACTTTCCGTCTCGACCAAAGTGACGGTCAAACGTGAGGGCAAGATTTGGTTTCAGGAATTCAAGCAGGGCAAACCGAAAGCGAGCGTGAAACCGATTGGTAAGTCAGACGAGACGGGGACGACGGTTGCGTTTCAGGCCGATCCAGAGATTTTTCCCGAGATTGCGTACAGCTGGACGAAAATCCTCGAATACCTGCGCTACCAGGCTTTCCTGACGAAGGGCGTAAAGATCCTCTGTGAGGACCGGCGCAAGGTGCTAGCCGATACGGACGAGCACCTCGCTGTTCGTCATGGTTTCTATTTTGATTCCGGTATCATCTCGTTCGTGAAGTTCCTGAACCGCGGCAAGGAGATGAAGAACTCGACGCCGTTCTATGTTGAGAAGACCGTCGATGATATCTATGTCGAAGCATCGCTTCAGTACACGGACAGCTTCAAGGAGCACATGTTCTGCTTCGCCAATAACATCGTGAACCCAGGCGGTGGTACGCATGTGACCGGTTTCAAGATGGCGCTGACCCGCGTTCTGAACGACTACGCCAAGAAGAATAATCTCATCAAAGAGAAAGAGGGAACCTTTTCCGCTGAGGACCTGCGCGAAGGCCTGACGGCCGTTGTCTCGGTGAAGCTTGCCAATCCACAGTTTGAAGGCCAGACCAAAGACAAACTCAATAACTCTGAAGTCCGCGGCGCGGTGCAGACCGTCGTATCGGAAGCCTTCGCCGATTACCTCGAGACGCATCCGTCCGATGCGCGCGCCATCATCGACAAATGCGTCCTGACGGTCCGCGCTCGGATCGCGGCGCGCGCTGCCAAAGATGCGGTCATAAGGAAAGGCGCGCTCGAGGGTATGACACTCCCGGGGAAGCTCGCTGATTGCTCGAGCAAGGATGCAAGTCGGAGCGAGCTCTACATCGTCGAGGGAGACTCGGCCGGTGGCAGCGCCAAACAGG
>CAZCTF010000090.1:0-1547 GCA_964501755.1 uncultured Bdellovibrionales bacterium
TCGGCATCATTTTTTTCTTGGCGACTTTGCCCACATTCTCCTCGATCACTTCAATGAAACGGGTCAGCTTCTCTTCCTTGTCACCGCCGATATTCATCACTGCACAGGCGAGATTGGCATCGAGACAGGTCAATACGCCGGAAACGATGTCATCGATATAGGTGAAGTTCCGCGTCATGTTGCCATAGTTATAGACATTGATCGTCCGTCCCGCGATGATGTCCTGGGTAAAGGTGAAGAGTGCCATGTCCGGCCGGCCCCACGGCCCATAGACCGTGAAGAAGCGCAGCCCTGTGGTCGGCATCCCGTGGATATGGCTATAGACATGAGCCATCAGTTCGGTCGCTTTTTTCGTCGCAGCATAGGGCGAGATCGGCGTATCGACTGAGTCGGTCTCGACGAACGGCAATTTCTTGTTGTTGCCGTAGACGGATGATGACGAAGCGTAGAGGAAATTCTTCACCCCGTACTTCACCGCGAGGTCGAGGAGGTAGGTCGTCCCCATCACATTCACATCGGCATAGAGTGCTGGATCCTTCAAACTGTTCCGTACCCCGGCCATTGCCGCGAGATGAACGACTTTGTCGGGCCGCTCTTTCTTGTAGAGCTTCTCGAGAAATGCGCGGTCGCGGATATCGCCTCGGTACAACTTGAACTGGCCCTTGTAGTCTTTCAGGAATTTTGTGATGCGGTCCTCCTTGATCCGCGGGTCATAGTAGTCATTGAAATTGTCGATGAGAATCGGTGTATCGCCCCGGTCCATGAGCGCCCGCGCGGTCGCGCTCCCGATGAAGCCTGCCCCGCCGGTGATGAGAACCTTGATACCTTTCTTCGCTGCTTTCTTTGCGGTCTTTTTGGCTACCATACGGTTGATACTTATTTCTTACGAATCAATTCCTGCACTCGCTTCCACACACCAAGCGGCCCGCTCCGAATGAGTTCGCGGTACGCGTTCCCCACGAGCTCTACCGCTCTCCCGACGGGCGAACCAGGACGGAAGAACGACTCGGTGAGCACCTGACGCTTCGCGAGATGAGCGGCCCACTTGGCGTCGATATGCCGCTGCTCATCGGCGCTGAGCCCGCCTTTTCTGAGGACGACCGCAAAGCCATTCCCTATTTTATCATCCGTGTCCTGGAAATCAACCAGCTCCCAGTCGAGCCCGATACCCCGGACGAGTTCGATGACGTCCTCGGTCACCCAATAGCTCTGGTGCCCCGTCTCAGGGTCGGGCGTGACCGTCTCGGTCCCGACATACCGCGCCTGGAGGCTCGCGAGCGTCGTCCGCACCTTGTCCCGGTCGAACGTGCGTTCCATATGCGGCACGATGAGGTAGACATAGCCGTCCGGCCGGACCACGCGATACCACTCGCGGAGCGCCGCGATCGGATCCGCAAAATGCTCGAGTACATGCGATGAAATGACGAAGTCCACCGATACGTCCGGTACGGGCAGCTTGTCGCCCGACGCGACGATATCGATCGGCGCCACTTCGCCCGAGATCTGGAGCTCGCGCTTCTTGTAGGTGCTTGTGTTGAATTCGTCGG